>JAHBTD010000004.1 GCA_019638775.1 Fimbriimonadaceae bacterium | reverse complement strand
TGGCTACTCCGAAGACGAGCGCCCTGGCGTTACCGTCGACGGACGCCCGGTAGGCGTGAAGAACGGCAACACAGTTGGTGTGGGCCGCGACTTCACCGTTCTGCACGAGATGGGAATCAACATCAAGGGCACGAACGAGACTGGTCCCAAGTGGGGCGGTACGCTGGTTGTCGGCAATACGCTCGGCAGCACCTATGATAGCTTCTTGCTCAGCTCCACTCCGCTCGACCGCGTTGCTTTCGGCAACCAGTCGTCCACATGGAGCGGTTCGCCTTTCGAAGAGGGCAACACCGACGTTTGGTGGCAGACCCTTTGGGTGCAGTACGACACCAGCCTTTGGGGACAGAACTTCTCGGCTACATTTGGTCGAGTTGGTCACCAGGTTGGCAGCTACTTCATGAAGCGATCTGACAACAGCCCGTACTTCAAGAACGAGCGCTGGGACAACGGCGACTGGTACTTCGACGGTGGAATCTTCGACTTCTCGATCGGCAGCGCTGACCTTACGGTCTTCGGCGGACGACAGAGCGAGCGATTCACCACTAGCGGTATCGACATCAACCCGATGATGGCGGGACGCTCCGGCGCTCCGTTCTTCCCCGGTGATGACCGACCCGTTGGCAAGAGCACGGACGGCAACTCGATCTACATCGATCAGCACCTCGGCTTCCAGCTTGGACTGCCGTTGACGGATCGCGGTAGCTTGAACCTGAACTACCTCATCTTCGACTCCAACAGCACAGCTGGCGTTGTCGGTAGCTCTGACGTGTTCAACCGAGTCGTGGTCTTCGGTGGCGACTTCAACTGGAAGGTTAACAACCGGATGAAGCTCAATGCTGGTTACTCCCAGTCGAACCTCATGCTCAACAGCGACACCCGCGTTGACGAGGACAACTCGGCATGGTGGGCAAACCTCTCTTACGACGGTGGCAACTGGCACGCATGGGCCGGATACCGCAGCATCGACCCGCAGTTCAACGCTCCTGGTTCATGGGGCCGTGTGGGTATGTACTGGAACCCGTCCGACATTGAGGGCTTCATGGGCGGCATCGGCTTCGACCTTAGCAGCAACACTTCGGTGCACGTTGGCGGACAGTGGTATGTTGGTCGCGAGACCGACATGAGCGGTCTTTCTAAGGACGACAAGCTCAACTCCCTGTCAGCTTCTCTTAACCACCGCATCAACTCCAACTGGAAGCTGATGCTCGGCGGAGAGTGGGTTGAGTGGGATCTTGATGGCGCACCGGCAAAGCCGCGTGAGCGATGGTATCGAGTTGGTCTGAACCACGACATGGGCAACAACACCAAGTTGAGCTTTATGTGGGAAATGAGCGACTATGACGGCAAGGGAGTCTCTGGCTTCAGCCTGCCGAACATCGGTCAGCGAGCAACGGGTGGTTTCTTGACCACGCAGGTTTCGATCCGCTTCTAAGCTAAAGCTTAGACTCGAATCGAAAAAAGCCCCTCCGGTTCTACCGGAGGGGCTTTCCTTTGTTTGGACCTTCGCGATTACTTAAAACGCACTGTAACTGTGTGCGCTTTGGCAACGTCGGCGGAAGGGATGCTTAGGACAAGAACATCTGCCGAACGGCTTGATCCAGCAAGAGCAAATGGCATGCGAGACTTGGGGTCTTGCTTGGTTACCTTCCAACCCTTTACAGCTTTGCCGTCTATCGTGACACTGCTCACTTGCTTGCCAGGCGTCCAGCCGGGGACGAGGTTCAGGCGAACCTCCCATGCGCGCAACTTCGACGCCCCGTTGTAATCGCCTGTCGTTTTGCCGATGTTCACGACCACATCCTTTCCCTTTGTCGACACCGCAATGGGTGTTTTGCGCATTCCGCCGTTCTTGTAGGCGTTGGTTGTGGTGTCGTCTTCATAGATAAGCTGAGTCGCAGAGGCTCCGGGGTAGATGTCCAAAGTAACGGCACTCCAAGGCTTTTGACCGACATAGTCCATCTGAGGCGCTAACGGGATGATCGTGCCGGACTTCACGAAGATTGGCATTTGGGCGAGAGTGGCGCTTGCAGCCGTTTTTGTTGGGCCTTTGATAACTTGGCCCGTCCAGACGTTCTGCCACTGCCCCGGCGGAATCCACACGTCGCGCTTCGAGACGGGGTTTTGGATCGCGTCGGCATAGACGAGCCGGCAAGTCGCGTTGCCGCTTAGCTCCATATATTCGATCTTGATGTCGTAGGTTTTTCCTGGCTGAAGATGTTGCGGGCTGAAGGTGAGTACGCTGTCCTGCGGCACCCACTTGTCAATGACGAGTTTGCCGTCGATCCACATGCGCACGCCGTCGTCGGCGATCAGCCCGAGCTTGATCGGTTTGTCGCCGGGGATGGGGCCGACCTTCGTGGTGAACCGCGCCGAGAAGTTGTCGGCGGGGAGCGTTGAGGCTCGGGCTCTCGTTCCCCAGACGAAGTCGATGGCGCGTTCGACGTCCGACACTCTCGGGGTGCCTTCAAGCCTGGGATTGTCGAAGAACTCGCCGAAGATTCCGCTGCCTCCGTCGGAAGTACGGAACCACTCCAGCGGCACGGGCTTCTGCGCCATACCGTCTACGACGGGCGCAACAAGAATCCCTTTGCCGAGCAGGTACTGGTCGTCCCGCTTGGCCTCGGCGTGCTGTGGATAGTCCAGATCGCAACGGCGGAGGATCGGCTCGCCGGTCTCGTAGTTCTCGCGGGCGGATGCGTAGAAGAGCGGCAGGAGGCGATACCGCAGCAGGGTGTAGTCGCGGCACATCTGCTCGATTTCGGAGCCCCACGCCCAAGGCTCGCGGTCGGGCAGCCTTGCCGTGTAGTGCAGACGCATCACGGGCGAGAGGGCGCCGTACTGCATGAACCGCACAAACAGTTCGGGGCTCGGGTGTCCGGTGTGTCCGCCGAGGTCTTCGCTCATGTAGGCGAAGGTGGTGTGGACGCCCGCGTGGACGGCGTTCTCGACGCCCTTGCGCAGAAAATCGAAGCTCGGCCCCTGGTCGCCGGTCCACTGGATCGGGAAACGGTGGGCGGCGATGTTCGGCGGGCGGTTGCGATAGCCGTTGTCGATGCCGTCGACGTTCGCCATCATCGCGGGGCGCAGGTTCGGCTTGGCGGCCTGAGTGATGTCTCGGTAGAGCATCATCCCCCACACCTCCTTGCGCAGGTTTGGCAGGGGTTCACGCAGTCCGACGGCCCAGTTCCGGTCGTACCACCACACGTCGAGGCCCGCCTTCAGCCAGCGGGTGAGCCCTTCGCTGCGATAGGCGAGCTCTTTGGGATCGAGGGCGGTGGGGGCTTGGGGTTCGGGGTGGTCGTTGAACATGGTGCGCACGTTCTTTTTGTGCGCGGCGGCGAGGAAGCGGGCCATGTCGGGGAAGAGCTTGACGTTTGAGTCGTAGCCGTGCGACGCTCCGATGCGCCAGTCGGTGTCGATGACGAACACGTCGAGCGGGAATTTGCGCTTTCGGTACTCGTCGATAAGCCCCAGCGCCGACTGCTCCGAGTAGGGATGGTAGCGGCTGTGGATGTAGCCGAGCAGATAGAGCGGCGGCATCTCGTTCCTTCCGGTCAGTTCCAGGAAGTCCTTTCTCAGCTGGCGATAGTTGCCGCTCGGGAGGAAGATATAGATGTCGGGAGCGTTGTTGCCGATGTCCCAGCCGGAGGTGGGATCGTTCGGGTTGGGCGAAGGTGTGAGTCCCCATTTCGGCGGGACGATTCTTGGGGCATCGGCAAACCACCAGACCTTGGGTTTGTCACCCGGGCTGGGCAACCAAACGCTGTTTGGAAGGGAGCCATCCCACTTCCAAAGCAGGGTCTTGGTTTTTCGGTCGCGAATCTCGATGTCATTGAGATTTGGGCTTCTCTTGTCCAGCTTCAGCTCCCAATTCTCCGTGAACATCTCGAAATCATCATCGTCTTCGCGGTCGGCGAAGTAGGCCGAGCCTCGCCACTTCTTGCGCTGAATATGAAAAGTCGAGCGGTCCTCCCAGCCCCCTCGACCTTTTTGCTCGATACGAATTACCGTATCGCTGAGCGCCTGGATGCGGATGTTTCCGAAGACCTCGTCGCGCGATTGAGCCGATCCTGCTGCCGCGAGTACAGCGAGACTAATACAGAACGCGGCTTTCACGATTTCGCAGCTCCGATCTTGACCAATGTCACGGAGTGTCGGGGCACTGTCGCACTAAAGCTGTCTTTGTGGAAGCCGAGTGAACGCTGACGCCACAAATCGCGAACGACGGCGCTTCCATTGAGCCCTATTTGATCCCAATTGACCGTGATCTTTGCGGGAAACTCCCCTTTGTTATAAAGACCGACGGCGGTTGTACCGTCTTCAAGCGGTTTGGCCCAAATCTCTTGCTCCTCTGCCTTCCAGATCAACTTGCCTTGCTTGCCGAGGGGGTCCTGATTGACGGCGAGGACTTCGTCGTTGGTGAGGAGGTTGAGCGTGAATGGATCAAGATTCTCCAAGTCGCAGCCCAACAGGAGCGGGGCGGCGAGGAGGCACCACATGGAGATGTGGGCGTACTGCTCGTTCGGAGTGAGCCGGGTGGGGTGCAGATTTGGGCCCCAGCCGACCATGCCAACGACGAGCATATCGGGGTCGTTCCAGTGTCCCGGACCAGCAAACTTATTCCACCTGTCTTGAGTGTCGAGGATGGAAGCCACGCTGCCCCACGCATCATAGATGTCGCCTGTCGTGCGCCAAGCGTGTGAGCGAGCTGCCCACTCGTGAGCGAGAGGGAAGGGGGCGCTGTTTGAGAGGCTGTAGACGAAATCACGCTTCGACTCGCGCAGGAGCTTGCTCATCGCCTCGACGTCCTCGACCTTCCAGGGACCCCAATCGTACTTTAGGTAGTCAATCTCCCAATCCACCCACTGCTGGACATCCTTGTCGATGAAGCTATATTTGCCGAATGTAAAGTGTCGTCCCGGGTTCGTTTTGATCTTGTAGTTCTCGTCGGCTTCGGTTTTGGTCCATTCGTAAGTTCCTTCGGGATTGTCTGCCGAGCCCCCGATATGCCCAAGGTAGCTGCCCCTCCAAGGTGTGGAGTAGATCCCGATTTTGAGCCCCATGTCGTGTATCTGGGTTGCGAGCCCGCCCATATCGGGGAACTTCATGTTAGGCATGATCGCGTTGTATTTACCTCCGCGCAGGCCCTGCCAGCCGTCGTCGATGTTGACGTAGGTCCAGCCGTGGTCTTTGAGGTGCTGTGCCATGCCCTTAGCGCTGCGAAGGACCTTGTCTTGTGAAACAGCGCCGCCCCAACAGTTCCAGCTGTTCCAACCCAGCGGTGGGGTGAGGGCGATAGTATTGCCAGCGACAATCCTCAATTCCCGGGTGGCCTTGCCGTGCTTATTCGTTGCGGTGACGTTGACTTTGTAGGTCCCAGCGACGGGAGTTGTGCCGGTGATGCGTCCGGTCGTACCATCGAGGCTGAGGCCCCTGGGTAAGCCCTGCGCGCTAAATCGAACCGGTTTCTCTCCCGTTGCCGTGACGGTAAAGAGGAAAGGATTGCCGGGCTTTGATCCAAAGACCTTTGCACCGGTAAGCCTTGGCTCTTTGGGTGGGGGCGGGGTGAGAATGACGGCCTTTTCTTCAGGCGCGGCGATCGGTATCGGCGCGCCAGAGCTCATCGTGATGGAAGCGTCTACCCAATCTGCGTGATCGTAATTGATGCCATCTCCACCGTCACCGACAAACAGGATGAGCATTTTGATGCCCTTCAAGTCCAGATCGACGGGCTTTGCCGCGTTCCCCGGTTTCATGACTCCGCTTCGCCATAGCGGCTTCTCGTCCCCATAAATCCGAAACTCAACGGTCGCAGGTTGGTTGGCCGATTCGTCGTCCACCCCGACCATTGCCTGGAAGCGCGTTCCTTTTCCGTCCAACTTGAGATAGAGCACGCTGGTCGCGTGGGTTCCGATTCCTCGCGCATAGGTCTTGCCAGCGATACGCAAGGGGTTCTTGTCAACGGAGCGATTGACCTGCGGAGTGCCCCAATCTTGCCTCATAGCTTTGAGGTCGAGGGACTCGATTGCATAAATCTTTGAAGCTTGTGCAAATGTAGCGAGCGCAATGAAGGTAAGCATCGGTATCATTTTGCCCAGGCAAAGGCGCCGACGGAAAGGCGTCACGGGAGTTTTTTGAAAGCCTTTGCGCTTTCCGGGCTCTTTGTGGCACGATTGAATTTGCAGAAACGCAAATTGGGAGCACGAAGCATGTCAAGCATGAAGCGCAATATTTGGATTCTCGCGGCCGCAGCCGCTTTGGCCTTAGCTGGATGTTCGGGTGGCGATAAGCCCGCCGATTCGTCTGGCACAGCATCATCGGGTTCTGGCGAGAAGATCCAGATCGCGATGATCCCCAAGGGAACCACCCACGAGTTTTGGAAATCGGTTCACGCTGGAGCTGATCAGGCGGCGAGCGAAATGAACGTCGATCTGATTTGGAAAGGGCCTTTGAAGGAGGACGACCGCGACGAACAGATTAAGGTCGTTGAGGACTTTACGACGAAACAGGTGAAGGCGATTCTTTTGGCCCCACTTGACGACAGCGCTCTGCGAGCCTCGGTATTGGCTGCGCAAGCTGCGGGAATCCCAGTGGCGATCTTTGACTCGGGGCTGAAGGATGTTGAGACCGTCAGCTTTGTCGCAACCGACAACCACGCCGCGGGGATGATCGGGGGGTCTGAACTCGGCAAACTTCTCGGAACGGATGGGCCGAAAAAGGTAATCGTTTTGCGCTATCAGTTAGGCTCTGCGAGCACGATGGAGCGTGAAGATGGCGCTCTCATGGCTCTCAAGGCACAGCCGAACATCGAGATCATCAGCGACAACCAGTTTGCCGGTGCAACAAGCGCGACGGCTCAAGAAATGAGCGAAAAGCTCATCACCCAATTCAAGAATGCCGATGGCACACCAAAGTTTGACGGCGTTTTTTGCCCGAACGAATCGAGCGCCTTTGGGATGCTGCTTGCATTGAAATCGAACGGTCTTGCTGGCAAAGTAAAGTTCGTTGGCTTTGACTCTTCAACCAAGCTTGTCGAAGGTCTTTCTGCCGGAGAGATCGATGGCTTAGTTGTTCAAAATCCGTTCAAGATGGGTTACGAAACGGTAAAGACAATGGTCGCTCACTTGAAAGGTGAGAAGGTTGAGAAGCGGATCGACACCGGTGCAACGTTTGTTTCCAAAGCGAACATGAACGATCCAGAAGTGGCGAAGCTGATCGCTCCGCCCAAGTAGGATGGCAACTCGCTTCCTACCCTCTAACCCGCGAGTGCGAGGAATTCTCTTCCTCGCACTCACTTGGGTCATTGTCTTCGTCCTGTTTGGTTTTCTCGTCGAGAACGGGCGATTCTTAACGCTCGGTAACTTCGAAACCATTTTGCGGCAGTCCACGGTTGTTGGCTTCGCCGCGATCGGGATGACGTTTATCATCATTAGCGCGGCAATTGACTTGTCCGTTGGTTCGATGGTGGCCTTCGTTACGGTTGCGATTGCGTACTTCCTAGATCGAATGGGCATGCCTGTCTTGCTTGCCGGAGTTGCAGGAATTGGGGCGGGCGCCGCGTGGGGCTTCTTCAACGGACAGATCGTTACACGGTTGAAGTTGAGCCCATTCATTGTCACCTTGGGCAGTTTCTTGATGATCCGTGGCTTTGCCAAATGGCTGGCGGGCAATCAGAAGATTGACGCCCCACTGACGTGGATTGGGAGCCTGACACAACAGCTGAAGCCGAGCCAAAAGTGGATGCTGGTTCCCTATGGCGTTTGGATGCTTATTGCGGCGGCCGTGATCGCGACCATCATTCTTGAGCGAACGGTATTCGGCAGAAACGTGGTTGCCGTAGGTTCAAATGAAGAAGCTGCGCGATTAAGTGGGATCAATCCAAGTCGAGTGCGAGCCTGGGTGTTTACCCTCGGTGGGATGTTCACGGGCTTTGCGGGTTTGATGCTCTTTTCACGACTGACGGTGGGCGACCCTACGGTTGGGGCGGGTCTTGAGCTTGAAGCGATTGCTGCGGTCGTCATCGGTGGAGCAAGCCTTAGCGGTGGCGAAGGCACAATTTGGGGCAGTTTGATCGGCGCGCTGATTATGGCGACGATTCGGTCGGGATGTTCGATGATGGGCTGGGACAACTACGTTCAGGAGATTATCACAGGTGCGATTATCGTTGTTGCTGTCGCGCTGGACCGGATGCGTCATGCGCGCGCGTTGAAAGCTGCGTAATCTTGATATTTGTGAGCGAATCTTGAGCGGCTCTGGTATACGCTGTATACATGAGTGTCGAGACAGTTGAGTATTCCAATGGCGAAGTGACGATCATTTGGCAGCCGAAACTGTGCATCCATTCGGGGAACTGTGTGCGGGGCTTACCGGCGGTGTTCGATCCCAAGAGTCGCCCTTGGATCGACCCACTCGCGGCGGCGACGGATGAGATCATCGCGCAGGTTGAGAAGTGTCCATCGGGCGCTCTGACCTGGCGAAAGAACGAGCCCTAAGGTTCATTCAACGACCTAATCGTGAATAGACCTTAGGGCTCTCCAGCCCTCACGGTTACTTCTTCTCGCAAGCTTCGATCCAGCTCTTCAGGTGGTTCAGTCCCTCTGGGTTGAACACATTGCCTGGTCTTCCCCATTTAGCAAAGCTGTCTTTGGTTGAGGAGGTTTGGAAGAACCCGTGATCGGAGTTCTTGACGAGGATGAATGTGCCCTTGCCCGGCGATCTTTGGTTGATGCCGTTTGCCGCCATTTCATGATCTTCTCTGGTTGAAATGAACTCGTTCTCGCCCCACATCATGAGAACATGGGCGTCAATCTTTTTCCAATAATCGGGGAAGTTCGTTTGCGCAATCTGTCTCCAAAAAGCCAGTGGTCGTGCGCTGAATGACTTGCCGTCAGGATAGGTGCCGTCAACGTAGGCAGTTGTTGACGGGAACTTCTCCTTCACTTGGGCGGGTGACCAGTCGGCGAGAAGAATCAAGGAATCGGCTAATGCCAGACTCTTCATGGCGTTGTCGTTATCGACATCGTTCATGCCCGCGAGCGTGTTTTGTCGGCGCACGTTTTCAAGCCAGTATTCAAGCCACGTTTTATACACGCTGCCGTAGATTGCGAGCCCCTTTACTGGAATCTCCGCTGCTACCTGAGGACCAAACGAGCCGCCCATGCTGTGCCCAAAAATGTAAACCCGATCCTTGTCGACAAAGTCGTACTCCTTTGTCGCCTTGAGAGCTTGTCGATAGATGTCCAATTCGGTGTTATAGTCGGTATCTGCGGTTGGCCCGCCTTCGCTGTCACCTTGCCCGGGTTTATCCACTCGAACAGTAACCCAGTCTCGGGCGGCAAAGTCGGTGAGGAAGTCTTTGTAGGGGCCCGTGCCCCACGCGGTATCCATCGAGTAGTTGCCCAGTCCTCCAATGATGAAAAGGACCGGATGCTTGCCGGGCTTGTTTGGCTTGGTTATAAGGGTTCGCATATGCTTGCCATTGCTGACAACGCTGTGATAGAGCATCTCAAAGTTGGTTCCTTTGACGCGAGGGCGCTCTCGCAAGGTCAAAGTCATCGTGTCGGTTTTGCCATTGCGCAGGTAGGTGATCTTTACGGAATCTCCCGCTTTTCGCTTGCCGATCTCCTCTACAACCTGGGCAGCCGAAGCAACTTTCTTACCGGCAAACTCTGTAATCACATCCCCCGCCTGGAGCCCTGCCACTTGAGCGGAACTCTCGGGTATTGGCGCTCCAAGAACGACTCCTTCCCCTGGGGTGGGAGCAGGGCTAAGCGGTGCGCCAAAAAGTGGTTTTCGAGGTAAGGGATCGGCGGGTTGACTCTCGTGTCCGAACGAGAAGGACGAGGTCACAACGATGAGGCAGAAGATAGCGAGGCTTCGATTCATAAGCGGTTCGACTCCAT
Source organism: Fimbriimonadaceae bacterium (assembly GCA_019638775.1). Taxonomy (NCBI): domain Bacteria; kingdom Bacillati; phylum Armatimonadota; class Fimbriimonadia; order Fimbriimonadales; family Fimbriimonadaceae; species Fimbriimonadaceae bacterium. Next base: position 289,837 of record JAHBTD010000004.1, on the reverse strand, counting down.
AAGGTTATGGCATTCCGTCTTACTCTAAACACGGCTCATTGGTTCCAGTTTATGCCCGATGTGCACTCGCTGCGCTCTTGTGGAGTCTCTCGCCTATCCACGACGAAACGCAGATGCCAGCCAAAACGTCATGTAATACATATCCGAGTCGTAACGAATAACTGAGGGGGTGTAGATGTCGGACGCAAACAACAGTTTTCACAAGGGCAGGCCGCGAAACTCCACGATGGACGACGCTATTATGTCCACGGCGATCGACCACCTGGGGAAGTATGGTTACCGCGGCTTGTCAATGACAAGATTGGCCTCCGAGGCCGGAGTGACCAAGCCAGCGCTTTATCGTCGCTTCAAGTCCAAAGAGGAGATCGCGAAAGCGGCTCTGATTCAGTTGGAGACGATCGAGGAGGTTCGCCTCACTGGCAATTGGGAGCAAGATTTGATGAATCTCATGTCAGCGAGTCAGCGGGCGTTGCAGCAGCCGAACGGAACGGCAATCTTCGGGATGCTTCTGAACGAGGAATGGGATTCGCCGGAGCTGCTGGAGTTGTTTCGTGATGAGATTACATCTACGCAACGTAAACAATTTCGAGACGTTTTGGACCAGGCTCGTGCGGCTGGCTACCTCCGCGACGACGTGAAGCTCAACGTTGTGATTAACATGATGATCGGCGGGCTTTATGCCAAATACACTGCCGACGGCCGATTGCCCAAAGATTGGTATGAGCGGGTGACGAATCACGCTTTGATGATCCTCAGAAAGTAGGCCGTCTTGTAGGCACAACTACCGTGCTTGCACCAAAGGTTTTCCCCAGCGCACTTCCGCGCGTCGGCAAGCTGTGCCGTTTGTGTCAGGATATGTAAACGCTTGCCTTGGCACAAGAATTGTAAACCGATTTGAGTTACTCTTGGGCGCCCTTGCTTGGGCATCCTCTTTCTTTGAAGGCACTTGATTGCGCTTATATGACGCGGCGGCAAATGAACCAGAACTTGTTCGGCGATACGATTGAAGCCCGGACGCCCAACTCCTCCCGGGCGATCTCCGCGAAGTATCTCCTGCTCGCCGCAGAAAGTGACGAGGTCGTTGCAAAGCGGATTTTCGACGAAATGGCGCCGATTCTTCGTCGGTTCGTTGATGCGCGGCTTAGAGGCAAAGGGGTTCAGGTTCGAGAGGCAGAAGATATTACGCCTGAAGTGTTGAAGGAGATCTGGCGCAATCGCACTAAGATCAAAGCACAAATTGATGCCGAATGGTGGGGATTTGTGCAAACAGTTGCCGACCACCATTGCTCCAAACACTTCAAGAAGAAGAAGCCTCCCGAGGAGTCCATCAATGGTCGGGTGGAATGCAGCGCTCTTCGCGTGGATTCGCTGCCGAAGCTTTTGGACAAGGCGCTGAATGGGCAGATTCTCGAAGTTGCCGATAGGCTTTGGTTACACTCCGGCGGCGATTCTACTGCGCAAACTTACGAATTATCACTTTATATTGCGCAACAGTTTTACTTCGAATCTCGACACCCTTCTGAATTAATAAAGATACTCTCACCGATACATTTTCGAAGCGAAAATGAGTTCCAGAACTGGCTTTGTCAGACAGCGAATCTTTCGGAAGCTATTTTTAAGTATCTCTATTTCTCTCCCTCTCAACTATGCTGCCATCTTCTTGATATCGATCATCTTGCGGAGCTTAGAACGATAGTCCAAGGCATTGTAGATGAAGAGAAGAGGCATGAAAAGATTGAGGCAAGCAATCGCTCGGCACGATCTTTGCTTGTTGTAAATCGGTTCTTCTTTACTGAGCCCTTGTCGCGTGTGTATTCGCGGTATGGTCCCGAACTAGGGAAGGAGCGCTTTGACGAAGAATATGCGAAGATTCAGGCCGATTTACCGTTCGCCGAGCGTGCTTCGCGAGTCTATCAATATGCGGTTCGCGCGAACCTGGTATCGGCAATCGACTTTATGGGTATCTGCAAGCGACTTGCGATACAATATCACGCGATAGATTATATTGAACCAAAACAGATTTTTGAGCTGATTGTCGACGTAGGAGATATTTTTGACTGTAGAATAACAGAGCAGATGCTCTCGAACTGGCTTAGCCGGGGCAGATTGTATGGCGAGCTCGAAAAGCACTTAGGGGAGGCAGAATGAGCGTGGAGCACGAATTTAGACACGAGGATATAGAGCTGATTCGGATGTTAGGTAGGAGCCTGTCGGGCTCCGAAGAAACGGAGATATCGGACGAATCACTTTTAAGGCTCATCTTTTTCTCAGATCGCAGTGAATTGGAGCGATTTGCGAATGAACTCGCATCTTCTCCCACTTTATCGCGAAGATTTCTATCGCTGCAGAAGGAGTGCGACAAGTACTCAGCACAGCCCATCACTCAGACTCCAATCAAGAGCGGCGATGAAGTCTTAGCTTATGTTTCGGGCGCGATTGAAGAATCGACACTAACCGCAATCGCAGCGCGACAAATGAGCGATGAGGGATGGTCCTCCCCAGATAGCAGCATGCGTGAGATAGATGCGCTTCAAGCGGCGGCGATAACCTTGACGGGACACTCGCTAAGGGCTTCAATGAGCGACATTTACGTTTCGTCCTTTAGAGGAGCGGCAGTAGCCTCACCGATGTCAGGCGACGCCGAAGCAAGCTCTTCGCAAATCGATCTGCTTGACCCTTCTGCAGAGATTGACGCGGACGGGACGCTCCGATTTTCGGCAGAGTTCGATAGCAAATACGCTTTTGCACCGGGAACGAAGCTTGGGCTGCATCTCATAGACCCTTGCGGTGGCAGCCTCCTGTTGGGAACGGCAGCTTATTCCAGCCGGTGGTCCATTGCGATCGAGGGCTTTGAGCAGCTAGCCAGGCTGGAAACGAAGATCGTGCCATCCAAACTCTTTGCCGTGTGCGTCGAGGGTCACACCCCCAGAGTCGAGCAGTGGAGGTCTTACGTTTACGACAGCACCATGTCGGATGGTGAGGCAAGCACTCCAAGCTCAGAATTGCTTATCTGGTCCCCGCCCCGGGTGGAGGATGGGTCGTTGATTTTTGGTGTCGATTTTCCGGATGGAATGCTTGAGGTGCATGAGGATGACTCGCTTCGGCTCAACATGCGGATCGGATGGAGAAAACAGGCATTAGCCCAATGGCCGATGTCGGCATTCCTCAGTGACCGGTACACTTTCCGTGTGCCGTTCCCCTACATCGACAATCAGGGCATTCCTTTCGGATCGCTGTTATTCTTCGAAATCTGCTAGGGCGGCCGAAGTTAGGGCATGCCGGAGTACTTGATAAAGCTTGAGCCGAATGGTGAAGCCGTTAGGCAAACCTTTGTGCCGGCATTCGGGCGCAAGGTTTCTGTTCGAGATATCGACGGTAGCTTGCTGAAAGATGTCGCGGCTCGTTGGACGTCTCTTCGCACCCCAGGTGCTCATCAGTCGATTGATGAAACAACCGTTGCCAACATAGCCCGCGATCTCACAGATTCAATCCTTGGGGCAAAGGAAGCTTATCTTCTGCAAGAGGGCATTCAGCGGTCGATGGGTTCGGAAGATCGCCTGAGTATTGTTTTCGAGCTTGGCGATAGCAGTCTTATGGCATTGCCGCTGGAGTTGCTCTCACTTCAGAAGGGGAAGAGCGCTGGATACTTGGCGCTTGATCCCAGTCTTTCCATGGAGCGGAGGCTCGTCGCAGGGAAGAAAAAGATTGTTCTGCCGGAAGATCCAGTTCGTATTTTGATCGTCACATCCAATCCAGCCCATGCTGGTGCGAACGACCTTCCCGGCATTCAGCAAGAGACGCGCTCGGTGCTGGCTGCATTGCAGAGATTCCGAGCCCAGGGCGTCGAGGTTCGACTCTGCGAAGACCCCACACCCACAACCTTTGCGCAGGAGGTTGCCTCCTTCCGACCGGCAGTCATGCATCTTTCGGGTCATTTCGTCCCTACTGCCGAGGGGTTTGGCTATGTTGTGCGCGACGAAGGTGGGAAAGGTATCGCAGCTCTATCTGCTGAGGATATACGCAGTGCAGCTCTAAAATCTGAAACTGCGCTGTGTGTGCTCAATGGCTGCCGGAACAGTGGAATTGGGTCGGGAATAGCGGAAGGGATCGCGTCTACTGGCGAAATCTCCGTGATCGGACACCAGTTCGAGATTCTTGATGACGACGGAGTGTTCTTCGCCGAGAACTTCTATCCGGCGTTGGCCAACGGGTTTCGAGTGCGAGAAGCCTTGACCCTCGTTCGTCGCAGAATGTCAACACGCTCGCTGGCCTGGTTGGCTCCGATTTACTACGCGCACACCCCGAACCTCCGGCTTACGCCGGATCAACTGAACCGTAAGCGAACGAAAGCTCCAAAATTTGTCGGACGCAGAGCGATTTCGGAAGAGATTGCGCGAGCGATCCTGTACGACGACTCGACAGTGGTGAATGTTTATGGGGCATCGGGTATCGGCAAGTCGGCGCTCGTTTCATGGTTGGGCGCGGTGTTTGGCGAATATCAGGGATTGCAGGTCACTGCACTTGATGGCGCGGAGATGGGATTTGACGATCTCGTTTCCGGGGCAGAGCGCTTTCTTGATGCTGCAGAACTTGCTGAGGACTCGGAAGAGGGCGCTGCCCGTCCGGTTGACCGCATTCTGATTGTCGATCATTGGCCGACGGGGAAGGATGCAGGCGAGCTAATCGCACGATTCGAGAAGGATGGACCCAATCGTGGAGCGAAGGCGATCCTTGTGACTTCCCAGGCCATCGCCGGATCAGGGGTTCGGTCGTTTGAACTTGGGCCGATGCGTCTTGCGGGTCAGAGCGAGGAGATACAAGAGGCGACGCAGCTCTTCATCGATCATTGGAATGGGGACACGCTTTCCGAGTCGAGGACTCTTGAAGCGATTAACGAGATATGCCGTCAACTGCGGGGGCACCCCGGCCTGATTGAATCGGCTGCATCTCTTGCAAATTTTGTCCCGATAGAGGAGCTTGCCGGACAGATTCAATCTTCTCCCAGTGTCTTGGCTGGGCGGTTTGGTGAAAACGCGGCTGTGCCCGAAGCAACTTTGCAGGCGCTCCCTTCAAACCTGAAAGAGATCCTGTTGGCGGCGTCATTTTTTGCTAGCGATTTTTCGGCGGCGGAGTTAAGCCAGGTCAGCGGCGTTGCTCCAGCCAGCGTCGGCACGGCATTGTATGAGCTCATCGAGTCGGGTCTCCTTGTTGCGGCCAGCGACAATTCTGAGCCGACGTATGCGTTGCTTGCTCCAGTTCGTGCCGGACTGATGGCGATGGACAATCCTTCCGGGGAGAGTCATCAAAGGAGCTTCACGGACCTGATTCTTCAAACCGCTCGGGCGATGCAGAGCCTAAACCAGACCGATAAGTGGCAAGAAGCCGCTCGCCTCCTCCAACGCAAGAAGGGCGACTTCGTGACGGTGATGCGTTTTCTTGTTGAGACTAAGAACGACTCCGGAGTGCTTGAGGCGTTTAGCCTTCTTGGACGATCCTTGTTTGAGGCAGGGGAGTGGCATCACTTTGAGGGGATAGCGTTGCCTGCCCTTGAGGTGGCACGCCGCACGGGCTCCGCCGAAGACGAGATGAAAGCCTTGGGTCTTCTTGGGGCGCTGCGCGCCGTGCAACAGAACTATTCGGAGTGCTACACAATGTGGCGCCGACGTGCTGAACTCGCCCATGACCTTGGTGATCTGAGAACCGAAGCCGACACGCTGCTGGATATTGGATGGCAACTTCGTGAATCTGCCGACCCGCGTGCAGTTGAGCACATCCGTCAGGGTCTAAGAGCTGCGGTTCAGGCAAGAGCGCGAATCTATATCGCTACGGGGTATGCCCAGCTTGCCGTTGTTCACGCAGAAGAGGGGGAGAACGACGAGGCAGCAAAGTACATCCGCAAGGCAGACCGACTGTCGAAGAAGATCGTTGGCGACGATGCGATCCTTTTTGTTCTGGTGAAGACGGGGGACGCCGCGACTGTCATTGGCGATGTCCGCACTGCGGTGGGCATTTATCTGCGAACGCTGCCCTTGGTTTGGGAGAGCGCTCGACAGCAGCATAACGTGGAGGTTGCCTATAAGCTTGCGGTGCTGTTGGACCGATACGAGAGCTACGCTTTGGCTTTGGTTGCCGCTGAACTGGCGATTCGAGCCGGGCGCGGGAAGGGTTGGACCTATGAGCGGGAAATAGACCGGCTTAACGCCTCCCTTCAGAAAAAAGCGGCGGCCTCTGGGGGTGTGGGTGAGGACCTTTCCGGGCGGGCGACGTACGAGCTTCGCAGGGGGCTTGTACGTGGATTACAAGATTTTTTGAAAAAACAGCCGGTGGTTTGACAGTTTGACCACTTTAGAGAGCTTCTCTACATATAGACAATCGCTACTTAAGGATGAAGAATGGCGGACGGCAATATCACGCTTCTGGCACCAAATATATCGGACGACGACCGCTTGTGGATCGCCCGATGCGACTTGAACGGTTTGCGTGAGTTTATCGCCAACCCGATTCAGTGGGTTGCAAACTTGTCTCGGGATGCGCAGGGCGCGCCTCGGTATATCCTGACCTCGACCTACGTTGTGGAGTTCCGCCCGAAAATGGCGACTCCGCAGTCAAGTTCGGCGGTTGTGATCGAGGGCATCAGCAGCACTCCGTTTGTGACCGTGCGAATCTCGGCGGGTGCGCCGACACCCCCACCCAATCTTGCCCAATGGGATGCTTGGGGAGACCAAGATGTCGCCATTCGCGGTGTCTCGGCCGAGGGTCTTATCTACGGGCATCTCAAGATCGTGAATGCTACCGACGCGCCCGCTGTGCGAGTCTCGAAGCTCTTTGAGATGCTGGTCGGATTGTCGAGCGATCTCTCGCTCATGAATCGTTTGCTGAATCGGCGGGCTCGCAACGCGATCTTTGTAACCGCGATGTCGGCAAATGGGGTGAATCCGCCCTTTGTTGCCGAACAGCCTCCGACCCCTATTTCGTTTGCGCCAGTCCAAAACGGCGCCGATTCGATCACGATCGTGATGGAAGGTGATGCGAACGAGCAGATCGAAAGCTGCGCGATGTTCGTTGGAACGCAGGATCCGCCGCTCTCGCCGGTGATTATCGAGACGCTTGGGATTAAGACGTACTACCCGGAGATCTGAACTCTGTAACTCAGTTTCTACCCAACTCCTAAACGTGAAATTGGCCGCGACCTTTGGGGAGGCGAACCGCGGCCGTTTCTTTGCCTTGGCGTCATACCCTCCCTGCTCCACTCCGTATCGTCGACGGGATGGTGTAACCTCTAACCCGAATCCATCGGGCATGCTTTGGCACTGGGCGGTGGGCAAAGGATTCTGCGGGCGTGTTTACCATTGAACGGATTGAGTTGTTGTTGCTCATTGCGGCGCTTGTCGCGATGGTAGCGCGAAGACTGCGGCTGCCATATACGGTCGGTTTGGTTGTTGCAGGTACAAGCCTTGCTGCTCTTGGCATTCAAACGGGTGTTGAACTCACTAAAGAGCTGATCTTCAATCTTTTCCTGCCGCCGCTCGTTTTCGAGGCGGCCTTGTTTATTGAGTGGAAGCGGTTACGTCTTGACCTTGTTCCTGCGCTCGTCCTTGCTACCGGTGGTGTAACGTTGGCAACAGGCTTGACAGCCGCAGGGATGCACTATCTCGCTGGGTGGATTTGGCCCACGGCGCTACTGTTTGGCGCGTTGATCTCTGCCACTGACCCGGTTTCTGTCATTGCTGTCTTCAAGGAGTCAAAGGTCGAGGGTCGTTTGCGCCTTCTTGTGGAGGCCGAGAGCTTGCTAAACGACGGCGTTGCTGCTGTTATCTTTGGGGTCCTTGTCGCTTGGGTCTCTGGGCATCAACTCACTGCGGCAACGGTCGGTGTGGACCTCCTTCGAGAAGTCGGCGGTGGTGTGGCATTCGGTCTTGCAACAGGAGGCGCAGTTCTCTTTCTTGCGGGAAGAACAACCGACCATCTCGTCGAGATAACTTTCACAACCCTCGCTGCCTTCGGGTCGTTCTGGCTTGCTCAGCACTTCCATTGCTCAGGTGTATTGGCGACGTTGGTTTGTGGTTTGATGCTGGGCAATATTGGAACGTTAGGTGCATTTACAGACAAAGGCAGAGAGGCTGTTCATGCGTTTTGGGAGTACGCTGCTTTCGTCGTCAACTCGCTTATTTTCTTGCTTATCGGAGTGAGTGAGCAGGCCTTGTTCAATCACTTTGGAACACTGGCTGTCCCTCTTATCATAGCTATTGTGGTTGTGACGCTCTCACGGGGAGTGGTTGTCTATCCTTTGGCGGCTCTCTTCAACAAGTCTCGGCGGCCCATCGAAACCAAGCATGTTCACATACTGTTTTGGGGTGGGTTGCGTGGAGCGCTGGCCTTGGCGCTGGCGCTGGGTTTACCCGCCGACCTTCCCAATCGCACCGAGATTATTACGGTCGCGTTCGGAGTTGTGGCGTTTTCGGTGATCGTTCAGGGCGTGTCCATGCCATGGCTTCTCAACAAGCTTGGCTTGATTCAGAAGCCAGGAACAAGGGAACCAGAGCTGGAAGGGAACAACGGGGTTTGAGTTGGGCACACAAGTAACCCCAATCCGAGATCAGTAGATAACGACTAGCCCGACACGCTGATAAGGCTAGCAACGCTAGTTGAGATTGAGGTTCGTGCCAGGCTCTGACTTACAAACTGCCCTTGCCACCGCCTCCGCCTTTGGACTTGTCGGGGAATTTGGGCGTGGCAGGAACGGGGTTCGGGTTCTTGCGAATCTCCTCTTGCAGGTATTTGATCGCTGCTTCCAGCTGGGAGTCTTTGCCTGCGTAGGTGGCGTGAGGGAGGTTGTCTACGACAATATCTGGCTCGACGCCGTGGCCTTCGATGAGCCACTGGCCTTCGGGGCCGAAGACGCCGAACTCTGCGGCGGTCGCGATGCCGTTATCGACCAGCCCGTTCGATCCGGTGAGCCACACTTCGCCGCCCCAAGTGCGCGTGCCGATCACCTTGCCGAGCCCTAGCCTGCGGAAGCCCTCGGAGAAGGCCTCGCCGTCCGAGGCGGTCCACTCGTTGCAGAGCACGACCATGTGTCCTCGGAAGGCGTACTGCATGTTCCAGGTGCTCATGCCCTTGTGCTGGTTCCAGTACATCCATGCCCGGCGCATCAGCTTTTCGAGAATCCAGCTGTCGATGTTTCCGCCTGCGTTGTGGCGTGCGTCGATGATGAGACCCTGCTTGTCGAAAGCGGGGAAGAAGTCGCGGGCGAACTGGCTGTAGTCACCCGATCCCATCGCGCGAAGATGCAGATAGCCGATGCTTCCTTTGCTCGCCTCTTCGACGGCCTTGCGCCGCGAGTATTCCCAGTCGCTATAGCGCAGGTTGCGGGCCTGCCCCAGCGACAGCGGGGTGACGATGACGTCGCGCGCCTTCGTCTTGTCTGCGGCAGGGTAGACGCGGAGACGAATCTGCTTGCCTGCTTTCGTTCGCAGCAGGGCGGCGGCGTCCGGCACCGAAAGGGTGGAAACCCCGTCGATCTGGGCGATGACGTCGCGCACTTCAAGCATCACGTCCGAGCGCAGGAGGGGGCTCATTTCTTCGGGGAGATCGGGGTCGTTGCGGTAAATGCGGGTGATGCGGTACCCGCCTGCGGCTGTGTCCTTCTCCCAATCCGCGCCGAGACCGGCTGCGTCGATACTGCCGCCTGCTCCACGGATGTCTCCGCCATAGACGTTGGTGTGAAGAATGGAGATTTCGCCGACCATCTGGGCAAGGAGGTCGGACAGTTCGGCGCGGTCGGTCACCCGGTCGACGAGCGGGCGATACTTGGCCTTCATCGCAGGCCAGTTCACACCGTGCATGTTGGGGTCGTAAAGATAGTCGCGATGCAGCCGCCATGCCTCGTCGAACATCTGCCTCCACTCCTCTCGGGGGTCGAACGAGAAGCTCCAGCCGCTTAGGTCCACGCGGCTTTCTTCGGGGTTGGGCGTAGCGCCGTTCGCGTCGAAGACGAGGATGTTTGAGCCGAGACCGGCAAGAATCTTCTTCCCGTCAGGGGTCGTCTCAAAGGAGCCCGCTCCGGGAAGGATCGGGTCGATCTGGACGTTTTGGCTGCGGATGGCGACGGAAACGATCGCAGGCGCGCCGTTTCCGGGCGTTGGGGAGCTGACGAGGTAGAGCCGTCCGCCGCATACGGCGAGGTTCCGGTAGTTGCCGGAAGGGACCGGGACGGGCTGCAGCCGATCCTGAATGCCGTCAAAGTCGATCTTCGGCAGTTCTGGCTTTTCACCCTCAGCGGGTTTCTTGGGGGTGTCGGGGACAGTCAGCTCGTCGTCCGGCTGGAAGGGGGAGCGAAGTCCCTTCTGCAACGGGATGAAATAGATCTGGTCCTGCTTGTCGAAGAACGGCTCGGGAGCCCGCGTTCCCCAAGGGCTGCCGACGAGCGAACGGAGACGGCGGTCGGAAAGGAAGTAGAGGAACTTGCCGTCCAGTGAGAACGTGGGGCTGGAGTCGTTGAAGCGGTCGGTCGTGACGGTGTGGGTTTTGCCTTCCTCGACGGAATAGATGCGGATCTGTCCGAAGGTGTTCGGGGGACCCCAGACGTAGGCCAGATAGCGTCCGTCGGGCGACCATGCCAGGTCGCCGATGTCGTCGGCTTCCGACTCGTCAACCTTTTTGTTCGCTTTCGTTGCCGTGTTGTAAAGGAACAGGCACTTGTTCTTATCGGTGTGGGCGATCCATTTTCCATCCGGCGACGGTCGGGATTGCCACTTGAGAATCTTGCTGTCGGTGGTGAGCTGCTGAGGCGCGAAGTCGGCTTCGCCGAGAATCCCAAGCTTCCACAGCTCGACTTCGCCGCTTTCGTCGGAGAGGGCGACGAGGGATTTGCCGTCGGCGAGGAACCGGGCGTCTCGGTAGCGCACGCTTTTGCGCCGCGTCGCCTCGACGATCCTGCCTGGCTTGACGGGTGCGACGAAGACCTGCCCGCGCGCGGTGAGGACGATCTTCGTGCCGTCGGGGGAGATGTGGGCGGCGGTGGTCCAGGCTAGCGGCTCGGTAACCCATCGCTCGCGCATCTGGTCAAAGTCGGAAGCGAGGCGGATGGGGATGAGGCGTTCAGTTCCGGTCTTGAGGTCGAGAACACGCAGGTCGGCGCCGTGCTGGTAGACGATGCGTCCAGTCCCCAGCGAGGGCGACTGCACGTCGTAATCCGAGTGCTTGGTGTGTTGCTTCAGGTCTTTGCCTTCGGGGTTCATTGACCAGATATTCATCACTCCGTCGCGGTCGCTTTCGAAGTAGATGCGTCCGTTCCAGCACATCGGGTCGCGGCTGGTGCCCTTATAATCGGCGGTGAGGGGCTTGGCCTCCTTGCCGTCGCCGTCCCATCGCCAGATGTTCTGGGCGGTGCCGCCCTTGTACCGCTTTGCGTGGCTGCCTTGGAAGGCGAACCGGGTGAAGAAGAGGCGACCGTCTTCGGCGAACGAGCCGTCGCTGGCTTGGGAGAGTGGAAGGATGCGGTGCTGGCGGTCAGTCGGACTGACGACGCAGAGCTGCATGTTGGGGAGGGTCGATTCGGCGGAGGTAGAGTAGATCACCCTGCCGTCTGCCGTCCATCCCCGGACGGTCGCATTCCGTCCGTAGGTGAGCCGGGTGGGAAGTCCGCCGTCGATGGGCATGGTGTAGACTTCGGTTGGGCCTTCGTAGGACGCGGAGAAGGCGACGAGCTTTCCGTCGGGCGAGATGGCGGCGCTGGTCTCGGCGTTGAGATGGGTCGTCAGGCGTTGAGCCATCCCGCCGGATGCGCTGACCCTCCAGAGATCGCCTTCGGACGTGAAGACGACGGTGTCTCCGTGGATGGTGGGGAATCGGTAGTAACCCAGCGCTCCGCCCTGATTCTGCGAACTTTTCTTAACGGCTGCGGCAGAGGAGGGCGTCGGGGTTGCGGTCGCGTCCCTTGATGCAATTTCATGCGCGAAAGCAATTCCGGCGATGAGGGCAAAGCCACCAAACAGGAGGCTCCGAGAGCGAAGTCCGAAGACGCTTTTCAGCATGTTTCGACTATACCGAGCCGTGCGTCATACGCTAACTCTCATCTTAAAAAAACGTACATGCTTGCACGAAAGCGCGGCAGTCGGTAGGCTGATGCAATGGATATCGGTTGGATGGATCTTTGCTTAAGGGTGGCAAGCGTTAAGAGATCGCGCGAATTCTATGAAGGATTGGGATTTCACAAAGTAGAAGGAAAAGACGATGAGGGTTGGGCCGTGATGACAAACGGCGATGCTCGGATTGGGTTGTATGAGGCTCAGCACATGGGCAAGGATGCGTTTTCACTCAACTTTCGGGGGTCGGATGTGATGGCAGTTGCCGAAGAGTTGAAGGCTAAGGGTTATGAATTCTATGACGGCCCGACCCAGACGGAGCAAGGAAGTTCAGCTTGGATGAAGGACCCGGATGGCTACACGCTCTTCTTTGATACGATGGTTGGGGAAACCAAGAAAGAGTAGTTTTCGAGCCTTACCGCCAGACTGACTTAACGCCGCGAACGGCAGGCTTGATGAGACCTCCCACCAGAGCAAGGGGAGGATCAATCTGGGTGAAGGCGTGAAGGACAGAGTAGAGGGAATGCGCCGAGAATCGCGGTTCGCGTGTGATGACGTAGATTGGCTCCCAGGCTTCAGGAGCGAATTTGGCCTTAAATGCCTCAAGACCATCAAACCCATAAAAGCGACTTCCAAACCGACGAGCGTACTTGAACACGCGGTCCACCCAAACGGGGTTGAGCGACTGCCCAGCCTCCTGCAGATGTGAGAGCGGGACAAGGCCCATCGTAAGGTAGCTTTCTCCCTCTTCGGCAAGACTCCTTGCGGCGGTGTCCATAAGGAGTTCGACTGTGCCGTTCGGAGCATCAGGAGTTCGTGGAAACTGCTCGGTCAGCCACCCCTGACGTGTGGCGACGGGGGCAAGGGTTAGGAATGCAACAGGTTTACCCTCTCGGAGAGCTACGAAAAGGCGACGCCCCTTCAGGTCGCCCAAGGTGTCTGGCTCAACAAGAAAGTGCAGCGCGGGCAGGCCGCGAGTAGCCAGCCATCGGTCGAGACATATCGTCAACTGGGGGTGATTTTCTGCCTTGGCCCAGGGCCATTCTTCAATAGTGACTCCTTTGTTTCTTGCGCGGGCAAATTGGGCTCGGAGGGATCGGTGGTTAGCCGTCCGCTCGTTCCAATGGGCGAGGTTCCACACGGGCTGCGAACCTACCTGGATGCATGAATGTCCGGGTGAATGAATGAGATGTCTCTGAACCCGACCTGCTGAACCGAAGTAGCAAAGCCGATAGCCCCCATCTGTGCAAGCCCGTTCCCATTCGGTAAATGCGCTACGAAGTTCGTTGGGATGGCAGATCGGCCCACCGGCAACAATCCGAGCGCGTCGCCTTTCGACGTAACCCACGACGGATTCACCGTTTTCGGCAAACCAGAGCTTGAACCCAGGATTGATGATTTGGTATGCCGTTGCATTCCACCCATGCCGCAACACTATCTCTCGGGCGCGTTCTTTGGCGGTTGTTTCGTCAGTCATGCCAGCTACGAAAACTATACCGACGGCCCTGAGTCACCTTCGCGCATTACACCTAGACTTGGGGCAATTCAGGCGGTAAGATTGACGGGTGCCTTCTCCAAAAGCGACGGATAGTTCGTCGGAACAGGCGACTCGTTGGAGACTTCTTAGCCGCTTAGATCGTCGCCGCACACTCCTTCTCGCGGGCGTCGTTGGCGTCATCGCGGGCCTTGTCGCGGTTGCTTTTCGCTATATCATCGTTGCAACCGAACACGCGAGTTTGTATTTTGCCAAGGCTCTTGACACGTCGAACTTGTTCATCCTGCTGGGGATCTTAGTTGCCGGTACGGCTTTGGGCGGTTTGGCCGGCTGGGTTACTGAGCGCTTCTGCCCGGAGGCTGCTGGCAGCGGTATCCCCCAGACGAAGCTCGCGATCTTAGGCATCCGACCCTTGCGGTCGGTTCGCGTGTTGCTCGTCAAGCTCGTGGGTGGCGTTCTTGCTTTGGCTTCGGGAATGTCACTGGGAAGGGAAGGCCCGACGATTCACATGGCGGCAGCTTCCGGCGAACTCTTCGGCAGATTGGTAAAAGCGCCGCGTCGTTCACGGCGAGCGTTGCTAGCATCTGGGGCGGGGGCTGGGCTTGCCGCGGCATTTAATGCTCCCCTTGCTGGATTCCTCTTTGTGATGGAAGAGCTCAAGCGTGAGATGTCACCGATCACGTATGGCACGGCTCTGATCGCGTCCGTTTCTTCTGTGGCAGTGGCTCGCTTTGCGATTGGTCAAGAGTCGTCATTCTTGTTGCGCGAAACTCCCATCATTCCGCTCCGAAGTTTGTGGATTGTTGTTGTCGTCGGTATTGTCGCGGGCTTGATTGGCATCCTTTTTAATCGAATGCTCTTGCGGGGGATGGACGTTCGAAAGAAGTTCCGCATTCCTCGGTGGTTGGCTGGCGGAATCGTCGGGGGTTTTGCTTCGTTGATGCTTGCTCTCTATCCACGGATCGCGGGTGGTGGTCACACCGTCGCCGAGAGCGTTTTGCGCGGAGGTTTTGACAACATCGCTCTGCTCGCGCTCGCGACCATCCTGATTGGCAAACTTCTCATGACGATAGCAAGCTATTCCACCGGAGTTCCCGGAGGAATCTTTGCGCCGCTGCTTGTCATTGGAAGCTTGGCGGGACTGCTGATCGCCCTGACTTTGCAAACTTTAGGCGTCGATATTCAAACCCCGCCCGAGGTGTACGCGACAATCGGCATGGCGGCAGTTTTGTCGTCGTCAGTGCGCGCACCCCTCACCGGTGTTGTCCTTGTCGTGGAGATGACGAGTCAATATACGCTCCTCTATGCGCTGTTGATTGGCGCGTTCGTGGCCTATGCGGCAGCCGAACTTTTTCACGACAAGCCGATCTATGAAGCGCTCATGGAGAGGCAGCTCGAAACCGAGTCGATCGATCACGATCATGACGGCGAGGTGGTTGAGTTTGCTATCGAACCGGGGTCGATCTACGAGGGCTCGCGCGTTGATTCTTTGGGACTGCAGAAGGGGATCCTCATCGCGGCGGTCGAGCGAGATGGTCGGGTGCTGGCTCCCCACGGCAAGACGGTGTTGCTTGCGGGGGATATGGTGACGTTTGTTCTTTCGGCGGGCCTTCCGCCGACCCTCCTTGCCGAAGCTATGGAGCATGCGAAAGCGCCGTAGCCGCCTTAACCGCACACTCAACAAATAGGCAACGGGCACTCAAAAATCAGGTAGCCTCCCCCAACGCTCAGCCAACCAAAGCTGCAACGGCGCGACTTCTCAGCGGCGAGCGAATTTCAGGGCAAAGACGGCCCTTGGAATCTGAATCTCTACCGCGCCAACACCCATGGGCCGGTCAAGATCGTTTTCCTTTGAGCCCATCGGAACCCACGATTTCAAAGCCAATCCGTTTTAGCTTGGTTTGTGCATCCGAATGCACGAGTGAGCTTAACGGACAGAGAGAATCTAAGAACCATGTCCATCCCGATTAACAGACCACACCGCAGCCGTCTTTGCCGAGCGACCCTGCGGTTCACAGCGCTCGCTACTGTCCTTCTCGGAGTTTCTTCTGCATATGCTCAGCCATTCGGTCCCCAGCCGCAAAAGCGCGATTTCAGCAAGGGCAACACGCTCTACGTCGTGCCTTATGCCCACCTGGATACCCAGTGGCGCTGGGCTTACCCGCAGGTGATCCGCGAGTACATCGCCAACACCCTGCACGACAACTTCAAGCTCATCGACAAGTATCCGAACTACGTTTTCAACTTCAGCGGGTCTCGTCGCTACGAGATGATGAAGGAGTACTATCCCGCGGAATACGCCCGGCTGTCGCAGTACATCAAGGACGGTCGGTGGTTCCCGTGCGGGTCGTCGGTGGATGAGGGGGATGCGAACGTGCCTTCGGGCGAGGCCCTGGTGCGTCAGGTGCTTTACGGCAACCAGTACTTCCGCCGAGAGTTTGGGATCGACAGCAAGGAGTTTATGCTTCCCGACTGCTTCGGGTTTCCCTATTCGCTCCCGTCAATTCTGGTGCACTGCGGCCTGAAAGGGTTCTCAACGCAGAAGCTGACTTGGGGATCGGCGAACGGTATTCCGTTTAAAGTCGGCGTGTGGGAGGGTCCGGACGGCAAGAGTATTGTTGCCGCGCTCGATCCGGGCGCGTATGTGGGCGACGTGACGGAGGACCTCAGCCAGAACACAAGCTGGCTGGCCCGCATCCAGAACACCGGGAAGCAGTCCGGCGCGTATGTGGACTATCACTACTACGGCACGGGCGACAAAGGCGGCGCTCCGAACGAAAGCTCGGTTCAGTGGGTGGAGAAGAGCATCGCCGGGACCGGGCCGATCAAGGTGGTTTCGACCCGGGCTGACGAGATGTTCACACTCATGAAGCCGGAGCAGATCGCCAAACTGCCGCGCTATAAGGGCGAGCTTTTGCTCACCGAGCACAGTGCGGGCTCGATCACGTCGCAGGCTTACATGAAGCGGTGGAATCGCAAGAGCGAGCTGCTGGCGGATTCGGCAGAGCGGGCTTCGGTTGCGGCGATGTGGCTGGGCGGGGCGGCGTATCCGACGGACCGGCTGTATCAGGCTTGGGACCTGATCCTGGGCACACAGATGCACGACATGCTCCCCGGCACCAGCATCCCCAAGGCGTACGAGTTCTGCTGGAACGACTATCTGCTTGCCATGAACAAGCTCGGTGCGATCACTGAGGATGCGGTGGGGGCGGTGACTTCGGTGATGGACACGCGAGCCCAAGGGCAGGCCTTGGTCGTCTACAATCCGCTCTCTATCGACCGTGAGGATGTCGTCGAAGCGACGCTGAAAGGCTTCGGAGCTTCGGCGGTTCAGGTCTACAGTCCGGACGGCAAAGCGGTTCCGACGCAGGTCGTCGGTCGGAACGGAGCCGATGTGAGTGTCCTCTTCCTTGCCAAGGTTCCGTCGAACGGCTTCGCGAGCTTTGACGCGCGGAAAGTTTCCAAGCCTGCGCAGACTTTGAGCACACTCCAGGCGTCCGGGAATCGCATCGAGAACAGCCGCTTCCGCGTGACCATCGACAAGAACGGCGATATCGGATCGGTTTACGACAAGACGAACAAGCGCGAAGTCTTGAAGTCGCCCGCGCGGCTAAGCATGCATTTCCACAATCCCCGGGCGTTTCCGGCGTGGAACATGGACTGGGAGGATGCCCAGAAGCCGCCGCGCGGATACGTGACGGGTCCGGCGGAGGTTCGGGTGATCGAGAACGGCCCGGTTCGGGTGACGGTCGAGGTCGAGCGCGAGACGGACGGTTCCAAGTTTGTCCAGCAGATTCGGCTGTCGGCGGGGAGCGCGGGCGACCGCGTCGAGGTCCGCAATTTGATCGACTGGCAGACGAAGGAGACGGCGCTGAAGGCGACTTTCCAGCTGAACAGCGCGAACCCGGAGGCCACCTACGATCTTCAGCTTGGCGCGATCAAGCGCGGCAACAACGACCCGAAGAAGTATGAGGTGCCGCAGCACCAGTGGTTCGACCTCACCAAGGGCGACGGCAGCTACGGCGTGGGCGTTCTGAACGACAGCAAGTACGGTTCGGACAAGCCGAGCGACGACACGGTGCGGCTGACCTTGATTTACACTCCTGGCGTTCGGGGCGGCTATGCCGACCAGGCGACGCAGGACATCGGTCGGCACGAGATTCTATATGCGCTGGCTCCTCATGCTGGCGACTGGCGCAAGGGCGATGTGGCGTGGTCGGCTAAGAGGCTGAACCAGCCGCTGGTCGCCTTTGCCACGCCTTCGCATTCGGGCAAGCTGGGCAAGACGTTCTCGCTGCTGAAATCGAGCAACCGCCAAGTGGAGATTCAGGCGGTGAAGAAGGCAGAAGACAGCGGTGAGATCATCGTTCGGCTGCGCGAGCTTTATGGACAGACCGCCAAGTCCGTTCAGATTTCGGCGGCGCATCCGATCGTCGCCGCGCGCGAGGTGGACGGTCAGGAGATGCCTCTCAAGGCGGCGACCATGCGCAACGGAACGCTCATCACCGACGTTCCCGCATTCTCGCTCAAGACCTTTGCGATCAAGCTTGGGGCTTCCACGACAAAGGCGGCTCCGGCAGCGAGCAAGCCGGTGACGCTGGCTTACGACCATGACGCGGCTTCGACCGACAAGAACCCAAGCGACGGCTCGTTCGGGGCAAACGGCAAGGCGTATGCGGCGGAGATTCTGCCCGCCAGCCTGACCGTGGGCGGCGTGCAGTTCAAGCTCGGATCGGGCAAGGATGGCATGAAGAACGCGGTGGTGGCGAAGGGTCAGAAGATCGCGCTTCCTGCGGGCTATTCACGGGTGTATCTGCTGGCGGCTTCGTCGGAAGGACGCGCCACCTCTCAGCTCATCGTCGGCACGAAGAAGTACCCGATCAACGTCCAGCACTGGAACGGCACGATCGGCGGCTGGGACGATAGGCTTTGGGACGGCGACCTTGGTCCGAACTTCACCAACTACGGCGACATGATCGGGCTGAAGCCGGGATTCGTCACGACCGACGAGGTGGCCTGGTACGGCTCGCACTGCCACGATCCGAAGTCGGGCAACACGTTCTACGACTTCGCCTATATCTATAAGTATGGGTTCGACGTTCCGGCTGGAGCGACCAGCCTGACGCTGCCCAACGACCCGCGCATCAAGGTGTTTGCCGTCAGCGTGGCGAAGGGCGCGCATGATGGCGTGTGGGCGACGCGACCGCTTTATGACGACCTCGGCGAGCATCGGGCGGGCGGTTCGCCTTCGATCTCGCCCAAGGGTGGCACGTTCAGCGACACGATCAGCGTGAGCCTGACGCCGCCGCTCTATTGGTATAAGAACGGCCTGCGCTACACCACGGACGGCTCGAACCCGACCGCACAGTCGCCGGTCTATCGAGGGCCGATCTCGGTCTCCGATCCAACGACAATCAAGGCGGCGATGATCCGACCCGACGGGAAGATGGGCGAGGTGGCGAGCGTTCGGCTGAACGTTAACGATACGACCGCGCCGAAGATCGTTTCGGTCTCGTCTCCAAAAGCCCTCGGCATGGTGCGGGTGGTCTTCTCGGAGAAGGTGAGCAAGGCGACGGCGGAGAATCCGGCGAGCTATCTGCTGAGCTCGGCGACTCCGGTGGCTTCGGCAAAGCTGGGTCAGGATGGAAAGACGGTCGAGCTGACGCTTGAACGGCCTCTTCCGGCAGGCCAGCGCGAGACCATCGTCGTCAACGGCGTTAAGGACCTCTCCAGCCGCGAGAATGCGGTGGCGGGAGCAACGGCCGAGGTTGCCGAGAAGGGCGCCGTTTTCGCGAGTCCGGCGTTGGAGCCCAAGACGCCGCGCACGTTCAACGAGCCGAAGCTGCCCGTGAAGGCGACCGACTCTTGGACGCTCAACCTGTTCTGCAAGATCGACGCGCAGCCCGAGGATCGGACGCTGATTGCGGGCTTTGGGCGTGCGGTCGACGGTCGCACCGGGACCGGGCGGTACTTCACGAAGTTCCCCCGGGGAATCAACTTCTGGGCTGCGAACAAGGACACGATGACCAACGTTCCGCTGGATACGGGCAAGTGGCAGATGCTGACGGCGACCTATGACGGCAAGACGATGCGGCTGTATAAGAACGGCGAGCTGATTGCTGAGAACGAGGTTGAACTGTCGAACGATCAGGCGCAGGTGCGGGTAATGCCGCCCGACGCTTGGGAGCGTCGTCGGCGGTTTGATGGCGAGGTGCGGGACTTGACGGTATGGGATCAGGACCTGTCTCCGGCGGCGATCAAGCGGCTGTGGGAGGCGGGCAAGGGCAGCTAAGCGATGAGCAGGCGTATGCGCTGCCGAGCCGCCGCCGATCTTGCGGACGGTCTGCGTCAGACCCTCCTCCCCCAGGAGGGTGGGGGTGGTGGACGACGCTTGCTTGAGTCCTGCTTTGCATGCGGGGTTAGGATCGCGTTTGCGATCCTAACCCTGATCTCCTTTGCCCTATTGCCAGCAATGGCCTGGGGGCATCCGACGACGGTCTGTGCGGCTCAAGCAAAGGTTCAGCCAGACGGCTCGTTCCAGCTTCGCGTCCGGTTTGACGTTCCTGCGTTTGCACTGGAGACCCCGCCCGCGGACGTGGATGACGACGCGATGCGTGTGCTTCTGCAGGGCACGGACGCGGACCTCCAACGTCGTCTGAACGAGGCGAGGGACCGTTTTGGCCAGCAGCTTCGAGTGACGGGCAGCGGGGCGGCGACGATTTCGCCGTTCTCCTTCCCCACCGCGAAAGAGGTCGTGCAGGCGGCGGTGGTCGATGGGAATCTGCGTCTGCCGATGATGGCTTCGGTGACCTTGAAAGGGAAGCTACCGGCGGGCTCGCGGACGATTGCGTTTCGTTTTCCCGAGGCGCTGGGGACGGTGATCCTGACCGTCGAGTTTCCTTATCGAGAGCCGATTTCGGAGCCGGTGGAGTCGGGGAGCGAGAGCACCCGCCTGCGCATTCCGACCCAGAAAGAAGTCGATGATCTGGCGGCTTCGATGGGGATTCGCGCGGGAGGGAACCGCTCCGTCGGTTCCTCCGGAATCTCCACCCCCCAGCCCCCTCCTCATCAGGGCTCCGCCGCTGACAAGGAGGGGGAGTCGGGAGTGAACCGCTCCGTCGGTTCCTCCGGAATCTCCACCCCCCAACCCCCTCCTCATCAGGGCTCCGCCGCTGACAAGGAGGGGGAGAATGGACCCCATCCCAGAACATCCTCTCCATCTGGGCTTCTCGCTGACAGTGAGGGTCACGGGCGGGACGCCCATGCCACGCCTCCCGGAGTCTCCACCCCCCTACCCCCTCCTCATCAGGGCTCTGCCACTGACAAGGAGGGGGAGTCGGGAGGAGTCACCCACATCCCTTGGTACCGGTCGTTCGGCAGCTACGTCAAGCTGGGCTTTGTCCACATCATTCCGGCGGGGCTTGACCACATCCTTTTCGTGCTTGGCCTCTTCCTTCTCAGCCGCAAAGCCAAGGACCTCATCAAGCAGATTACGGCCTTTACGATCGCGCATTCTCTGACCCTCGCCTTGTCGCTCTTTGGCGTGTTCCAGCTTCCGGCGAGCGTCGTTGAGCCGCTGATCGCTCTGAGCATCGTCTTCGTCGCGGTCGAGAACATCTTCACGACGGAGATGAAATCGTGGCGGCCTTATGTGGTGTTCGGCTTTGGCCTGATGCACGGGCTCGGGTTTGCCGGGATTCTGCACGACGCGCAGCTGCCGCGCGGGGACTATCTCTCCGCGCTGATCGGGTTCAACGCAGGCGTGGAGCTTGGGCAGCTGGCGGTGGTTGCGGGGGCGTTTCTGCTGGTGGGGTGGTTCCGCTCGCATGACAAATATCGCCAACTCGTAACGATGCCAGTATCAATGGCGATCGCACTGGTGGCGATATTCTGGACTGTCCAGCGGATATTCTTTTAGCTTAATGCCTTTATCGGCTCTCAAAATGGACTGCTGGTTGTCGCTCAGAATGGGGCTACGGCCCACGAAAACCTATTTCGTCTGTTTGACATTCTCATTGATCGGAGTCACGAAGGGCACATCGTATTCGCCGAAGCGCACGCGTCCACGAATCTGCGCCGATTTAGGCAATTTCAAATCGACATAGGGGATTGCCATACGTTCCACTGCCAATGCCGAGACGAATCGAATGTGTACTTGGCCATCCTTGATTCCAACGATCTTTCCCTCCTGAAGCGGAATTTCGTCGAATCCAACCCGTAGAAAGAGGCTTGTCGGAACAATGTTTTCCGGTTTGTAACCGTTTGGAATACGTATGTAGGCGTCGATCGTATCTCCGCGAATGGAGTACGAGTCGGTTTTTCCGTTTAAGACGACACCGATGTAAATGTCATCTATCCATGTTGCCCAATCAAATGACTTGTATTCCGCTCCCTGATCCGTCATTCCGTGTCCGCTAGCGGTGCTGAACTCGATGGTTACCCCTTGCGTATCCACGACGGATGTCGCCCTCAGCACTACTGGAGTCCATTCCGTGAGCCTGCTGAAGGATGGCAAGTCAACGGACTGAATGGGCTCTTTCGCGCTGACGTCGCCGAGATAAAGCCCGGACGAAAGCCACTTGTTTTGTACTGACCCGCCGTTCGGGGAAAGAACCCACGCCGTGAAGGTGACCAGCGTTCCTCGTGGAATTGGAATGTCAATTGTGCGTCGAACAACGCCCCCCCAATATCGGTGGTAAAGCTTTAGCGATCCTTTACCGGCATGTCCTACCGTCTTGTCAATCTCCCAATAGTTCTCGATTCTTCCATCTGGAAGCACCATGGGAGGCTGCAACGGTGTGAATTTCATCGAGTCGAGGCTGCCAGTATCGAAGTCAAGGAATCGAGACGCCGGAATAATTCCATCGGTACCAAATTGAGCCGCAATCGCAACGGGCTGAATGCTTGGATGAGGCATGAACAGCGCAACGACTGTAATCAACAACGCCAGTAATGGGATCGCTGGAACAATGACTTTCCGACTCGCCGCAACGCCAAGTATGCGGGCGACCTTGAATTTGACCGGATGGCTTACGGCCTGCAAAATTTCGTCGCGAGTTTTTTTGTCGGGTTCAGGTGTGTGCAAGGCGCCAAGAAGGACTTGCCCAAACGGTGCAATCTGGCTCTCTATCTTGAGACGGCAGTCAGTGCACTGTTCGAGATGAACATCGATGGCATCAAGTTCGGCATCGGTCAATTTACCGGCAGCATAGGCCGCAATTTTTGAGGCGTCGCAGTGTGTATTCATGGTGTATTCTCCTCACGAAATCGGTCGTGTGTTCAGTTGTCTTCGGCTGGTGGATCTTCGGCATCACGATCCGCGTCGACATCGTGGTCTCCGCCAAAACCTGGGCCCTGGACTTCATTGCGGAGCCAAACAAGGAAGCGTCGAATCCATGCGTGGACTGTTCCAGGAGGTTGTTCCAGTATCTCTGCGATCCGTGTATTTCCCATACCTTCGATAAATCGAAGGAGAAGCGCTCCAAGTAAACGCATACGGGCCAAACAGTCCATTCGGGGGTGAGGTCCTGAACAGTAGTTCAGTATCACTCGAACCAGTTTTGCCTCGAGTCCGGCGGAGTGGGCAAACAATATCACGACAACCTTGGGGTCAAAGTCCTCGGGCATTTGACACTCATGGGCATCCTGGCTTTTGCACTGTCGCAAAGTATCGCGACAGACATTTCGGGCGATACCGAACAGAAATGCAATCGGATCTCTAGCACTTTGTAACCTTGCATACTCTTCTTTCGCCTTCAACATAATCGCTACAGTTGCGTCGTTCGCAAGATCGGGATTCTTGAGCCATGCCCGACAGAAGCGATAGACGCCAATAAAATTGTCGCGTAAAAACTTGTCGAAATCCTTCATCATGCCTCCCATCAACAACTTCAAGGCGATGCAAAGAGGTTGCTGAAAGTTCTCTTCACTTTATTAGACAGGATCACGTTTTCTTCCCATGCACAAGCGAGAAAATAGTTGAATGCTCTCCAATTTTTTTAATAGCAACGCATGGAGAAAAAGATTTGCTGCACCTAACCTAGTGCGTGAATTGCTATCGCGGTTCGCCATTCACCGATAGGGGTGCAAAATTGAAAAATGTTTCAAAATTGAGAATCATTGTTGCTTTCTGCATTGCTTTAGCGGCAAGTTTCGCAATGAGCAACGAATCAGTATCAATCGATTCACAGACTAATGTCCTTGAATTGACTACGACAAACTCCGCGTACTTGCCTGGCCTTGGCGGATCACTATCCCTTGAAGCTCAAGGTAGTCCACGCTACGGGGCTCCGGCTTCTGCCATCTGGAAGTCCATCGTCTGGCAGTTTCATCCGCCGGGCAGTGGCATCTCATACATGCGAGTCCCGATCAGTGGGAACTCGAACCTGAATGCTTTGAGCCCCGGGATTGCATTCCTGACCGATGCCCAGGGGAGTCTATTCGATAACTCAGGTCAGGTTGACCTGATATTACGCGATGGTGCGAACAACGTTCAGTTTGCCGGGACGCTCTTTGCAAACACGAACGTTGCAGAGCACACGCATACAACAGTTCAGCCTTTCTTGACAAGCTCAACCATTGGCATATACAAGGTAAGCCTGTCGGGTTTTGCCCATCATGGATCTCCAAGCTCGCCGTATCATGGTGCAATGTTGCAATTCATCACGCCGGACGGCGCGATTGATTACGCCCCAGTTATGGTTGGGGGCTCGACTGAAGTCTTTGGCCGAGACGTTCGAGTAATGATCACCGACACAATCGGTACACTCTCCGATAATAGTGGAGTTCTAACGGCGACTCTTGATCCGGTTCCAGAACCCGCATCATTAGCGGCATTGCTGATGGGGTCAATAGCATACATGACAGCCCGAAAAAAACTTTCATGTAAGTAAACTTGCGCCGACAACGGGATAGACGTTGCCTCCCTCTGTCCCGTTGTCATTATAAGTTTGAGCTCGCCAGATCTGTGCAACAATCTAAAAGTACATCAGCATATGCTAAACCCCTTCTTGTATTATTGTCACTGACGGCTATTTTTACGGCTCCGTCATTTCAGACTATAGAACGCTAAGGCAGTCACTTGGTCTGCTGATCCAGTTCTCGGACAAATTCGGAAGCCAGACGGGATGAATGCTTCACTGCGGATTGGACAGGACACTGGAAGTATTGCTCTGCGAATCCCAAAATTTTGTCGTAAAGAGTTTAATTGAGCGCTGACATTCGTAACCTTCCGTTCAACAGTCTTTGCATATGCGATTTTTTTGGGAAACCAGAGTCTGAATGATTTAGGCTTCTCGTCATCGGCTATCGGTTTCGCCTTTGGCGCTGCAGCGGTGCAACAACCTTTTGCACAGCATAGTACGTTGAGTACCGACGCAAGTAGGGTAAACCTGAGATGTGATCGTTAGCTACTTTAAAGCGCAGCCGACCGAGTATGTGATGCAGGTAGTCGATGGCAAGACTCGCCGGCAAGGGCTTGGTCTCTCCTTTCCTTATATGCCATTGAAGACCAATATCGTCTTGGTGCCAACCAGCAGCATGGATGGCAATTTCGTCTTCAACGAGGTGACGAACAACTTCCAGCAGGTCACGATTCAAGGGCAGTACACCTATCGCATCGCAAACGCGGAGCGGGCGGCGGAGACGATGAATTTCACCATCGATGCGCGCTCTCGCAAGCGGATGAGCACCGATTTGGAGCGTTTACCGCAGAGGGTTGCGAACGTGATTCAGCTGCATACGCGGGCTGAAATCCAGGCGCTAACCCTTGAAGAAACGATCCGGCAGTCGGATACGGTTGCCAACGCGGTCTATGCACAAGTGCAAAGCTCGGAGGTGCTGGCTGAGTTAGGTGTGGCGGTATTGGGTCTGCACTTCCTGTCGATCACACCTACCCCAGAGGTGGGCAAAGCGCTGGAAGCCGATTATCGTGAGACTTTGTTGAGGAAAGCCGATGAAGCGATTTATGCCCGTCGGGAAGCCGCAGTCGAGAATGAACAGAAGATTCAGGAGAAGCAAATGGACGCCGATATCGCTCTTGCGGCACAGCGCGACAAGCTGTTGGATTTGGAGGGGGCGAATGCCTTGAAGGAAGCTGAGACGCGAGGCAAGGCGACTGAAGAAGAGGCAGCCTATCGAGCAAGGGCCCTCGAAATGGAGTTGAAGGCTTACAGTGCGCTTACGCCCCAAGAGATCCTCGCTCTCGGGATCAAGTCGATTGGAGACAATGCCCAAAAGGTAGGAAACCTGACCATCACCTCCGAGGTTTTGGCCGCGCTCTTGGACAGCAAGGGAACACCTAGTGGAAAGAGTTGATAAGATTGTTCTTATCACTAAGAAGACCCCGCTGGAAGAACTGATCGAGCGGTTTGGCAGCGCGGAACAGGCCCGCTTTTATCTGACCCATGGTGGAGGCTCATACGACGACTTTGCTGACTTTCATGCCCGCTATGAAAGCGCACTGGACCTCATCCGGGCGAGCATTCCCGAGGGCATTCGGTTTCAAGAGGTCGACCGGAAGTTTCTTCCTAACTTCGTATTCGGGCCGCATGATCTGGTCGCCACGCTTGGTCCAGATGGTCTTGTCGTAAACACGGCAAAGTATTTGGATCATCAACCTATCATTCCTTTTAACCCGGACCCCAGTCGGATCGATGGCGTGTTGGCGACCTTCTCGACTTATCATGTGGAAGCAGTTTGGAAAGCTGTTCTTGCTCAAAGGCTGAATCTGACACAGGTTGTGATGGCCCAGGCTACTCTGAACAACGGGCAGACTCTCTTTGGTGTGAACGACCTTTTTATCGGTCAGCGAACCCACGTCTCCGCCCGTTACGAGATCGCGTTTGAAGGCCGTCGAGAAAGGCACTCTTCCAGTGGGATCATTGTCTCGACGGGGGCGGGCTCGACGGGGTGGTATCGGTCGGTGGTGACTGGCGCCGAGGAGATTAGCGCGTCGGTATGGAATGAGCCTCAAAGAGAGCCGGACTATGCTTGGTCGATGAGTTCACCAGAGCTAAGATTTAGCGTGCGGGAGCCGTTCGGGAGCAAGATCACGCAAACGTCGCTTTGTGCGGGTCGGATTGTCGAAGGGGAGGAGCTTCTTCTTGTCTCGGAGATGCCGCAGAACGGGGTGATCTTCAGCGATGGAATTGAAGAGGACTTCTTGCCGTTCAATAGCGGGTCGAGCGCCCGGATTGGGATTGCGGAGCGGCGGGTGTCCTTGGCGTACAAGTGACCTGTTCTTGAAATACTGCTATAGGATATGTGAAATAGACAGAAGGAGATAATGATTGCCTAAGCATGGGTGGAAGTGGCGAAAGGAACAACTGCGTGCGATGAGCACGAGTCAGTTGATGCTCTGCCTCGAACCTAGTCGCAAACATGGTGCCTCGGCGAAGACTGCGAGATGGGTATATGAAAATCTATGCGAGGGCGAGGACAAAGCAGGCATCAGAGTCACAGCGCTGCTAGCCATGGCGAGGGATGACCGGGCTCCATGGGTTGCCCACTATTTGTGGAAACAGCTTGACCTTCACAAAGCCCAAGAGTTTGGCGACTGGGTCATCATTGCGCTGAACCGTTCTCCGCAGATCAATTCCCTGAACGTTGAAAGACTAATCGATATCTACGAGGATGAGTCGGCTCATGACTCAACGCGAAGTTCGGCAATCTTTGCCCTCGCTAACGCTGCACAGAACGCACAGTGGGCAGAGCGGTGGAAGGGCAGAGGAATGCATCAGCTACCAGACACGGTGTGGGCGCGGATTCATTCAACTTGCAAGAAGGCGGTCGACGACCATAAGCGACCATACGCACGGGCTGGTGCAGCTTGGTTGGCAACGATCCTGGGAGGCTATGATGCGGAACTCGCCATTCTTGCTGAGGACAAAACGCCTGTCTATGACGGTTCCCAATCCCCGACGGTTTCAGACTACGCGAAATGACCTTATAGATCGGACGGCAAAACCGGGTGCATGAACCTCGTATCTACAGTAAGTGGTCGTATACGTAGGTGTTTCCCATGAAGTCACGAGTTAACACTGCGAATAGAGTTGCTCTCAGTATAGTGGCGTCGCTGTGGGTTTTGCTTTTTGTCGTGGGAATGGGTTCGGAAACTGTCGAACAATGGTTATACCATGTGTTCGTAACCATCCCTTCCTACATTCCCGCTGGCATCGTAGCCCCAATGGATGAGACAACCAATTTTCATGCACACCTCGGCGGCTACCAATTCAAAGAAACCTCGCCCGTGTTCTGGTACTTAGGATGGCTGATTTGTGGATTCCTGGTTTGGACAGTTGCTGGCTACCAACCGAATCTTCAATTCAAGTGGCCTCGCTTTATCTGGATAGCACTTGCCTATGCTCTGATGATCTTAGAGGTACGGGGCATATTAATCGTACGCATTGCTTCTTTGCCCGATGTGATAGTGGCTTACGGTGTCTTAGGGGGCTGTGCCGCTGTCGTGCTCTTGTTTTCAAGGCAGCACGTCACAAAGCCGAGTTCAGCTCCGATCCGTATCCAACAAAGCAGCTAACTTCGCCGGGGCGACCGTTCGGTAGGCATTCTCAACAATCCCAGCAATCTCATCCCAATCCAAGGGCACATCCAAATACACTCCCAACCAACCTTTCGGGCCGACATAGGGCGGGCGAAAAAACCTCTGAGGCTCGTCTGAGACTAACGCCTCTTGGACTCCTGGCGGAGCCGCACACCAAAACGCCAGTCGATTGTCGTGGTGATGGTTGGCGTAAATGACAAACTGCTTACCCTTGCCGACGAACCACGACGGTTCGCCATGACTAAGACGTTCAGTCGCTTCTGGCAGCGCCATACATAGGGTGCGCAGGCGATCAAGTGTGTCTCCATTCACGCTTCAATTGTAGCATGAAGTAACGCAATCGAATGCGCCATTAGAACATATAGTGAGGCTTTGTTGGCAATCAAGTCAGATTGTCTTTTTCTTAGTCAAGAACGATATGACAGCCATGGCTAAGAAAACAAAGAACAGAATCTTGGCGATACTTGCAGCCGTTCCGGCAATGCTGCCGAATCCAAAAATAGCCGCAATGATCGCTATGATCAAGAACACAACGGCGTAATGTAACATATGAATCTATACGCCCGATTCTTCGGGTTATTTTAGAAAGTGAGAAAAATGCCCAAAGTTAACTTCAATCCAATATCAAATGACCGTAAAAAGGCAGCAGTGTCAGAGCTCAATCCTTTACTTGTCGACAGCATTGATCTTTATAATCAGATTAAGCTGGCCCATTGGAATCTTCGCGACCCTGATTTTATCGCCGTGCACAGGCTTTTTGATGAAGTCGGAGCCGCGGTTTTGGAAGGGGTTGATCTGATTGCTGAGAGGATTCGTCAGCTCGGCGAACCAGTCGTGGCTTCGACTGCAGTCGTCTCAAAGCAAAGCTCCTTGAAGGGGTTTCCGACGGGGGTAATTGCAGGCCAGACTGCGATCAAGGCCGTCTGTGAAGCTGTGGGCCACTGCGTTGAAATGCTCCATCAATCCATAGTTCGCATGGACGAAGCGGGTGACCCTATCACTGCCGATCTGCTCACGCAGGTAAGCCGGGGACTGGAAGTCCAGCTTTGGTTCCTCGAATCGCACCTGTCATAGTACGTTTCCTGGTGTGAGAGGCGTACCTTGATAGGGGTTTATGAAAGGCAAGTTTTCTGTTGTCCTCAATGCTCATGCACGGAGTGGTGACCAGGTTATCGATCTGATCCGTGAACGATGGGGTGAGGCTGCTAAAGAAATCTGCGTGGTCGAGAGTGTTCAGGCGTTCGAGAAGGCGATCACAAGCGCCAAAAAGGACGTTGGCACTTTGATCGTCGGTGGTGGCGACGGCACCATCCGTAAAGCGGCCGAACTCTTGTTGGGCACGGATACCATGCTTGGTGTCTTACCTCTGGGAACGGGGAATGCTCTTGCTCATGAACTTGGAATCCCTATTTCGACTGCCGATGCGATGACATTTCTCGACGAGCAGGCCGTACCCGCCAAGATCGACGTTGGCAGGTTCAACTCGGATGTCTTTGTAAACGTCGCGACGCTTGGTATCACTTCCAAGATCATGGATATCATCGCGAACTCTCCCAAAGGGAAGTTTGGACGTCTTGTTTATATCCCAGCCCTTTTTCGAGCCGTTCGATTTGCAAAGTCATTCCGAATCCGTATTGAGTCGGAGAAGGAGGCGCTTGATCTGCGTGCAGTTCAGTTTGTCGCGGCGAGTTCTCAACAGCATGGCGGCCCTTTTCGCGTGACGGAATCGGCCTCCATCACAGACGGAAAACTCTCCGTATATGTGGTGAAGAAGGGTGATCGCGGGAGTCTCTTTCGTTATGGTCTTGGGCTCTTGTTTGGACGGCACACGGAGTTGCCCACGGTCTGGAGTGCTGAGCTCTCCCAGGTTCAAATCACCCTTTCAAAGACGGGACGATTTGTGCTCGATGGCGACGCCGTCAAAGCCCGTGAGGCTGAAATCCGTGTCGAGCCAAGCTCACTCAACGTGCTCGTTTCACCCGAATCCGCAGCGTCGAAGAAGGCTTAGGCTGTTGGATCGGCATGTACGTGCTCAAACCGACGATCTGGAACAAGCCACATCAGCGCCACGAGCACATAAAGGGCGCATGCGAGTGATGGCATGAGCCAAGCAATTCCCATCGAAGCAGCATAAATCAGGATTGAGATTTTGCCTTTGAAGTCCGCTCCAAGACTCTTCGAAATTGCCGAGTCCTTGCCATTGGCAGCGACGAGAGTTCGGGCAAGGATGTAGTACGCGATCGCGCAGAGCAGGAGTACGCCGCCGTAGGTCAGTACGGGGCCGCGAGCGAAGTGTTCGGCCATCCATGCCGTCACAAACGGGATCATCGAAAGCCAGAAGAGCAGGTGCATGTTCGCCCAGAGCACCCTCCCGCTGATGTGGTGGGCCGAGTGCAGCATATGATGGTGGTTGTTCCAATAGATCCCGAGGAACGTGAAGCTGAGCGCATAGCAAAGGAACCCTGGCCAAACAGCGCCGAGCGCCTCCAGTTGGGCGGAGATTGGGGCCCTGAGTTCCAAGACCATGATGGTCATCACGATGGCAATGACGGCATCACTAAATGCTTCCATCCGTCCGCGTGTCATGTTGCCTATTCTGCCACCATCGACGTTCGAGTTGTCGTTAAATCGAAATACAGGTGTCGCTCAACTTGAGTTGAGCGTATTCCCAAGAATAGGAGACGACCGAATGAGAATGATCTTAGCCTCTTTCATTGCTTGTGTGATCGCGTTAGCGGCTTGGGCTCAGACCCCTGCAGAACAGTTACCCAGCATCAATCTGCCGCCCGACCTTCAGCGTGTGCTTTCGGACTATGAGGCGGCTTGGCTGAAGAAGGATGCAAAAGCGCTGTCTGAGCTGTTTGCTGAAGATGGATTTGTGCTTTCGACGGGCAGGCCGCCTGTGCGCGGCAGGGAAGCGATCAAGGTGCGCTATGCGAATTCCGGTGGTGATCTGTTCCTGCGTGCTTGGGCTTATGCCGCAGAAGGCTCAACCGGCTATATCATCGGCGGCTATTCCAAGGCAAAGGGCGAACCCGACATCGGCAAGTTCACCTTGACTCTGCAAAAGGGCAAAGATGGCCGATGGC
Source organism: Fimbriimonadaceae bacterium (assembly GCA_019638775.1). NCBI lineage: Bacteria > Bacillati > Armatimonadota > Fimbriimonadia > Fimbriimonadales > Fimbriimonadaceae > Fimbriimonadaceae bacterium. The sequence continues at coordinate 258,607 of JAHBTD010000004.1, read as the reverse complement.
TGATCATGTCGGACATGGACAACGGAAACGCCACCCGCAATTAGCCTGTTGAGGTTTGCTATTGGACGCTACGATGGCAGGCTGACTATCGGCCCCATGGGAACCATCGCACGTTTGTGCTTTGGTCAAAAAAGGCCATGAGGATAGCAAAAATAATGACGCCGACGGCGACTCCCGCGACAATATAGAAAGTTTCGTGTGCCGCTGCTTGATGCCGCTCATTGCGGTCTGGCGGCTTCCTAAACGGATCGCGGTCCATATGGTTAATTATACGGCAAGAATCGGGTTAAACGTAGGTTCAGCGGCAACGGTTGGGCGTCGCAGACTGAATATAAGATTGGGAAGAGGAGAGTGGCTGCCGGACTAGGATTCGAACCTAGACGTACGACACCAAAAACCGTTGTCCTGCCATTAGACGATCCGGCACAGCCAGGGGATATTATACTCGGCTGCAAGCTGGAACGGGCCTTTCGGGGGCCTACACCTGTTTGCGAGCACGCCCTTGATAACCGCAGTTATCGAGGGCGTGGCTTTTGCGGGGAGTTTACGGACACCGCAGCTTCAGCGTGATGATCTCGAACGGTCGATAGTTGAAAAGCACTCGGCCATCTGCCACTTCAATATCTTCGACGTTGTTCTCTTCCATGTCGCACATCCAAGCGCTCTCGATCGGGCGTGCGCAGAACAGATCGGCAAAGCCCCGACTGCCGTGACACTCATACAGCCGTACAATCAGATCGTTGCTGTCCTCCGCCTTCTTCACCGATTCGACCACCACGTTGCGGTCATCGACCTGGATGAGCGGGGGCAGATTGCCGTCGGCTCCGGCTCCGGGCTCAAGCGCTACTGAACGCAAGGGCGCGTTAAGGGCATAAGAAGCCTGGACAACGCCTGCGTAGTTGTATGGCCCAAAGTGTGGCATCAGCACGTAGGTGAACCGATGCTTGCCCATATCGCACTCAGGGTCTGGAGCTTTGGGTGCGCGGAGAAGGGTCATGCGCATCACGTTTCCGTTGATGTCGTGCCCATACTTGCAATCGTTGAGCAGGGCAACCCCTTGATCGCCTTCGCTCAGGTCTACCCATTTCTGCGCGGGCACCTCAAAACGGGCCATATCCCAACTCGTGTTGTAGTGGGTTGGACGTTCCACGTTGCCGAACTGGATTTCGTATGTTGCGCGGAGAGCGTGGATGTTCACGGGGAAAGCCACCTTCAGCATCTTGTCCTCTTCGTGCCAGTCGACTTCGGTATCGAAGCGAATACCGGGGGTTGGGCCAAGACTGATGCGTTGGCGAATCGTACTCTTGTTAAAGCGCTTGACGACTTCAATCGCACAGCGCACGGGACCACGTTCAGCAACCTCGACGCTTTCACTCTTTACAAGATCGCGGGAGGTCTCATAGCTGAACACTTCCACATCCCAGGCCGACCAAAAGTTTGGTTTGTCCTCGAAAATCTGGAACATGTTTGCCAGCTTGCCGGGCTCGACGAATTCGGTTCCGTCTTCAAGACTCTGAATGGACGTGATGTTTCCGTGCTGGTCGAAACGAATGAGAAGCTCGCCATTTTCTAACTTGCGAGGGCTAGCCTTGAGGCGATACTTGCTGACAGAGGCCTCTTCGCGGATATCGGCAATCGCCACCGCACCGAGCGCGGACATCGGAGTGGGGAAGATGAGCTTGCGCTCGCCGAACGCCTCGATCACTTGTACGGGCAGATTTTCATCTTCCGTTGTGATGGACTGAGGTTCGTCCTTGCTGGTCCAGTCGATCTCTCCCTGCGATTGCACCGATGCGTTTTGGAACATCGCATAGGGCCGCTCCATCTCTGAGCGGTCCATCTTGTTTCCGATCTTTGATAGCGCTTTGCCGATCAGACCATTGCAGACCCTTGCGATCTCTGCGTAGTCACGGGCGGCATCGCGGTAAACCTCGTTGACCGAAGAACCGGGCAGGATGTCGTGGAATTGGTTGAGCAGCGTGAGCTTCCAAGCATCCTCAATTTCGGTTTGCGGATATGCCTTTGGGAAGTCGGGGGTGAAGCAGCTCAGTAGTTCGGCATCGCGGAGCAGAAACTCGCTAAAGCGGTTGCCTTTCTTGGTCGCAGCCTGACTGGTGTAAGTGCCTCGGTGGAGCTCCAGATAAAGCTCGCCGTGCCAATGCGTGAGATCTTTGCTTTTGGCTTTTGCATCGCGGAAAAAGTCAAGAGCTTTCTTCCCACGGTTGATTTCTGGCAAGGCGGGGGCTGTGCGAGCGCGGCGAAGGAACTCAATATGCCGCTCAGTGGGGCCACCGCCACCATCGCCGTAACCATACACATACAGCGAATGATCGCATCGGGCGTGATCCTTGTAGTTCTTCATGTTGAAGAGCAGGTTCTCGGGCTCGCAGCTGGCGCAATAGGTGTCAGCAGGGAGGAAATGAGACCAGACTTCCGTACCGTCAATTCCGTGCCACCAGAAAGTGTGATGGGGGAATTTGTTGAACTGGTTCCAACTAATCTTCTGGGTTAGGAAGTAGTCGATGTTGAACTTCTTCAGGATTTGAGGGATCGACGCTGCGTAGCCAAAGACATCGGGCAGCCACATATCCTGCGTTTCGTAGCCAAGCTTGTCGCGGAAGTATCGCCGTCCATAGAGGAACTGCCGCACGAGCGCTTCAGAGCCAGAGAGGTTGCAGTCGGCCTCAACCCACATCGATCCAAGCGGCTCCCACTGTCCCTTCTTGATCGCCTCTTTGATGCGCTCAAAAAGTACGGGGTACTCCATCTCGACCCACTCGTATTGGGATGCTTGCGAGTGAACGAAGACGTATTCGGGATAGCGGGCCATCAGGGCAAGCTGGTTCGCGGCTGTATGGGCCATCTTCTTGTGGGTGACGTCCAGCGGCCACAGCCAAGCGGTGTCGAGGTGGGCGTGGCCAACCGCAGTCATTGTGTGCTTATGGCTCTCGGGCAGGCTTGCCATTGCATCGCGCAAGACCTTTCGGCAGCGACCGTAAGTCTCCGGGCTTCCCAATCGAAAGAGATTGCATGCGTCGTTCAGTCCTCGAAGGATCGTGTGGAAAGCGGGCTCGTCCTGAGGGAGTTTCCGGACGAGATTCAGGCAAAAGTCGATGTCCCAAAGAAGCTCCTTGATGTCGTGATTGATGATCACTAGGTCAACGCTCTTCACCGTCGATACGAGGTCTTCACGCGGGAGTTCCTTCACATAGACGCGGCACTGAGGGTTCGGTGTGTATGCCTGAATGTAGACCGTAACTTTCTTTCCGGGTTGGGCGTCGATGGGGCAGGGACCATAGGTGTCGCTGCTGAACGGCATGACGTCGTGCTGACTGTCAAGGCCTAACCACGGGGAGTTGTCCGCCCAAACCGTGCGCTCGGTGTCCAGGTCGGCTCGCATTCCGTAAAGCTTGCCTGCCCAGTTTTTAGGGACAGTGCCGCTGACACGGAACCAAAAAGTGGTGTAAGCGGGGCCATATTTATAGCCTGGTTCGACGGTTTTGAAGGGACCCTTCTTTGCGTCCTTTTCATTCGTATGAGGTACGTCGCAGATTTCGACGGTCAAGGGAACACTTTCGCCGTAGATGTTCGGCTTGAGTTCGTTGTCGATAAGGCGCAGGACGCGCGTGATCGTCAGATCCGAGTGTTTCAGCATGAAGAGCGGCTCCGGGAAGGGCCAAGTTTACACGCCGATGACCCTTCAATGAGGAGCCTCACCTCAAAAACTACTCGGTATATGGCATAAAGTTGCTGAGGGCGACCATTGCCCTCAGCGATTCCATAGTAGAAGCCATGCAGGCTGCTTCGGATAAGGCAAGCCTGCAATGGCATTGGTTGGTGGCACGCATCCCCTTGTGCGGAGGAGTGCGTGGCACACTCGTTTTATTTGCGCTCTCGCCAGCTCTGATTCTTCAGAGTGAAGAACAGCTTGTCTCCTGGCATAGCTGGAGGCATATTGGTTGGCAGCGCGGGGACTTGATAAATCTTGGGGACGTTTGTGCCGAGATCGTAGAAGTTCGCCACAAACGTTCCCATGATCTCGTTCTGCTTCGCGCTCACAATCTTGCCTTGAGCGTAGAACGCGCCGGCAAGCTTGAGCTGGGCGTCGCCGCCTCCCGTCGCAATATTCAGGTTGTTCTTGGCGATCAGTCCTATCCGTGCCGACGTTGGGAAGATCTTGCCGCTTGCGGGCAGCAAGTGTGAGCTAATCGAAATGTTCCCCTTTGAAAAGAGAGTTCCATTGCCTTCGTAGGTGATGGTCTCCTTGGAAGCGCCGATCTGTATGTCTCCGGTTGTCCGAATAATTCCGTTCATGATCAGCTTTGCGGGAGGGTTGCCTTTGTTGCCTTCCGGCACAAAGGTGATGGAGTTGCCTTTGAGGTCGAAAAGAGTGAACGGAAGGGTTGTCGCCGTGATCGAGCTGAGATTGATCGTCAATGCTTGGCTGTCGAGGTACGCCTCCTGATTGCTCCAAATGGTGCCGTTCGGGGCAACGAAGGGCTGTGCGCCGATGCCACTGATCAACGGGAACTCAATACCAACAGAACCGAGGTCATAGGCGTTGTTTGTCCCGTTATCGCTAAAGACTGCGGAGGAGCCCTTGGTTCCGGTGAACCCGTCGCTCACATACGATCCGTCGATGGTGCCTTTGCTTGTGCCGCCATCGATCGATCCTGTTGCGCCAATCGTCGCGCTTCCGCTGATTGCAATCCGTCCGTGCTTGACACGGACTTCGGTGGAGAGCGTCTCGATGCCCGAGATCCTTGGTGCAGCGGGTACGAGGGCTTCGAGTCCTGCATCCATCCCACTGTAGTTGTTTCCGATATAGGCGTTTCCACTAAAGCTGGAGTTGAGGTCCGTTTGAGTCAACGGCGGGTCGTAAAAGCCGTTCTTGTTCGTATCGTTGTAGGGCTCGGCTGAATTCCAGATTCCGTCAAGGTTCGTGTCGGTAAACGGCTCACCTGGATCCCAAACACCATTCTTGTTCGTGTCGGTATAGGTTTCGGCGGGGTCCCACACACCGTTCTTGTTCAGGTCGGAGTAGGCTTCACCTTCACCGAGAATGTGCACCGAACCACGGATGTCGACGTTGCCGTTGATGGCTTGCCCCGAAGCGCCGGTACCGGCAAAAATCGCGTTGTTCCAGATGCCGACATTTCGCGCTCGAATTAAGCTCCTCACACTCTTGGTGACGCCTTTGTATGTCACCGTGCTGGTAACCCACGCCCACGTATTGTCGGGCTGTGGTGAAACCAGAGTAGTTGCGACGCATCCAGGCGCGAGGTCGTTTAGGTCCGAAGAGATCGTCCGACTGCCAGAAAGAAATATGCCCTTGTTTGCGGCAAGGTCGGAGTAAGCGCGTGAAATGCCAAGTTCAAGGCCAGCTTGCGATGCTTGGAAGGCTTTCTGTCGATCCTCGTCCATTCGCGAGCGGTACATGCCCTGCACGGAATATCCGGCAACGCCCATCGTCACGATGAGCAAGATCACCATTGCGAAGAGGGCCATCAGCGCGGTGGAGCCTCTTTTTATGCGGTTTGTCATTTTGCGTTCCTTATCAAGACTGTCGTCTTCATGCGCACATAGCGAGGCTCGCCGCGTACACCTTGCTGTGCGATGATGTTGATCGTGATCGCACGTCGCGAACCGATCGTGGTGACGGTGAAGGGGTCGTAGACCTGGTTGTACTGGCTTGATGTTGGATCAGGGTCCTTTGACGCAACATTCTTGACCAGAATCCTATTGGTCGAACGATCTATGAGGTTGCCGCCTGTAACTTCGAAAAGCCGTGCTGTCCCATCCGAAACGATGGGTATCTGATATTCGCTTTCACCGGTGATTGCGTCAACGCCTGCAACCTTCGGCATGTAGTAAGTCAATTTTTTGCCGTCGGCAGAGACGCTCACATCCACTGCAGCTCGAATTGTTTCAGTCACTCGTCGCATGGTCTGCGCGGTCTTATTTGTGTTTTCAACGTCGACGGTGGTCCGCTGGTAGGATCGGAGTCCAAACACGAGAAGGCTAAGCAGCCCGAACAGGACGAAGGACATCATGCCCATTCCGACGAGCAGTTCAACAAGGGAGAAGCCCTTTCGTCTCATTGGTAACCTCCAAGGATCGTTCCGGTCTTAAAGCTTCTGTTTTTTCCGGTCGCGGACTTCCACGATATCGTCACGTCGACGCGCATGGAATTTGCATCGGCAGGATTCACGTCCAGTGTGGCAGTGCCTGCGCGAAGAGCTTGGCTAGGGCTATAGCGCGAACCTTGATCCATTGGGATATTCGAAAAACTGTAGGGCGGCTGCGATTGACCCGTATCGATCAAGTTCAGCTTGGTCAGGGTGACAGCTGTCATGTCGGATCGCTGCAACATCTGAACCTGTTCAACCATGCGCTGGGCCATCGCCTGCGCAACACTCTCCTCCTTCGCCACAGTTTGTGATTTGTGGATCATCGGGATCAAGGCGAAAAAGGCGGCGGCGGCAAGTGTGAGCATAAAAACGCCGATCAGGACATCGATCAGCAGCGCACCTTTTCGCTGTCTTCGTGTTCGCGCACGGTTAGCCATGCTGGTTCTATCGGTGTTTATGGAGCCGTCTTTAGCAACGGCAGATGCGTAAAATATAGTACTTCAAACTATAATTTTCTCTCATAAGATTCATATTCTTGAACCGTCTTTTCTTGCCGTATTTTCGCGTAATAGGCTGAAAATACGACAGAAAATAAAATGAAAATTTCTGACAGATTTGCCGGACACTGAGCAAATGGTCTCATTTCTCGCTTTTGAATGATAGTGTGAAAACCACTATAGTTCTATCGCTCGTTCGTAGTGTTCGATCCTCGTCCCTCGGGCAACAAGAACGCGTTGTTGAGATATTCAGTCCGACTTCTCTAAACTCCGATAGGACATCCTCTATCGAAACGGGCTCTTGGGCGGTATCCTAACGCCTCAGTGAAAGCGATTTCCAAGGTCCGCCCTGAGCCCGGTGTCGAACTCGTCGATGTTCCCGAACCAGATATCCGCCCCGGCTGCGTCAAAATCAAGCTTGAAGCCGCGTCTGTCTGCGGCACCGACTTGCACATTTACTCTTGGGATGCGTGGTCTGCCTCTCGAATCCTGCCCCCGCGCATTATCGGCCATGAGTTCTGTGGAACCATCGTTGAGGTTGGAGAGGGCGTTACTGACCGTGCTGTCGGCGACTTTGTCGCTAGCGAATCGCATATTATCTGTGGGCGCTGTCGTCAGTGCCTCGCCGGACAAGGCCACGTTTGCGTGAACACCAGAATCCTCGGTGTGGATGTTGACGGTGGGTTTGCGACTCATGCCGTCATTCCAATGGACAACGCACGTCCGACGAGCCGTGAAATCCCGACAAAGATCGCGGCCTTTCAAGATGCGTTGGGGAACGCGGTTCATACGGCAATGGACGGCCCCGTCACAGGGCAAAGAATCCTCATCACAGGGCTCGGGCCGATCGGCTTGATGGCAGGGGCGATTTGCAAAACCCTTGGTGCAGAACTGGTCGTGGGCACTGAAGTTAGCTGCTATCGAATTGAGCTCGCAAATAAGATCGGTTTTGACCACGTCCTGAATCCGATGGAGCAGGACGTTAAGGGCGAGCTTGGACGGATCGTTCCGGAAGGCTTTGACGGCGTTCTTGAGATGAGTGGGCATCCTTCGTCGCTTGATCTTGCGGTTTCGCTGGTTCGGCCGGGCGGTCGAATCTCGCTCCTCGGTGTGTTTGGCGAGAACGTGCAGCCAATCCGTGTCAACGACGTGATCTTTAAAGGCGTACAAGTGAACGGCATCGTCGGACGCAACCTTTGGAAAACGTGGGATCAGATGCACGGGCTCTTGACGGGACATCAGCTTGACGTCTCCGCAGTGGTAACGCATGAGATGCACTACACCGAGTTTGCAAAGGCGATGGAACTGATGAAGTCGGGGATGGCTGGGAAAGTCGTCTTCACCTTTGAGTAGATTTCGCCACGTTTGTCTTTACAATCCTTTCAGTGCATGAGCACGCTTTTCCTTCGCGTACACTTGGGTTGACGTGGACTTCACCGAAATCATTGCGAAACGCCGAGACGGTTTGCTTCATTCGCCCGACGAGCTAAATGTCCTTGCTCAGGGAGCGGCGACGGGCACGGTCCCCGACTACCAACTCTCGGCGTGGCTCATGGCTGCGTACCTCAATCCCCTTTCCGAAGAAGAGACGACAGAGCTAACGGTAGCAATGGCAAACTCGGGCGAGCGGGTTGATCTTACCGGTCTCCTCAAACCATGGGTGGATAAGCACAGCACGGGCGGCGTAGGCGATAAAACGACAATCGTGCTGCTACCTCTTTTAGCGGCATGTGGGTTGACCGTGGTGAAGATGAGCGGAAGGGGGCTCGGCATCACCGGCGGGACGGTCGATAAGCTCTCCTCGATCCCTGGCTTTCGGATGGACCTCACACCCAGCGAGTTGAAGGCTCAGGCGGCAGAGATCGGAGTTGCGATCACCGGGCAAAGTCCTGACCTTGCACCCGCCGACAAAGTTCTTTATGCATTACGTGACGTTACTGGAACGGTGACGTCGATGCCGCTAATCGTAAGCAGCATCTTATCCAAGAAGATCGCCGGCGGCTCCGAAACAGTTGTGATTGATGTCAAATGCGGGTCTGGGGCATTCATGAAGACTCTGCAAGAGGCACAGGAATTGGCAACGTGGCTCAAGCGGATTGGTGAACGTGCGGGCCTGCATGTACGGTGCGCTATTACCGATATGGATCAGCCTCTGGGCTATGCGGTAGGGAATGCTCTTGAGGTGAAAGAGGCGATCCGGGTGTTGAAGGGTGTGGAGTCGGGAAGGTTCCAGACGCTGTGCCTTGAGCTTGCGGGCCTGACGCTCTGTGCTTGTGGCAAAGCTGCATCCCAGGAGGAAGGGAAGGCAATGGCGCTCAACGCACTGATTCATGGGGAAGCGTTGGATAAGGCAAAGGTGTGGTTTGCGGCTCAGGGTGGGGATATGTCAGTCTTTGAGACTGAGGATTGGGAGCTAGCCCAGCACGTTGTAGAAGTCCGAGCGGAGCAGGAAGGTTGGGTGGAGAAGATCGACGCTCAGATGATCGGGCAGGCGGTGGTCGATCTTGGCGGGGGGCGCAAAACGAAGTCAGATGAGATTGACCCATCGGTTGGAATTGTGCTGAAGGTTGAGGTGGGGAGCAAGGTCGGGAAGGGGGATGTGTTGGCGGAAGTGCATGCACGCTTATCGCAGGCTGACGAAGCCCGATCAGTTCAAGAGGCCATTTTGATTTCTGAAGCGGAGGTTGCCGCTCGCCCGTTGATTCTTGGGCAGGTTTAGCGTCATTAAGTTGGGATACTCCTATTACGGTTATTCTCGAATCGTACGATTTTCACGCAAAGGATTCTCTGTGAGTTCTGCGTAGTATCCGGGGCTGCTGGTAGTCGCCTAGGGACCTCCCACCCCAACCCCTCCCTCCATTTCGACTGCGTCGAGATGGAGGGAGGGCTCCGGATTTGGTAACTAACTGCGTGGAAATGTATAGAAGGATTCTCCGGCCCGGAGCCTTACTTGGCCCCAAGGTAAACTCCCGCCTCCCATGGACCTCAAAAGTACGCTCCATTTGCCGGACCCGAACTTCACCATTCCGATGAAGGCCGACCTGCCCCAGCGCGAGCCCGAAATTCAAGCCCGCTGGGCTCAAATGGAGATTTACCACAGGATTCAGGAGGCGCGAAAAGACGCCCCCAGCTTTGTCCTGCACGACGGTCCTCCCTATACCAACGGCCCGATCCACGTCGGCACTGCGATGAACAAAATCCTCAAGGACTTTGTCGTGAAGTCGCGTACGCTCCTCGGCTACCGTGCGCCGTACGTGCCGGGATACGATAACCATGGATTGCCGATTGAGCAAGCCGTGATGCGTGAGTTTCACGAGCGCAAGGAAAATCCGGACATCACGACGTTGCGCAAGGCTTGCCGTGCCCACGCCGTCAAGTATTTGGACATCCAGACTGCACAGTTCAAGCGTCTGGGCGTGTTTGGACTTTGGGAGAAGCCTTATACCACGATGGGCTTCAAATACGAAGCTGAGATCGTGAGGGTGTTTAAGCGTCTGGTCGAGGGGGGCTTTATCTATCGTGGCCTGCGCCCGACTCTTTGGAGTCCGACCAGCCGCACCGCTCTTGCCGATACCGAAATCGTTTACAACGACCACACGAGCAAGGCGATCTATGTCCGGTTTCCATTGAAGTATGACGCCAATGGATGGTCGCGAAGCCTCCCGAACGTTTACACGATCATCTGGACGACGACTCCCTGGACGATCCCAGCAAACCTTGCCTGTGCGTTTCATCCGTTCTTGGAGTATTCGCTCGTTAAGGTAGAGGGGGACCACTATCTCTTGCTAGATGCGCTCGTTGAAAAGGTCGCAACTGAGCTTGGATGGGAGAATTTCACCAAGATCGAAACCCTCATGGGTGTGAGCCTTGAAGGCAGCTCCTTTAAGCATCCTATCTTCGAGCGTGATTCGGTCGCAGTCATGGCGGAATATGTCACGACAGAAGACGGCACGGGTGTGGTTCACACAGCGCCCGGACATGGGCGCGATGACTTCTTCACTGGCCTCAAGAACAAGCTCGATATTCTATGCCCAGTGGATGAGAGGGGGATTCTCACGAAGGAGGCCGGAGAGTTCGAGGGTGTCTCTTACAAGGATTGCGACAAAGTGGTTGTGGATCGCCTGGCTGAAGTTGGCAATCTGCTGAAGGCGTACGACTACCAGCACTCCTACCCCTACGCCGAGCGCGATGGCAAGCCTGTGATCTTCCGCGCCACGGAACAGTGGTTCGTTGGGATCGATTTCAATGATCTTCGCGATCAGATGTTGGCGCAGATTGCGAACGTGCAGTTCGTGCCGGAGACAGGCCGAAACCGCATCGAGCCGATGGTGCGCAATCGCCCCGACTGGTGCATCTCGCGGCAGAGGCCGTGGGGCGTCGGCATCCCGGTGATCTACGGAAAAGAGTCCGGGGAACCAGTGTTGGATGCCGAAGTGATTGAAGCGGTGGCGCAGTTGATTGAAAACGAGGGCTCGGATGCGTGGTTTGAAAAGGAACCCGCAGAGTTCTTGCCGACTGGCTACAAGCACCCGATGACGGGAGAGACCGAGTTCCGAAAAGAGACGGACGTACTGGATGTATGGTTTGATAGCGGCGCGACCAACCTTTGCGTGTTGGAGGGCAACGTCGAGCCAGAGTGGAAAGAGAATTGGCCTGCCGACTTGTACTTGGAGGGCTCGGACCAGCACCGAGGCTGGTTTAACAGCTCACTCGTGATTGCTACCGCGATCCGAGGTGAAGCCCCCTACAAGACTGTATTGACGCACGGATTTGTCAATGACGAGAAAGGCATGAAGATGTCAAAGCGGTTTGGCAACGTCGTCGATCCCAATGCGGCCTGCGATACCTACGGTGCGGATATCTTGCGTTATTGGGCGGCAAGTGTGGACTGGGCGAACGACGTTCCATGCGGAGACAATCTGCTCAAGCAGATGGGCGAGTCTTATCGGACCATCCGAAACACGCTGCGATTTTTGTTAGGGAACCTAAGCGATTACACACCCGGTACAACTGCAGATCTTCTTGAGTTGGATCAATGGGTGATCGAGCAAACCGATCTGCTCGTTGCCGATTGCACGACCCGCTACGAGGAGTTTGACTTTGGTGCGGCGCTCATCGCTATTCACAATTTCTGTGTGAACGAGTTGTCGCGATTCTATCTCGATTCATCCAAGGATCGGATGTACTGCGATGGCAAAGATTGGAACTCCCGGCGTTCAGGCCAGGTTGCTTGTCTCTATGTGTTGGAGCGTCTGGTGAAACTCATTGCCCCGATCCTCTGCCACACCGCCGAAGAGGTTTATGAAAGGCTTCCGCTTGCTGCGGGGGAGAAGCTGGAAAGCGTCCACATGGAGACTCTGCCGAGAGTAAGCCGAGCGAGATTGGGCGAGATTCAGGGCTCAGAGCGCGAGAGGAAGTTTGGTTCTCTGCTTCAAACTCGTGCATGGGTCTTTGCCGAATACGAGAAGTGGAAGGTCGGATCGGGAGTCAAGGATAGTCAAGATGTGCGCTGCGCGGTTACGGTGTCTGAGAATGACTTTGCATGGCTTCGACAGTTTGACGACGAGGAGCTAGCCGTCCTCTTTAAGATGAGTTGGGTTGAGCTATCACACGGGACACCCACGGTGAGCTTTTCCGAAAGTCCCTTCCGAAAGTGCGAGCGAAGCCGGCTTCGCCGACCAGACGTAGAAGATTTCAACGGTACGCCGCTCACCGCTCGGGATCGCAAGGTCCTTGAGGAGATCGGCTTTTGGGCATGAATAGGCGTCACTGGTTTTGGATTCTGTTTGTCGGGATGATTGTCCTCGACCAGCTTGTGAAGTTTTGGGCACGCCATGCTGCCGACGGCGTGGAGGGTCGGGACTTCTTGGTTGTCTGGCCCAATGTCCTGACGCTTACGCTTACCTATAATCACGGCATCGCCTTTGGCATGCTCCAAGGGCTTGGCGTACTGCTTGCACCAGTGGCTATTGGCATTGTCGCATTGGCGGCGTGGCACAGTCACAAACATCCGCACGAGGGTCCGCTCACCCATGTGACGCTTGGGCTCTTGGCAGGTGGAGCGGTGGGCAACCTGATCGATCGGATGTGGCTTGGCAAAGTCACCGATCTATTTTACGTACGTGCCATCAACTTCCCAGTTTTCAATATCGCCGATATCTGCATCACTTCGGCGGCGATTCTGCTTGTTTGGAAATTCGGACGGGAGATGTGGACACAACCCAAGGAATCGGAAGCCGCCGCCATCTCATCTGCCGAGCCTGAGACGAAGGCCTAGCGCTTGCAACGATTTTAGACGTCTTACTGTATAGACTCTAAAAGGTAGGACATACACATGACGCAGATACCCATCCGTGGACTCTTTCAACTGACGAAGGCAGCGCTTGTTGTCGCCGCTGCGGTTGCTGTTCCGTACATTTTGAAGAAAAACAAGCGTGTCGCCGAGCAGCTTGGCGATACGCTGATGAAGGCTGGAGAGAAGCTAAAGAAGGATTCGCCTAGCAGCGAGCAATCCGGCGCCAAGGTTAAAGCCAAGCCTGCCGCTGCGACGGCAGAATCAAAGGATGCGTCTGCACCTGTGGCTGAAGCCGAAACATCAACGAAGACAGCGGCAAAACCGGCATCAGCAAAGAAATCGTCCGTAAAATCCGCGACAAAAGCAGCGGCAAAGTCGACAGCCAAGAAGTCTGCGGCAAAGCCCAAGAAGGCATCAACGACGACGCGGCCTAAGAGCTAACTTACGTCCCGCTTCGCGGATATCGACGAGGCTCTCGCGGTGGTCGTTGAACATGCAAATGGCCCGTACGCCGAACATGTCAGCGATCTGAACGGCTGAACTGTAGCTTTTTGGGTTCAGCTTGTCGTCCCGACATTTCCCGTTTTCTTCGTCGAATCGCGCACAATCTTTACAGTGCATCTTCGCCTCGCATTCGGTTCTCTCGCCGCATTGGCTCTGATCGCTCTGGGCTTGGCTCAGGGCGCAGGATCGACTGCTCAGCCCATCCAACTTCAGTATGCCAATGGCGTGTTTCGAATCGTCTCAGGATCGGAGACTACCCGGATATCTGCTCAAACGTCTACCGAAACAGAAACCGCCCGTCAACCGGAAAAACTGCTCTTTAGAAGGGACGACGCATTTGTGGTTTGGGATGCGCGTGGGCTGAGCGTACGAAAGGGCGACGAGGTGATCACGACCGGTCTTGAATACCTCACGCTGTCTCCTAAGCTCTTCTCGGAAGAGGAGATCACTTTGAACTTTGGCCTGTATTTCTTGGGACGCCGCGATTTACGGGCTGCCGAAGTTGTGGGCTCAAAGCGGGTTGGAAACAGCGTCTATCTCCTCGTCGAATGGACGGACTTTGTTGGAGACCCTTGGCTTCATGTCGTCGTCGAAGCAGACCTGACAACACCAAAACCGGATGTAAATGTTATTGGCAAGATTCCGGGAATAGCACTGGATGTGACCGACGACTGGGACCGCCTTCTTCTCACACCGCGCGGCTTGGTTTCTTTTGTCTCGGGGTCGGGGAGTTGGGGGCGATCCGTCCTTGACCTGAAGGCGAAAACTTTAACGTTTGAGAAGCTCGGCGAGCAGGTGGTTGAGGTTCGGAAACGATCTGACAACCTGGCTCACTATAAGTCCAGAACGACCTACGGGTCGCTGGTTATGGGTCAGGTCTCGCTTGCGTCGGGAAACGCTCTTCCTTTGATTGAGACGAAGGGCAATGTTCGGCTTTTAGATAGCGAGACGCCTTGGATCTTTGTTGAGGCTGACCAGCGCGGTCGCGACCTTCATAACGCGGATACCGGAGCCGAGAGGATGATCCCAGCCGACGCAGGGATAATGCGAACGCCCAAGGGTTTGCTGGTTTGGTCTCCTCAAAAGAACCCAACTCTTGCCGAATTGCTGGAAATGAATCGCCTAGAAGTGATTGCCCGCTGGACACCCAAGGCGGAGGTCAAACCTCCAGCAAAGCCCAAGAAGACCTCCGGTCGGGGTCGGGGCTAACGAATCTCGAAAGGTACTGAAACCTTTAGGGTTACGCTCATCCGAAAACTCCGCGCGTTCGGATCACCAAGGATGAAGAAGTATTCGGCGCCCTTGTTGCCGCTTCGTCGGAAGGCCAGATAGACGTTTGTGTCGCTCCCTCGACTTACGAGGCGGCCATTAATCGACTGGTCGTTTCCGATATCGTAAACGCCGCTGAGGATGAATTGGCTGTTGTCTTCGCTGCCAAACTTCACATGCTGGAGTCTTCCGTTCAGTTGAAGCCTTTGGACAGGGCGATAGGATATCGATATCCGCTCAGATTGGTAGTTTTCACCGGCTACTTTTCCAGTCGTGAACCCGAAGTCCCATCGACGGTACGGGTTGCCTCTTGGCTTTTCGATGCTGAAATCGAAAACGCGATCAATGTTTCCCTCAAACTCCTCATAGTCGTAATCGATGTCGATATCGAGTCCGTCCTTCATCGTCACGCTTGTGGATGCGCTAAATTCTGTGCGGTAAGGGTTTCCATCAAAATCATTGAGCTTCTCAAAACCAAGTGAATAGCCAGCCTCGATCACGCCGTTCCAGTCCATCGGCTTGTCGAAGCTGAATCGTCCGTTATAGCCCCTTAAGTTTCGTTCTCTTACAAAGCCCAAACGCGGTCTGTAATTGGGGCTAATTTCAACATACTCAAGGCTTGATGAGAGCCCCTGATTGCGGTAACTCAGACCTGTGTTGTATCGGTGCCCATCGCCTTCGTCCGTATCACGCGACGTGGATATCTGACCAAAGAGGGAGAGGCGGTCGATCCCGTGTGAGTAAGAGATGAAATCCGCTGAGTTTGAAATGCCCTTGCGCTGAAGGTCGGTGAAAGCCACGACTAAGTTGCTGCGAGGGCTGAATTGCATATTGGCTCTGCCAACAAGGGCATTTTCATCTCCGAAGTCGTTGGCATTGATAATCCCGATGTCTGTTGTGGGATTGATCTTTCCGTAGAACTTCAACCCAGTATCAAACTTATCAATACGTTGGGAAGCGAAGATTGGGGCATCTCGTGACGTACCAAAAAACGAGGAACCCTCCAGAAAGAAAGGTCGAGACTCTCCGGCAAGCCTCTCAAAATAGCTAAAGTCGATGGAGAGGACTTGATTCTCGATATTTCGGAAGTCGGGGTTGATCGAACCAACTGCTTCGAGCTGATCGGTGATGGCCATTCGGGCATCCAGGCCTGCGTTTGAAATCGTCTTGCCGTCATCGTAACCAAGATATCCAAAGGGCAATAGCTTGAGAGAGTTCCTGTCTGTCGCGGGCACATCGACGCCCACCCAGCGACCGTTGTTCTCGACCCGGCCATCGCCTGTGTGAGCCCATACAAAGTCTCTCTGGAGTCGTTTGTGGTTTCGAGAGGCGTTGAACGCCATGTCGTGCATGCCCTGAGATGGCAATCGCATGATGCCCCAGGGGATTCGTGCCTCCGCCTCCCACCCCGTCTCGGTGACTCGTGCATTGGCGAGAATCTCACCCAGCCATTCGCGCTTTGCGGCTCGTCCACCGGCGATGTCGATATTGGTCGCGCCGCGCGGGTTGATGCTGAAATGGTTAAAGTCGCGGTAGGTATTGAAGGGATCAAGGGCGAACGTGACCGAGTCATCACCACCGAGACTGACGTTCGTTCTGTACTCTGTGGCCTGAATTGTGTGCGGCTGCTTGTCGACGAGTTTGGCGGCAAAGTAGATGAACTTATCGTCGTATCCGATCCAGAACTGGGCTGTCTCGTCCGTCGGTTGCCCCGTCTCCTCGTCGAGCAAGCCTTGAAAAGTGGAGAGGTTTGCCCATTCACTGTCTTCGATGATCCCATCGATTTTTGGCGGATTGACGACCTTGACCGCGTCGAGCCTCCTCGTATCTTGTCCACCGGCCAGAGTAATACTGGCAAGGAGTATGGCAAGGCAGGCGAAGGG
This sequence comes from Fimbriimonadaceae bacterium, assembly GCA_019638775.1. Lineage (NCBI taxonomy): Bacteria > Bacillati > Armatimonadota > Fimbriimonadia > Fimbriimonadales > Fimbriimonadaceae > Fimbriimonadaceae bacterium. The sequence continues at coordinate 242,028 of JAHBTD010000004.1, read as the reverse complement.
GATTCGGGGAGACATAGACCTAAGCATATTAGGCGAATAGGCGGCCCTGGATGGGCTGACTGCGCAGAACGTCCTAGACATTCAGGTACTCAAATGGCAGGCTCACACACAAAAAAGTGCCCCGCCGAGAGGGTTTTAATCGGCAGGGCACACTCTCCTTTCAATGCAATGTGTGTCCCTGTTTGACGAGGCTTGATTTGAGCTTGTTCCCGGAAAGTTTGAGAAAATTTTTGGGACCATGCCACTAGGCAGTTGCAACCTGGGGGCATGATTCTGGCGTAACCTAAAGCAACCATGTCTGAACGCACGATTCTGAAAGGAGTCTCGGCTGACGCTTTCATCGCCGATACGGACCGGATTGCCCTTGAGGCGCTGAAAAAAGTACCGCTTTTGCCTAAGGTGATCCAGAAGTTCTATGAGCTGGGGATTGACCGCTGGATGTACTGCTACAACATGTCGATGTCGGTCCGTTGTGGACCGACGCAGTACAAGACGCTTTATGACATCCTTGCCGAATCCTGCGAAGTCTTGGACATGCCCGAACCCGAGCTTTACATCACGAGCAACCCGTTCCCCAATGCACTTACCGGCGGAGTCGAGCGCCCGTACATAACCCTGCGTTCGTCAATCGTGGAGACACTTAGTGACGAGGAATTGTATCATCTTATGGGTCATGAACTTGGACATATCAAGGCAGGCCATGTGCTCTATAAATCTGTCGCGGCGGTGCTGATACCCTTGCTGGAGGCAATTGGACGGCGTACGTTCGGTCTGGGGGACGTGGCGAGCCTTGGACTGATGCTGGCGTTTTATGAATGGTCGAGGCAGGCCGAGATCAGCGCAGACCGTGCCGGGCTATTGGTTTCGCAATCGCTGGATACGTCCATCGACGCCAACCTTCGACTTACGGCTGGTCCCAATCGACTCTCCCATGAAGAAAATCGCGACGCATTCATGGATCAGGCGCGTGCTTATCAGGATGCTTCGGGTCTAGATGCGGTCGGTAAGGTGTTGATCTTTATCCTCATGAGTTCGACCTATACGCATCCGATGCCGGTTCACCGCACCCAGGAGTTGGAGCGCTGGGTCTTGTCAGGAGCCTATGACAAGATCATGAGCGGCGACTATAAGAAGTCGGATGTGGCTTAGAGTGAGATCAGATATCTGAAATCGGATATCCGATCTCTGATTACTCTTCATTATCAGGATCAAGGTGTGAGGTCTCAATCCGACGGATCGTGCGGGCTGACGAGACCATTACAATCGACTCAGTGAGCGTTACGCTGCGTTTGTAGCGCACACCTCGAAGGAGGTCGCCAGGAGTCACGCCTGTCGCACAGAACACGACATTTCCTGAGGCGAGATCTTCAGTTTTGAAGATACGGGTCACGTCTCCCCCGGCCATCTTCTCGGCGCGCTCACGCTGCTCCTCTTTGGTAAATACAAGTCTTGCCTGCATCTCTCCACCAACGCACAGCACCGCTGCGGCGGTGATGACGCCTTCAGGCGCACCGCCGATTCCCATGAGTCCGTCGACGCCCGAATCGGGGTCGAGGGCGGCGATGGCGACGGATAGGTCGCCGTCCGGGACGAGGTGGACACGACAGCCCGCTTCGCGAAGCTCGCGAATGGTGGCCTCATGCCGTGGGCGGTCGAGGATGCCGATGATGAGCTCGTCGATATCTTTGCCCATCGCTTTGGCCATGAGCCGAGCATTCACCCTTGGCGGAAGCGTGATATCCACCACACCGGCGCACTCTGGACCAACGACCAGCTTTTCCATATAGCAGTCGGGGGCGTGCATGAGGTGGCCTTCGCCTTCGACGCAGGCCGCAAGGACGGCGATGGCGTTGGGTGTGCCGTTCGCACACAGATTGGTGCCTTCGAGCGGATCAACGGCGATCTGGATGCGGGGACCCTTGCCGGTTCCGACGTCCTCACCGATGAAGAGCATTGGCGCTTCGTCGCGCTCGCCTTCACCGATGACGATCGTCCCAGACATTTCGATCTGGTTCATCGTATTGCGCATGCCCTCGCAGGCAGCTTGGTCGGCAGAGTTGCGGTCGCCTTTGCCTACCCAAAGGGCAGAACCAAGGGCGGCGTTTTCGGTGACACGGACGAAATCAAGATAAAGACTATGATCCAAGAATGGACTCCTTTGTCGCGGTTGGACTTAGGAAAGAGTTTACTTGAACCCATCGCCTGCGCCATCCTCACAGGAGGAAGGATGAGACGAAAGATGTGGATCATGATCTCGGGGCCGTATCGGCATGGGGCAAAAACTGCCGAAGAGCGTGCAGCAAATTTGCGCGCGATGAACGACGCAGCTGTTGCTGTCTTTCGTCTCGGGCATGTTCCGATCATCGGCGTGAACATGGCGTTGCCGATGATCGAAGCTGTGGGAAGCGACAGCTACGACGAGATCATGATGCCGGTTTCGTTGGCTCTGGCAGAGCGGTGTGATGCAGTGCTGCGCATTGGTGGCCCCTCAAAAGGTGCCCATGAAGAGGTGGAGAAGTTTCGGAGCGTGGGGAAGCCTGTATTCGGGTCTGTATCGGAGGTTCCGTCGGTGACTGATTGCACTTGAAGGGCTATATTTCTGCGGCTTCTCCGCCTTAGGGCGCTCATGTGCGGCTTGCCTCAGACTGCCTCGGGCTGGGTAGAGCTCGGGTCGGTTCAAAATTTCGGCTGAGGTCCCATTCTCTGCCTGATGTGGGACCTTGCCGCGTCCAAGAATATTAGGTATAACTTTCGTTCGCGTTGCCGCATAGCTCAGTTGGTAGAGCAGCTGACTGTTAATCAGCGGGTCATAGGTTCGAGTCCTATTGCGGCAGCCATCGTTTTCGGTTCAAAAAGCCGCCTTTGAGGCGGCTTTTTTGTTTTTTAGGCCGCCTGTGTTCCCACACCTACACTCCGCGCTGAAGTATTGCGTCCCGTCCCCGAGCTCTTGCCCGTTGCCTGCTTGGGTGACGCACTCGCTGTGATCGTGAGGCTGAATGCTAGCTTGAGCCATCGTATACTGAGTTCGTGAGAGGCTTGCCGTTGATTTAGGCTCTGGCAGCGGGAGTGGAGCGAAGGGAAGAAGGACTGGCACTCTTAGGCATCGGAGGTGTGATGGCGGTAACTGTGGTGAACGAGAAGATAGTATGTCGTGGGATCGTGTTTATTGCAGCCGCGACGATCAACTTATACGTGGGTTTGAGTATGAGGTGAGTTATGATTAGCTTGGTAATATGCACAATTATTTGTAGCCGAGTAGATGAGAAATCTCCAACTGTAAAAGCAGATACGGCTGTCATTGCGAAAGTAGAAAAAAACGGAAGTATTCTTGTAAGAAAAAATCTGTTCGATGCTGATAAATGGACCATTAATCCAGAGCCAGATGAGGTCCGATTGAAGGGCGAAAAAGTATTCAAGTCAGTAACGCTCTGGGAAAATTCAGATTTTAGTACTGCTCTCGTATGGGCAAATGAAATGTATGATTATAAGTTATGGATTCTCAACACGAAAACGTTTGCTGTAAAGGGACCTATTTCATATAGAATGACCGCAAAGAATCCGAAGTGGCTATCCAATACAGAGTTCGAGATCGAAGAACCTGTTTCTATGATTTCCAGGCAGGCTGTCGTATCAACTGGGGAAGTACGGAGAGATGGAACTGTTCAATGGCGCAAGACTGAACGGATGGGTGGGAACTCGTCGTCCACGGGAGTTAAAGATAAATCATTGCCGATGGCGTTAGTGAAGAAACACGATCTTGTCGGGACCGTAGGTGAAGGACTAGTATCACCTGATTTCCGTGAACATATGATTGGTGAAAAACGAGGGCCTTGGATTGTTACTGATTCAGATAGGACAGTAATTATCCGCGGCTTAAGAAGAGTCGATTATTCCGCTGGCAGCACTCGATTGTTTGTATTCAAGAAGAACGATAATTACTTACTACATGAATTTGGCGTAGTTTCTTCGATAGACGAGATGAAACTATCAAAAAATTGGTTTGTAATACGCAGACGTCAATTGGGTGGCGCAAAACTAGATGTGTTAAGTCTACGGTCTTTAACATTGATGTGGCATTTAGATGCTGACGATGTCATATTTTTGGATGAATAGAGGCGTTGATTGAGATTGAAGTGTTAGCCGTAGCGACGTGCGTTGCTTGATCGTGACAATGCCTCGTGATGTCGCACCGCCAAGAAAACTGCCCCACCCGTTGATTACGAATAGGGTCACCCTATTCCCCACTCTCTCTGACCAACGCCGTCAACCGATCCAGCGCCTCAGGGCTAGCTTCGGGACCCTTATTCTTCTTCAACTGGGCGATCATCTCTTCCAGGTGCTCCAAGAACTTCCGGCATCCCGGACATCGCGCGGCGTGGGCCAATGCATACCATTTCGCAAAGCCACGGGAGGTCCCGTCAGCGGTGCGATTAAGGAGGCCCTCCATATGCCGACAGGGCTTGTGGACGGACCGTTTGCGGCGGAAGATGTTGGTCATTCTAAACCCGGCTGAATCACAGCCAACCTTTGTCGTAAGAGTCGACGGCCCCGGAACAATCGTGACTTCACCGTTCCCTGCGGTACGCCAAGCGCTTCTGCAGCTTCATCATAAGTCATTTCTTCAACATCGCAAAGAGTGACAGCAAGTTTGTATTCGTCAGGCAGCTTGTCAAGCTCCTCCTGAATGAACTCCCCTACGAGCCTCCAATTCACACTTGCCCAAGTGTCGGACGACTCTGGGATATAGTCTTCGAGGGGAACTGTCGCAGGACGGGAAGAAGCTCGCCGGAGATCTTTTCGATACACATTCTGCAAAATTCGGATCAGCCAGCTTCGGGGGTAGCGGCCGTCGAATCCACTCCAACCTTTAGCCGCTTGCAGGAGAGTTTGCCCGACCAGGTCCTCCGCCCACACATCATCCATCGTCAGCCGTCGAGCGACTCGATAGAGGACTGCCATCTCGGCAAGAGCCACGTCCTCAAATTTGGGACGTGTGCTCATGCCGAGAGGCATGGATACCGTGGTTTCCTTTACGATTTACGATTTCTCCTCTTACGGATAAGCGCCAAAGCGCCCAAACCGAGCACTGCCATGCTTGCCGGTTCTGGAACGGGGGTGACCTGCACACGTAGCAGATCGGTATTCTGCGACCATGCTGGCATCTGGTCCCAGCTGTCTCCTACTCCATTGATGATACCGGCGTGAACCCGAATGTGGTCGTCGCCAGAGTTCTCCGCCGGGTTGCCGTTACCGCCAAGGAAGGCTAGGTCGGCGGCGTTCTGGGTGTTCAGCTCAGTGCCCGCATCCCATGCTCGTGCACCGGTGATTGTCAGATCAAATCCCACCGGATTCGAGCCGCTAAATAGCGAGAGCCCCATCGAACTGAACGACTCGCCAAGGAATCCATCGTTGGTCTTGCCAAGCATCGTAGCAAACGAGAAGAACCCGTGACTCATGTCGGTCGAGAAGCTCATCATGCGGGTGTCGCCAGGCCCCAGCGGGGACATGCCGATCACACCGAACGCCCCCACCGCGCCGCCGGCCGCGTTCGTGATGTTCAGCATCTCAGCTGTATTTCCCGTCTCGGCGATGTCTTTGATGCCGAGCGAGGACGTCCCGCCGACGTTGAAGATATTGAAGCTGTTATCGGCAGCGGCAAAGTAGAAGGGGCTCAGGGGTTGGGGACCGACGTTGGTGATCGTGATTTGAAAATCCGCCGCCTGGGCAACGCCAGCCGACGCAATTAATGCGAGTGATAGTATTCGTAGACTTCCTTTCATCATTTCCTCCGCATGGCGCTGACACAACGTTCATGCGGAGAGGGGAATCCCTGGCAGTCCAAAAGTGTTTCCGGAATTATGAGATTGATTTTGGGGAAGGCACGACAGGGCATTGCTCTCCAACTGATTCGCCTCCACCCTAAGGAGGGTGGAGGCATAGTGGATTGATGGCTTGCGTGGAATTTACTTCCTCGTGCCACCATCCTTGGCGAGGTCTTCACCCAGCGCACCGGGGTTGGAAGAGGACGTTCCCGACATAGGTGCGGGCCAATTGCTCTTGCCGTCTGGAAGGGTAACTCCACCTGCCTTGCAGACCTCCTTCACAAAGTCCGTACAGTTCGCCTTCGCAAGGTTGTACTTCTTATCCTTCCACTTCTTCCATTCCTGCTTCATCTTCTCGACGTCGGCAAACTTCACCTTGAACGTCTTCTTGACATCCCAGGGGTGATCTTTATCGTTGACGAGCTTGCCATCTTTGTCGGCGCCAGTGAGGACGTCCACCGTGCTCACCGGACTGCCCGGATAGAATCCACCCATAATCGACTTTCCGCCACCCGAGATTTCAATGAAGGTGTGTCCGACATCGCCATCTTCATAAGCGTCTCTGTCGCCGCCATTTCCAGGCTGGTCGCAATAGACGGTGACCTCGAATTCGGCGACATCTTTCGTCGCGGCGTTGAAGTCGTCGATCCATTTCACAGGATCCCACGCTTCAGGGGTTGCCGGTGGCTTCTTGCTGCTGCCGCCAAGGCCCGAGCCGCAGAGGATTCCGGGAAAAACGGAACCCACCTGATTCCACATCATGTTCGGGCCGCCCGCGTTGACAACGTAAGCATTGACCAGAGACGGCTGGATCATTTTCGGAACGGTAAGCGAGCAGTTAGCGATGTTGTTGCGGTTGACCATCGCCCGCTCATAGCCGACGCCACCAGGGTACGTGACCATGACGTCGACCATGCCGTTTGGAACGGGTTTGTCGCTTTTTAGGGTTGTGGAGACGTCAACCTTGGTCGTATTCGTTCCTGAGTTCGGCGTACATTCGACCTTAGGGTCTGAAACTGAGAAGACGCCGGGGTTTTCGATCTCCTCTTGCGGCGGTTCGTCGGAGATGACAGCGGTGACGGTGTAGTTTCCGGTCACGTTTGCTGTGAACGGAATCTTCGCCGAGCCTCCTGCTTCCACGTAGGCATAGCTCTTTTGAAGCGCGATCTGCGGCTGACCACCACGCAGCGTGACGAATCCAGACGCATTGGAGGCGATCTCAATCTCGCCCGTCGCACCACGCTGAACCGTACCTGGTCCCGACAGTCTGAGCGAAGGCTTGACCGACTTGTTGGGGGCTTTGAGCAGTTTGCCGTCGGGGGTTTCCGCCTGGAAGGTGTACTCGCCAGCGGGCACGTTCTGCGCGACAAAGAGCTGCTCCATTGAAGAGCCTGCGTCGGTGTCGCCAATGGGGATCGTTTGCCCAGTGGACGAGACCAGAGCGGGATTCTTCAGTCCATTCAAGTTCGTGCCGGTGGCTCGAACAACGCCGTCGGTGCCAATCGTAGGCGTCGAGTTGACGATCGAGGGAGGCAACTCCTCCTTCGGCATTGGAACGATGGTGCAGGGATCGCTCTTCGGCTTCGACTTCTTTCCGCCGAACTGCTGCGACATCGTGACGATGATCGGGATGGCAGCGAGGGGCAGGAAGTTGCTGAGCGTGCTTCCGCCCACTTGTCCCTTCGGTCCAACCTTTTCAACACCCGCGACAGTGCCGGAATAGACGGCGACCTCTTCGCCCGCCAAAGCGGTCGGGTCGATGCGACCCTCTGGAAGTTCACCCACAACAAGGCCGGTAAACGATTCCCCCTCTGCAGCAACGCTGGGCATGATCACGTCAAACCCGGTCGGGGTGAGCAGAACGGCGTTCAGGCCCGCGCCAACGGCCTCTGCCGCTGTCTTGATCGCACCTTGGATTGCCGCGCTGGCGTTGCGCGCTCCGGCGGCTGCCTGTTGCAAAGCCGATTGTGCAAGACGGGTTTGTGTGGCGGCGCGGTCGAAGTCGCCAGCTTTCGCGGCTCCTAGCGCCCCTCCAATCTGTGCTTTCGCCTCACCGAGGGGTCGGGCAGCTTCCGCTCGTCCGGCGGCTTTCAGGGCATCGTCCACCTTGACGGCAGCCGTGCCCAAAGCTTCGGTGGCTCGGTTTTCGGCTCCGCGAACGCCGACTTGAGCGACGGGCGCAGACAACGATACTGTGGGCGTGTAGCTGAATGCAACGGTTGCGGCGAAGTTGCCGCAGAGCAGACATAGCCCAACTTTGCGTAAAAGTGATTTCATCAGGAACCTCCCCTAAGGTTCGCCGACGGCTATCAGAAGCCGACGGCTTCTGCTGCCAGTATAAAGGATTCGGTTTTTTGAATCAAGGTAGAGCGATTTGAAGAATATTGCCGCGTATGCGTGGCATTCTGGATCAGGCCGAAGCCAAGGGTCAGCAGATCCCTTCGTGTTCCTCACAACGACAACCTCCAGGTAATCTCCCCTTCATGCGGCATGCCCGGACATTTTTGCTTCTGCTCGCTCTGATCCCGACCCTTGCTCTTGCCCAGCAGAAGGTCACCGACCCCAAAATCTTCTTCGGCCACGAGATCGGCGCGGATTATCAGCTCCCCAACTACCAAGCTCTGAGCAAGTACTGGGCGCTGCTCGATAAGGAGTCGGACCGCATGACCGTCAAGGTCATGGGCAAGACAGAGGAGGGCCGCGACCAGTTGATGGCTATTGTCAGCTCGCCGGACAACATCAAGAAGCTTGAGCATTATCGAAAGATTTCCGAGAAGCTCGCCCGGGCGGAGAACCTTAGCGACGCCGAAGCCAAGAAGCTCGCTGCGGAAGGGAAGGCTGTAGTCTGGATTGATGGTGGCCTCCACGCCAGCGAGGTGCTGTGTGCCCAGGTTCTGATGGAGTCGGTTTATCAGCTGATCAGCCACAACGACGAAGAGACCAAGCGCATTCTGAATGACGTGATCATCCTGTTTGTCCACGCAAATCCCGACGGGATGGACCTGATGAGCGACTGGTACATGCAGGAATCCGACCCAAACAAACGAGGTTTCAATATCCCCCGGCTGTATCAGAAATATATCGGGCACGACAACAACCGCGACTTTTACGCGGCAACCCAACGCGAAACCAAGAACATGAACCGCGTGATGTACCGGGAGTGGTACCCGCAGATCATGTACAACCATCACCAGACCGGACCGCGTGGAACCGTCATGTTTGCGCCGCCATTCCGCGATCCGTTCAACCATAACATCGACCCGCAGGTGATGGCGGGCATCGAGCAGGTGGGTATTGCCATGCACACGCGCTTCATTCGGGAGAATAAGCCGGGCGTGACCATGCGCGATGGCGCGTCGTATTCGACTTGGTGGAACGGCGGCCTGCGCACCACAGCCTATTTTCACAATATAGTCGGCATCCTCACCGAAACCATTGGCAGTCCGACACCCATGCGTATCCCGTTCGTGGCGAACCGGCTGGAGCCTAAGGGAAATCTAATTTTCCCCATCGGACCCCAAGAATGGAAGTTTCGGCAGTCGGTCGATTACTCGGTAACAGCCAACTATGCGATTTTGGACATCGCATCGCGCTATCGCAGCGAGTGGCTTTACGGCATGTATCAGATGGGTCGTCGGCAGATCGAGAACGGATCGAAAGACAGCTGGATCGACTATCCTTCGCGGCTGAACGGAGTAAGGAATCTGGAGGACGTGCGCAAGCCGGAGCTTCGCTCTCCCCGGGGATATATCATCCCCCGCGACCAGGACGACTTCTTTACCGCTGAGAAATTTGTGACCGCGCTTGTGGAGAACGGGATCGACATTCACCGTGCCACTGCCGAATTTGAGGTCGGGGGCAGAAAGTACCCGGCTGGGTCGCTGATCGTAAAGTCTGCGCAGGCTTTCCGCGCGCACATCCTCGATATGTTCGAGCCGCAGGATCACCCGAACGACATTACGGCGCCGGGGGCTCCCCCCACCCCGCCCTACGACAACGCGGGCTATACGCTGGCCTATCAGATGGGCGTGAAGTTCGACCGGATTTTGGACGCCTTTGAGGGGCCGTTTGAGAAGATCGTCGATTGGAAGGAGTCGGACTTCTCATCGGACGCGACGCAGCTAAGCGATCGAAGCAACTACTCCTATAAGGCGGTTTTCGAGTGGTTCAAGGCTGGCAAGAAGGTCTATCGAAACGCGAACGGATTTGCGTCCACTTCCAACGGAAACGGCGACGTCGAGATCAAGCTGCCGCGCATCGCTTTGTGGGACCGCTATGGCGGGTCGATGGACTCCGGCTGGATTCGGTGGATCTTCGACCAATGGGGCATCCCCTACACCGTCGTCTTTGCGCGCGAGCTGGATACGGGACTGCTGAAGGAGAAGTACGACGTCATCATCTTCGTCGACGGCGCGATCCCGGCGACGTTGCGCGACCCGTCCGAGCCGAACTATGAGGGCATCCCTGCCAGCTATTGGCACATGCTGGGGTCGGTGTCGAAGGCCACCGTCCTGCAACTGAAGAACTTCCTTGAGGCGGGCGGAACGGTCGTCACCATCGGCGGGTCCACCTCACTGGGTAAACACCTTGAGCTGCCCATCGAGAGCCATCTGATGGAGGATGGTAAGCCCTTGGGGCGTGAGAAGTATTACGTCCCTGGATCGGTGCTGAGCGTGGCGGTGGACAACACGCTTCCCGTGTCGCGCGGGATGGGCGAACGGGCGAACGTCATGTTCGACAACTCGCCCGTGTTCAAGATCACCGGCGATGGCGTGAAGCCGATTGCATGGTTCGATTCTCCGAACCCTCTGCGCAGCGGCTGGGCGTGGGGCGCGAAGTATCTGGATAAGGGTGTCGCGATGGCGCAGGCCCCGGTCGGGAAGGGAACGCTGTATCTGTTCGGGCCGGAAATCACCTTCCGTGCACAGTCGCACGGGACGTTCAAGCTGCTGTTCAATGCGATGTTGAAGTAACGCGGCCATCAGCAATCAGCCATCGGTGAAGCTTGATAGCCGATAGCCGATAGCCGATAGCCGATAGCTGATGGCTGATAGTTGATAGCTAAGATTTCCGCCCAACTCGCCGACAATCTGTACTAAGAATTCCGAATGCCGCGCGAGCTTCTTGTACGTGACGTCTGGAGTCTGTTTGATGCGTCTTTGACGGTCGGCAGCGAAGGGCTGGACCGCTTTCTGTCGACCACCCTCGAACGGTGTGCCGCCTGGTTTCAGGCGTCTGGAGCCTCTCTTTTCCTCAGGGATGACCTTACCAATACCTACGAAGTCGCCGTAAAGGCCGGTACGGACATGCGCGTTCCCGACGGTGCTCGGCTTATGCCGGGGGTTGGGATTGCGGGAACTTGTATCGTGCGAGGCGAGCCGATGCTTATCGGAGATCCCGACGCCCATCCGGCGCTTGCTTTCAAAGTTCGACGAAAGCGAGCCGACATCGCCAGCTCGCTCGTTCTGCCGCTCATTGCCCCCGAAACGGGTTGCATTGGTGTGCTGAACCTTTCGCGCAAGTGCGGGGAGGAGCCCTTTGTCCAGGAGGATTTGCGCCACGCCGAATCGGTGGCCCATTACGTTGCCTTAGCCGTCGGCAATGCCAAGCTTATCAACCGTCTCAATGAGGCGCTAGGGGAGTCGACGGCGTTGCACGAAAAACTGGAAGCGGTGGTTTCTTGCCTCGGCGTCGGTGTCATCGTCGTAAATGCGCAGGGCCGCATCGAAGAGGTGAACCCCGAAGCCCGCAGTTTGATAGGATGGTCGCCCGACGATGGAATGGAGTGGGAAGGCTATATTGCCAACGCCTCAAAAGCGCTCGCAGGCCCCCTTCAGGAATCCTTTGAAGCCGCTCTCGAAGGCCGTCGCGCGCCTCGCCGAGCTTATGACCCAGACACTCAGCGTGCTTGGTCCATCATCGCGACCCCGATGCCTTCTGGCGGCGCGGCTGTCTCGATCGAAGACGTCAGCGAGTATGACCAGACGCTCAAGGAGCTCGACCGTGTTCGGCGTCTTGCCGAGATCGGTCAGATGACCGCCGCAATTGCTCACGAGATACGGAACCCGCTCGCCAGCATCCGCGGATCGGCGCAAATGGTGCGACAGTCGGAGGAGCATGTAAAGGAGTTTGCAAACATCATCGAAGAGGAAGCGATGAAGCTGAATTCATTGTGTGATGACTTCCTCGATTTTGCCCGCCCTCTTGAGCTCAGAGAGTCCAGAATCCGACTGAATGAGCTTGCTAGCCAACTGATTGATCAACATCAAAAAGAATTTGATGACGCAAACGTACGATTGAGCCTGGAAATCTCGGCGCAAGAGCCGAAAATATGGGGTGACCCGTTCCGGCTTGAACAGGCGGTCCGCAACTTATTGTTGAATGCGCTCCAGGCATGTGAGCCAGGCGGAACAGTGGAATTGACGGTAGGGAACGGTTGGCTAAGCGTTGAAGACGACGGTTGTGGAATGACGGAAGAACAACAGTCGAAACTTTTCACACCGTTCTTTACGACGAAGCCAAAGGGAACAGGATTGGGCTTAAGCAATGTGAGAAAAGTGATCGATGCACACGGCGGCAGCATCGAAGTGAAGTCCACAGAAGGAAGCGGAACAAGGTTTACCATCCAGCTAAAACCTAGGGGAGATCGTTGAACGAACGCATTGGGATCTTAATAGTTGACGACGAGCCGCATATTCGGCGAATCCTGCAAGTAGCCTTTGAGAAAGAGGGCTACTCGGTTTGGATTGCTGAAGATGCTCATAAGGCGATGGGCGCGGTGAAGGAACACAGCCCCCACGTCGTGCTTACCGATGTCACCATGCCCGGCAAGACCGGCTATGAACTGCTTCGTGAGATTAAAGATTTTGCTCCCGATATCCAAGTCGTCATCATGACGGCCTACGGAACGATCCCTGCTGCCGTGCAATCCATCCGCGAGGGTGCGTTTGAGTACGTCACCAAGCCTTTCGACATCGAATCCCTCAAACGTGTCGTTGCCAGCGCACTCGAAGAAGCGGCTACTCCCATGTCTGCGCCAACCGCGACAAAGCGTCTGCCGAAAAAGAAGGGCAAAACCTTTATCGCCGAATCTCCTGCGATGCTGGAGATTCTGGAGACGATTGAGCAGGTCGCCGATTCCCGCGCCACAGTTCTCATTACCGGAGAAAGCGGCACTGGAAAAGAGGTGATCGCTCGTGCCCTGCATGATTTGAGCGTGCGAAAAGACCATGCCTTTGTTGCCGTTTCGTGTGCGGCTCTGCCCGAAACACTGCTTGAAAGCGAGCTGTTCGGCTATGAAAAGGGTGCGTTTACGGGCGCCAATGGATCGAAAGCAGGACGCTTTGAACTTGCGGATAACGGAACTTTGTTTATGGACGAGATCGGAGAGATTCCGCTCGCCACTCAAGTCAAACTTCTTCGCGTCTTGCAGGAACGGGAGTTCGAACGCCTGGGTGGATCAAAGCCAACTCGAGTCGACGTTCGACTGCTTGCAGCCACAAACCGCGAACTGATGGAGGCAGTGGATCAGGGCGTCTTCCGGCTTGACCTTTACTACCGACTGCAAGTCGTTGAGATTTTCATCCCACCCTTGCGCGAGCGCGAGCAGGATATCCTGCCCCTCGCTCGGCACTTCTTGGAAAAATTCTGCGCCGAGAACGAACGTACGAAGCTGGATGTGAGCATTGAGGCCGAGCGTGTTTTGACGGATTATCGCTGGCCTGGAAACGTGCGCGAGCTGGAGAATATGATGGAACGCGTGGTCGTCTTGGCCCCTCGTGAGGCCGAAGAGATTAGCCTAAAGATGCTCCCGCCTACGCTTAAAAAGGCCGCATAAACATCTGTGAGTCCTAGGGATTAAGAAATCTTAACTGGGCAAGTCGCCTTATAGCTTATGGTTGGGAAAAACCCAGCCAGTACACTCACATTTCATTGGGTTCAATGTTGAACTCCGACCATAGCGGACCTATACTCGGTCCGGCCGTGGCACGGGTAGACGTGTCGCCTTGAAAGGAGGCCAGACATGAGTATCAGAACCCAGGCACGCCCTACAGTGGGCTATCCCCTGATTACAAGAGCATCCTCTTTCATCAAGAAAGCTGTTCAGTCTTTGCAAGGAAGCAAGATTGAACGGAAGGTATCTGACGAGGGTTTCTTCCAGCAGTACGAAAGAATGTTTGCAGAAGTGGTTCGACTCACGATTCCGAAAGACTATTAAGTCTTTTGGAATGCAGACCTCCGTCGAGAAATCCTCGGCGGGGGTTATTTTGTGAAAGCAAACGGCTGTGTATAAACTCCTTCTTCGGTGATGATGCCGGAAACGATCTCTCCGGGCGTGACATCAAACCCTGGATTGTAAACCGGACAGCCTTCCGGCGCAACGGCAACACCTTCGATATGCGTCAACTCTGAAGCGTCGCGCTCTTCGATCGGGATGCCACCGCCGTCCTCTAACTCAAGGTCGAACGTCGACGACGGCGCCGCGATATAGAACGGAATGGCGTGGTGGTTTGCACAGACCGCAAGCATATAGGTGCCGATCTTGTTTGCGGTGTCGCCGTTCCGCGCAATGCGGTCGGCCCCCGCAATGACCAAATCCACTTTGCCCGCGCGCATCAGGGAAGCGGCAGCGCCGTCAGCGATGCTCTCAAAGGGAATGCCTTCCTGCACCAGTTCGTAGGCGGTCAGCCGCAGGCCCTGCTGTCGGGGGCGCGTCTCACACGAATAGACGAAGATGCCCTTGCCGTCGGCGTGGGCGGTGCGGATGACCCCAAGCGCGGTTCCGTGTCCTGCCGTTGCAAGCCCACCTGTGTTGCAAATGGTGAGGATGCGGGCATTGTTCGGTATCAGTTCGGCCCCATTGCGCCCAATCTTCAGGTTCATCTCCAGGTCTTCACGCTCGATGGATTGTGCCTCGGCAAGCACGCTGTCAAAGGAGTGGTTGGGCAGGGAGGCGATTCGGTCGAGCGCCCAAAAGAGATTCACCGCTGTTGGGCGGGAGCTTGCTAAACCCGCACGAGCTTCTTCAAAGTCCGCGCCTTGAGCCACAGCCAGCGCCATGCCATATGCGGCAGCAACGCCGATCGCAGGAGCGCCACGCACAGCCATGTCCTTAATCGCGTCGTGTACCTCCTGCCAAGTTGTCAGTTCTATCCAAACAGTCGTTTGGGGCAAGAGCCGCTGGTCGAGCATCAAAAGCTTGCCGGAATCCCAGCGCATCGGTACGACGGACATGGGGGATAGAATACTTTGTCGTGAGTCGTGAGTCGTGAGTCGTGAGTTGCAGAGAGCGATCATTGAAATCCCACGTCGAAGTAAACTTCACCTCATCTCATGCAAGTTCTCATCTTCGAAGACAACCTTATCTGGAGCGGACGCTTTACACACTCTTTGAAGGGCCTTGGACACGATCCGGTTGTTGCATCAGCCGTTCCTGAAACCACCGAAGCAAAAGTCGCCATCGTCAATCTCGGTTCCACAACTCTGTGCCCGTCCGAAATCGTCCCTCTTCTTCGCGAAAAGGGAATTTACGTGATCGGTCATGCGGGGCACAAGGAGAAAGAGCTTCATGCCCTTGGCGCGGAGATTGGCTGCGACCGCTTGGCGACCAACAGCGAGATCACTTTTAAGATCGAGACCCTGATTTCGACAGCATTTTCAAAATAACTCTCTACAGATTGGAACGTTTTCGTTTCATTTGCGTCTATATAAGTGGCTTCGTCAAGAGTAGAAGCCATTCTCTACAATCATTGAACTTATATTGGGAGCGGGATTCCGCTCCCATTTTTGCGTTTGGACCCTCCATATCTCCGAACCCACGCCCGCCCTCAAACCAAGTAGAATCTAAGGGACACCGAAGGCGGGATTCAACGATGAACAAGGTATACGGCAGCGCCACTGAAGCGCTCGATGGTTTGCTTTTTGATGGAATGACGATCATGGCAGGGGGATTTGGCCTGTGCGGAATTCCCGAGAATCTGATTCTCGCGTTGCGTGAATCGGGTGTGAAAGACATCACCGTCATCAGCAACAACTGCGGAGTGGACGATTTTGGCCTTGGCATCCTCCTGCAAACCCGCCAGATCAAGAAGATGCTTTCGAGCTATGTGGGTGAGAACGCCGAGTTTGAGCGGCAATTCCTCAGCGGGGAACTCGAGCTTGAATTCAATCCTCAGGGCACTCTTGCCGAGCGCATTCGCGCTGGAGGCGCAGGAATCCCCGCCTTCTACACCAAGACCGGCTATGGCACCATGATCGCCGAAGGCAAGGAAACCCGCCAGTTCAACGGTGAATGGTATGTGATGGAATCGGGGTTGGTTGCCGACCTGAGCATCGTCAAAGCTTGGAAAGCCGACACCACCGGAAATCTGCTCTATCGGAAGACTGCGCGAAACTTCAACCCGATGATGGCGACCGCGGGCAAAGTCACGATCGCCGAAGTAGAAGAGATCGTGGAGCCGGGAGAGTTGGGGGCTGACGACATTCATACGCCTGGTATTTTCGTTCAGCGGCTGTTAAAGGGTCCTGTCTACGAAAAGCGGATCGAGCGCGAGACGACCCGACCCCGTGAGTAGCCTTAGCCTGAACTCGGCTGTACCTTCGTGACGCGATAAGCTCCATCGGCGCTGACTGCAATCTTGGGCGGGCGCTTGGTAGCTTCAAAAGCATCGTAACCCTTTTGAAGCTGTGCCCATAGTTTGCTTAATGCCGGATCGGACACCGAGTGCTCGGCGAGTATTTTCGCATTGGCACGTGTCATTCGCATGGGATAGATATGGACTGGAATTCTTGCCTGTCCAGCTTTGCGAGCGCCATAGGCGATCAGATAGATCTCCTGGATTTTGTCATCGGTCATCGCCAGGCAACCAATACTCTTTTGATCTCCGTGGATGAAGATGTCGCCACCGGGCTTCTCCTTGTCAGAGAGCTTTTGGTCAGAGCCGTTTGGATAGTTCAGGCCGAGGGACAGTAAAAACCGGCTTTGAGGATTGAAGCGTTCGATGTGATAGAAGCCTTCAGGCACCTGCCTGTCCCCTTGCTTTCGCTTCGGTCCAAGCTCTCCCGACTGTGCGGCGATCTTGTAACTTGTGAGGAGCTTCATGGCAGCCCCTTTCTTGGGCGCGGCCCAAATCTCTAACTCGCTCTCTCCCTTGAATGCTCGAATAAGAATCTCAGGAGCAGGATAGGGGATGCCGATCTTGCGGCTCATCTCTGTAAGCTTCTTTTCTTTCGCCCTACGCGCTTCGGCAACTCGTGGAGGATCGGATGCTTGCATGGTTGAGCCATCTCCTCGGGAATTCAGGATAAGGGAAGCGATACAGAGTGCGGACCCAGTGAGCAACAGAACGAGGGTTTTACTACGCATGACATCCAATTCATCACGGTCGGGCTAAGGCTGAATACGCTATCCTTATGAGTAACGTTACGATCAACGAGGACGATTCAAAATGCCCCTGACTCGCGAGCAATTGGCACAAAGAGCGGCGAAAGAGCTGCACGACGGATTCTATGTGAACCTGGGAATCGGTATCCCCACTCTCGTGGCAAACTACATTCCCGACGGCATGGATGTGGTGTTCCAGTCGGAGAATGGGATGCTGGGTATGGGGCCGTTCCCTTATGAGGGGGAAGCCGATCCCGACCTGATCAATGCAGGCAAACAGACCATTACGGAACTTCCCGGCTCGGTTTACTTTTCCTCATCCGACTCTTTTGGAATGATCCGCGGCGGACACATCGACCTAACGATTCTTGGAGCGATGGAGGTGAGCGGCAGCGGCGACCTCGCGAACTGGATGATCCCTGGAAAGATGGTGAAGGGAATGGGCGGGGCGATGGACCTCGTCGCTGGCGTACGACGTGTGGTCGTCGTGATGGAGCATACAAACAAAGCCGGCGAGAGTAAGGTGCTTAAGGAGTGCAAACTCCCGCTCACAGGCAAAGAATGCGTCGACCTCATCATCACCGATCTTTGTGTCTTTGAGGTTGCCCGAGGAAAGGGCTTAACTTTGGTGGAGCTTGCGCCGGATGTCACGGTAGACGAGGTCAAAGCCAAAACCGAAGCGGACTTCAACGTCAGCCCGAACCTCGCCACCGTCGCCGTTTAGGAGGGTCAGGCCACGTTTGCCGTCCCGACAGAGCGGGATTGGGCGGGCGGTTGCTTCGACGTAGCCTTTCGCGAAGGGGTCTTCGCTGGCGACCGTTGCTCGACTTCCTCTAATGCGGCTTGCTCTAGTGCCATCGCCTGGCGCATCTCTTTGATCGTCGCGCACAAACCGTCGTAGAACGCGCGGGCGTGCTCGGCGGGAATGAGCACGGTGCTTCGGGTCCACGTATTCCCCTCGGGTACGAGCTGACTGATCGTGAAATACACCTCGCCGAAGCCCGACTTCTTCAAATCGAAGAAGTAACTTCGCTTTCCGGCTTGGACATATTGTGAGCTGAGCTTCACAGACTTGGTCGTAGTAACAGTAGACATGTCACTACTATATCCGGCATTTGTCCGCGTTGCAAGAGGTAAGCAGAAAAATGTCTACATTTTCTTTGGGAACGTTGACAAGTGGTTGGCAGGTAGTCGGCAAGTGGCGGGCATTGTTGTCTCTTGTGCGAGCAGGCGCGTCCTGCTTGGTACGTGACACGTATAGCCACCTCCTGCTGACAACCCACCAACTACTTGCCAACCGTTTCCAGAGCCAACGATTCCTCTCTTCCCAAGGTTCTCGCAGCCATCACAAACGAAGCTGAGCCTTCCGCCTTTAATTTCTCACAGGCCCCAAAGGCCGCCTCTGAAGACTCAACCTCCCCGAAAACCGCCGACCCCGAGCCCGTCATCATCGCCCCCGACGCTCCCAAAACCTGTAGACGCTCGCTGAGGTCCAGCGATCCGCACGGGGCGACTCGCTCAAAGTCGTTGTAAAGCTCGTCGCCTTCGGGAAACTCTCGCCACGGACGCACCTTTGCATCAAGCTGTTCATAGGCCTCTTTGGTTGAGCACCCTTCAAAGGGTCGTGCAATCACGATCCAAGTCGTTGGCTTGTCCGGCAAGGGTGTCAGTATCTCCCCATAGCCCTCCGCTTGCGCACGACCTCCAACCAGAAAGAACGGAACATCGGCTCCAACCGCAAAAGCGATGTCCTTCAGCAACGAATCCCCGATTGGATTTCCAAGCAACTCCTGGATACCTCGCAATAGCCCGGCTGCATCAGAGCTCCCCCCACCCAAGCCGCTCTCGGAGGGTATCCGCTTGGTCAGATGGATATGGAGTGGAGGCACATTGACGTACTCACGAACAAGGCTCAAGACCTTGGTCATTGTGTTCGATTCGGGCAGTTCTGACCAGTCCGATTCGATGCGTGTCGTCCCGTCAGTTGAAGGAGCAAGCAGCAACTCATCAAAGAGGGATACGGCCTGAAAGATTGTCCGGATCGGATGGTAGCCGATGGAATCCTTCGGCCCTACGGCGAGAAACGTGTTGATTTTGGCTGGGCAGAGGACCCGCAACGTCAAAGCGTTTGCTCCTCCTGATCAGAAACCGGCGGTTGGGGCGGAGGAGCCGCTTGCAATTTGGCAGCAATATCTGGCGGCAAGGGCGGAGGGGACATATTTCCGTCCGGGTGTGAATCGATGGGGCGGTGAGGGGGCGGGGCATCCAACTCCTCAATCTGCTCGGCAATGTCCGCGGGCAGGTGGGGTGGCGGCATTACAGAGATTGTTTTTGGGAACGGGGTCAACTCCAGCTCTTCGAGGGCACGGTCGATCGAATCAAGCTGCATCTTCGTTTCGGTGATTGCTTCCAGGAAGTCCTGACTCGACATCTCGGGAGCTTTGCCCACCAAGCGATACCCGATCATCTTCATACGCAAAGAATCGACCGTGGTCATGAAAACAGCCGCCTGAGCCTCCGTTCGCTCTACCCCTCCCATCACCCCCGCGTAATGGGCTCGGTATTCGGCAACATTCTTGTCGGCAATGCGATAAAGCTCCTTGGCCTGAGCGTCCAGCGCTGCGGGAGCCCACGATGTTGGGCGGCTATAAAACCCCTTCTCGGTCTTTCGAATCTCATCGCAGATCATGTCGGCCCGGCGCAGGGCCATGTAAAGGGATTGGGAGATGCGATAGATCGTGCGGGGCATCTCTTGAAGGTCGGCGACGCGCTCCTTACGGAGCTTTTTCAGCACTTCCTCAAACAGCTTCAACCGTTCCTGACATCCGTTCCATAGGATTTCATAGCGCTTGTCGATAAACCGGCGGCCCAGACTGGCGTTGTAGGAAGCGAGCCCGTGTCCTATGAAGATGGCAAAGATTCCCGCAAGCTGAAATTGAAGGGCAAAATCGGTCGCTAAACCGACAAAGAACCATGCCGCAGGCAGCAACAGAATGCTTAGAAAGATGCGCGCCGGAGACAAGAGTTCCCGCACAAACAGCTTTCGATCTTGTCTCTGGATGTCATCCATCAATACTCCTACGCCGTAGGCGGGCGCGGAGATGCGCCTAAAACTTGCTCAAAGCAGTAAGCAAGCTGGAACACTCTCTCATCTTCTAACGCGGGGCCGATGATCTGAATTCCCACGGGCAGACCTTCAGTAAGGCCACAGTTCAAAGAGATCGCCGGAAAACCGCCCATGTTTGCCGGGATGGTGCAGTAATCGAGAATCTTGAGCGCCATGGGGTCGTCGTTCATCGAACCGATCTTGAAGGCGGGTGACGGACTCGTCGGCGTGACGATGCCATCGAACCTGGCAAACTCACGATTGAACCCAGCAGTCATCATGCTGCGTACCTGCTGCGCCCTTGTGTAATAAGCATCGTAATAGCCCGCTGAGAGCGTGTAGGTGCCGATGAGGATACGCGTCTTGACCTCATGCCCAAAGCCCATGGCTCGCGTTTTTTCTGCGGTCCCCACATGCCCCACACCTTCATGCCTCGGACCGTAACGAACGCCGTCAAACCGCGCCAGGTTACTGCTGGCTTCGGCGGGGGCGATGATGTAGTAGGTGGTCACTCCCAGACGGATTTCCGGAATGCTGATCTCTTCAAACTCCGCCCCTTCCGCCTTCAGCGCGTCGATAGCTTTGTGCACACTCTCAAGCACTCCGGCGTCGATGGAAGGATCGAACATCTCTTTGGGCAGACCAAACCGTTTCCCTTTGAGGGAGCCGTCTTTAAGACCTTCTGTGCTGATGGGGGCATGGGGCAGGGATGTGCTGTCGTGATGGTCGTGCCCGCTGATCACGCTGCTGAGTAGGGCGGCGTCTTCCACCGATCGAGCGAATGGTCCGATCTGGTCGAGGCTGGAGCCAAAAGCGATAAGGCCGTACCGGGAGACGCGGCCATAAGTCGGCTTAAATCCAACCACTCCGCACAGTCCCGCGGGCTGACGTATCGACCCACCCGTATCAGAGCCGAGCGACAGCGGAGCCAAATCCCCAGCCACAGCCGCCGCCGAACCACCGGAGCTTCCCCCCGGTGAGCATTCAAGATTCCAAGGGTTGTGGGTGAACTGATAGGCGCTGGTCTCGGTGGAGCTGCCCATCGCAAACTCGTCGAGATTTGTCTTGCCGAGCATCACCATGCCAGCCTGCTCGACCTTTTCGACAACGGTCGCATTGTAAGGGGGGATGTAGCCTTCAAGAATTTTGGATGCGGCGGTGGTGGGGATGTCCAACGTGGACATGTTGTCCTTGATCGCGATGGGGACACCGGTAAGCGGTCCGCCTTCGCCCTTGGCGAGAGCCTCATCGGCCTTCGCAGCTTGGGCCATCGCTTTCTCTTCGGCAACGTGTAAGAAAGCGCCGATCTTGCCATCGTGCGCACGAATGGCTTCAAGGTGGGCTTGGGCGACTTCGACCGCCGAAACCTCTCTGGCGCGAAGTTTGGCAGCCAGTTCGGATGCAGTCAGTCGGGTGAGCAAAGCTTATTAGTCCTCAATGATCGTGGGAACGACGAAGAGGCCCGCTTTTGAAAGCGGCGCGTTGCGAAGAACGGCTTCGCGGGCAAGACCCTCGATGGGGAAGTCGTCAGCCCAAACCGAATGCAGCGCAACGGCGTGAGATTGGGGCTCGATTCCCGTGACGTCGATAGCTTGGATATCGGCAAAATGTCCGAGGAGGGCGTTCAACTCACCTTGAAGCGCAAGAACTTCCGAGTCATCCAGTTCAAGGCGGGCGAGACGAGCGACGTGCCGCACCTCATCCAACGAAATCGACATGAGTGCATTTTAGCATAGGGACAGCTTGCCGATGCAGATTCTTCGCAGGACTTTTTTGCGGGGGTTGGGGGTTGTCCTCTCGATGTTGCAGCGATGCTTGGCGGCTGTTCAGCGTGAGTCTGGGCAAGCTTCCGACCGATATCGAACATCCAGTTCCACCTGGCCTGTATAGTCCGTTTATGTCCCCCTCCCCCTCGACGGGGGAGGGACGGGGTGGGGGTGGCCCGTCTACTCGGGGATATAGCCCTTGTATGGTTGTCAATAGCTCAGGACTTTGGCTTAAGGATGCACCGTAACACGAGTCCTACGCATCCTGAGGCATCAAGATAATTCTAACAATCATATACTACTGTAACTATTTTGAACTATGGATGCAGTAATCAATCCTCCGAAAATAATCAACGCCGCAATACCCCAATGATCAAACCTTTTGGCAAAGATTTTCAGCACCACCTCAAGGCATACGATGATGGCAATGTTTAGGGCAAGCAAGTTCACCGAAAATCGATTGAAACCACAAAAGAGAAAACTAACTGATAAAGTAGACACAAACAAGCATGAAGTTACAAGCTCTATCCTTGACCTCTGGCATCTGCTTAATAGCCAAAATAGCAATCCAATGGTTGACAGTATTGCTGCACCACCAAAAGCAACGAGTTCTAACTTGAGCATATAGGTCAGTAAGGCAGACACCGCAAGCGACATGCTGCAAATTGCGCGTTGGAATAACTTTGATGCCTCAGGGTGCGAACTTCTCATCCTCGCTCCAGTCCCGGCCTGCAGCCCTGAGGCTAAGACCGCCGAATCCACGCCCTCAGTATACGATAGACAAGCCAATCAAAGATTTCAGAAAGCAGCCACGCTGTGTGTCCTGAGGCGTCAAACTGCGTGTCTGAGTGCGCGTTTTGAGGCATCAAAGCCATATGTATCCGTTATCAACTTTACCGAACCATATATGAACCGTCGGGTGACCTTACCAATGTCAACTCGTGATACAGATCAGGCTTTGCCGGAAACGGCGTAATGACGCCAAACCAGCACTGCTGAACCTCTGAGTAATAGACATGCAGCTCAAATTGTTCAACTTGTGGATGTGTTTCAATCATCCATTGGCAAGATGCGGCTGTAGCCAAGCAGTCGTCAGTGCTTGCAAACATGGAATCGCACACGGATGGATCCACAATAGTTACAATGGCTTTACCCTCGCTTTGCTTTTCGACCTCCGCCATCGGTGTCGCTGGATAGGCCCCATGGCGGTCAATGATGTTCGATAACTGTCGACACAATTTCATTTTCGTAGGATCAGACTTGTCAATAATGATCGGTGAATCAAAGATAGTTGTCTTTGAAAGTTTTAGAAACCCATCAGTAATATAACTGTGTGTTCGTATCTTCTGTGTTTGGGAGTGCGAATAATGATTTAACACTACGCTAGTGGTAATGATTACTGTTGTCATTGCAAGTAAGATTAGGATATGAGGTAGTCTCATTTTTGATGCGTCAAGGTGCGTACTCCGCCCTCCTTCTCCTGTCCCTGTCCGCAGCCCTGAGGCTGAGACTGCCGACTCCTAATTCACCCTCTCAGTATACGACGGACACGCCCGGTCAGAGATATTAGAAGGTAGCCGCGCTGCGTTTCTTGCAGTTGGCAGGCCCTGTTCTTAGCCTCAAGACTGTATGCCTGCATGGGTGGACTGAGGAGGTAAGTGCGTCCTGAGGCATCCAAGTGTCGTCATCATCTCGCCTTGGATCAGGGTGGTATTCCTTCCGGCAAGGTCATAGACCATGGTCATGGGAGCCTTGGCCTGATGCTGTTTCCCTAGGATGTTCCCAACTTCATCATGGACGAATGCGTCGCCCACGCATTCGCAATCTGCTGCCCAATCAGGCGATCCCCCAATCGTACACATAGGTGGTGAGATCAAGGTCCTTCTTGGCCGAGGTCTTCACTACTATTTTTCGCAGCTATCAGCGCTCGATAGTAGTGTATGATTATCACATGAACTATACTTACTATCATTATTATGAATAAACTATACAAAAGTCCAGCTGTGAATTTTGATCTCAAACTGATTTCAGTCAGGAATGCTGCAATAACACTAGTAATAAAATATAATAGAGGGAATGCAAGCAGCAAGGACGCTTCAGCTTTCCTTGATCGGCGGTATTTGCCCTCCATGTTGATGGATTTAGGATAGAGAATTGCATGGCCAAGGATAATAAAGGCTGTAACAAAGAGGAGTACACCACGAACATTGTTAGGCGTGCCCATGCTTGGGAGCAAAAATCCTAGCCCAATCGCCAGTAGCAACAGAACGCCGCGAAATGCCCTCATTTTGATGCCTCAGGGTGCGCACTTCTCATCCTCTCTCCGGCTACGGCCTGCAGCCCTGAGGCATCAAAAGTTGCGGCACCACACATCATTTGTTTTGAAGCAACTCCGGTAACACGGAAAAAGCTATCTAACTGAAGCGCAAAAAAAAGTCCATCGTAACATGAATATAGTATCTTGGATTGCGGATCTATTGCGACTTCGCTACTTACTTTTCTTTCTATATGCAGGGGTTTTTTACGTAGCCGTAAAACTTCCTTTGCTGTCTCTTCTTTACTATCTACAAGCAAGATGATGTAGCTCACTTCATCATCTTTCTCAATTAAGTCATCTGTTAGATAAAGTCGATAGCTACCTTCGCTGTCTCTTCGAACTTCAGGTACTTTTGATTGACCTATAGTTCGATCTTTGGTAACCCACACTGACAAGTTGTCGGTGATGCGCGAACAGCACTTGTAACGATTTTGAAACGCATAGCCTTGCCGCTCAATAAGCTTAACGCATTTTCTCTCAGGCTCACTGTATTCATTGGGTGTCAAAGCCGTCGCCATTTCAAAGTAATTTGCGACGGTGATGCGAGACAGATCGCTTTTGATAACCATGTAACCTGATGTGCTAATGTACTCTTCGCTGACAAAAGGACTCAAATTCTTAACAATTCCTATAGAAGTTCGACTATTACTTTTTTCAGAATGTGCCACATCTTGGGTAACCAAGACACCACTGAGCGAAGTTGAATATGATACGGAAGTGACTCTTGCGTCCACAACGGGAAGCTTAAATGCGTCAGATTGCAGGTAAATTAGAGAAATAATGCTAACAATTAGCACGTAGCACCTCCTTAAACAGGTCGAAGATCATCGCATATTTAACCAGATGTTTGATGCCTCAGGACGCGCATAGCTTAACGCGCATCCTGTCTCATCCTACAGTCCTGAGGCTAAGAACTCCCCCTCACAGTATACGACGGACTCCCCCAATCTCAGCTTGAAAAGTCGGCAAGCCACCGCCCACCAAACAGCCGCAACATCAAATGCCCGCACGGAGCGCCCTGCCGCAAGCGTCTGGAAATATATGGCCGCAAGACTCTATATGATCGCAGGCTTGGCGGCTGGCGTGGGAATCCTTGCCTTTGGATGCGGCGGTTCGGGAGGATCGGGCGGCACCGGATCCGTGGAGGGAACGGTCTACACCAGCAGCACAGGCCAAAAGTTTCGCCTTGAAACCATCGCCACCGGACTGAATACGATCTGGGACATCCAGCCGATGCCCGACGGGCGCATCTTCATCACCGAGCGCGCCGGAAGGCTGAGGGTGTGGCAGAGCGGACAGCTGAACACGGGCAGCTACGGCGCCTTCCCCGGCATTGCGACAGGCGGGCAGAAGGGGCTTTTCGACATTCAGCCGCACCCAAACTATGCCTCCAACAAATTCCAGTACGTCGCCTACTCAGCTTCCAAAAGCGGCAAATTCGTCACCCGGGTCGCCCGCTTTACCGACACTGGATCGGGCTTGTCGAACTACACCGTCATTTACGACGCCGACACCGACGGGCACGACAAACACTACGGCGGGCGGCTTGCCTTTGGCTCCGACGGCAAGCTTTATCTCACTCTGGGCGAGCGCGGCGAACTGACCCCAGCCCAAGACCTTGACCGCGTCGAGGGAAAATTCCTGCGCCTGAATGACGACGGAAGCATCCCTGGCGACAACCCGTTTGTGGGCGTGGGCGGGGCCAAGCCAGAGATTTTCAGCTATGGGCATCGCAACCCGCAGTCGCTGGCCTTCCACCCCATTACCGGAAAGATCTACTCCGCCGAGCACGGCCCCAGCGGCAACGACGCTCCTGGGGGAGGCGACGAAATCAACATGGTCGAAGCGGGGAAGAACTACGGCTGGCCCGTGATCCACCACGACCAGACCCAGGCCGGGATGGAATCGCCCATGATCCAGTTCACGCCGGCGACGGCCCCCGGAGGGTGTGCGTTCTACTCGGGCAACCGCTACGCCACCTGGCAAAACCACCTCTTTGTGTGCAATCTGGCAGGGCAGTCGCTCCAGCGGTTTTCGGTGAATGGAAGCCAGGTGGTGGAGTTTGAGACGCTGCTGCTTGGGAAGGTTGGGCGGCTAAGGGGGATCGGGATCGACAAGGACGGCTACCTGCTGATCGGAACGTCGGAGAGAGGGGATGGGGATAGGGTTTATCGGATCGTGCCTGTGCCCTAACTTGAGTCCGGTGTTTTAGAGAGTAATGCGATGCCGGATGTCTTTCTCGAACATCCAAAAGCAAAGGCCCCCCGATCTCTCGGAGGGCTCATTGATCTCAGCGTTGGGCATCAAGCGGCGAGCTTCGTGTCGTGCTCTGCTTGGGGATGAGCAGGAGTCGACTTCTCGATCTTGAACTGTGCAACAAGGCCCTGAAGACTTTTGGCCATTGAACTGAGGTGGGCGAGAGAGGAATTGATCTCCTCAAGGCCCGCGCTCTGCTCTTCTGTTGCAGCTGAAACATCTTGCGCCGAGGCAGAGACTTGCTGAGCGGTCGCGCTAAGCTCCTCTGCGGTCGCGGCAGATTCTTCACTCACGGACGCGGCGGCGCTGATCGCTTCTGCGGCATCGCGAGAATCCGAAACCATCGATTCGATGTGTTCCAGGTTCGCACGTCCATGCTCGCCGACGGACTCGGCGGCGGTCGTAATCTTCTTGAGCGACAAGCCAGCGCTTGCGCTCAACTCGGAGCCCTGCTTCACTTCATCGCTGCAGATCTCCATCGAACTGACGGCGCTATGAACACCGGTCTTGACGGCGTCGATAAGCTCTGAGATTTCGTGGGTTGCGGACGCAGCTCGCTCGGCAAGCTTGCGCACCTCTTCCGCGACGACGGCAAAGCCTTTGCCCTGGTCGCCGGCTCTTGCCGCTTCGATGGCAGCGTTGAGCGCGAGAAGATTTGTTTGTTGAGCGATCTCTTCAATCGTCACCACAATGGAGCCGATCTGCTCACCCTTTTGCCCAAGTTCAGCAACTGTATCGGACGAGACTTCAACCTGATGTCGGATACGGTCCATGCTCTTGACGGTCATCTCGACGGCTTTGTTGCCCTCTTGCACTGCGGCAAGAGCATCCTCGACCGCGCCCTGCTGCTTCTTTGCCCCCGATGCAACTTCGCCCGCGCCGTTTTGGAGCTTCTCCATTGAAACAGCTGCGTTTGTGGCGATGTTGGCGAGGTGCTCACTGCCTTGAGCGATCTGTGAACTGCCCTGGGCGGCGTTGTCTGATGCCGTCGCGACTTGCTGAATCGACATGGCGATGTTGTTTGCCGCCAAGGTGGCTTGCTCAGAGGATGCCGCTGCACCGGTACAACCCTCCGTAACGTTTTGCGCAGCACCGGAGACTTCGCGCACCATTGTTCGCAGGTTTTCGCTCATCTCCTTGAAGGCTACGCCGAGAGTATCTTTCTCCGACTTAGGATGAATCTGCTGGGTGAGGTCGCCCGAAGCAATCGCTTTGGCGGCATCGGCCATCTCTTGTTGGTAGGCGATAAGGTCTCGGAATGAGCGAGCCATCTGCCCAATCTCTTCTTTGGTGTCAATGTCAATGGTTTCGCTTGTGTCGCCAACAGCGCACTTGCCCATAACGTCGACCACCTTGGCGATGGGCTTGGAGAGGCTTCTGGCTGTAACCAAGGCGATGCCCACACCTGCAAGGAGGCAGCTTAGCAAACTGAAGATGACGATGCTTCGATTGCGGTCATACGTTTTGGCTGCTTCCATTGCCGAATTGACCGACTCGTCCGAGTTCATCTTGACGATGCTCTCAACGGCATCGTTGGCCTCTTCCCAATGATCGCGAGCCTTAGCCGAGTTGAGTGCGTTCGCTTCTGTGATTTTGCCCTGCTTGATGAGGGCTTTCACGCCTTCGATCTCTTTCTCATACCCTGCCCAGGCCTCTTTGAACTTTGCGAAAGCTGCCTTCTCTTGGCTGCTCGATTTCTGCTTTTCGTAGGTTGATGCGATTTGGTTGACCTCTTCTTCGGTAGAGGTTAGTTTCTTATTGATGTCGTTGATCCCTTTTTCACCAGTAGTGGTCATAGCCTGGAAAATTCTGGATCTGTGTCGAGCAACTTGGTAGCTTAGGTCTTTCGCCGTTTCGATTCCAGGAAGGACATCCTGGGTGATCAACGCGTAGTCCTGTTTCATCGAAAGCAGAGCCCGAATGGAGTTAAAACCAAGTACAGACGTAATGGTGACGACGATTGCAAACCCAAGCAAAAGCTTTTGTGAAATACGCAAGTTTCTAAATAGTTTCAAGTGGTTCTCCCGACGGCATAGGAACATGCCAAAGTGCGACTCCCCGATGACGCAAAAACAATTATTGAAACGTGAGATTCCGATCATCAGGAGGTCCTGACTTCGGAATTTGCGTATTCTTAAGCAATATATTTTAATCAGGCGCCGATTTTTGTAAATGTTTAGAGGAGCGCCTCGATCAGAACCCAGGCAGCCACTGCGCCTCGGCCTCAAACATCTTCAGCGTCATCTCTTTAATCTCTGCTGGGCAGAGGCATGCCGCCGTCAGCGGGTCCAGCATCAGTGCCTGAACGGCAAGCTCCTTCGACTTGTGGATGCACGCATCCACGCCGATATCGAAGAACCGCATATTCCAGTCGCAGATCGCTGCCATTTGTTTGGGCAAGCGTCCAAACCGCGTCGGCTGAATGCCGTTGTGGTTGACCAGACAAGCCACCTCTACACAGCCATCTTGAGGAAGGTTCTCGATGCAACCGTCGTTCGCCACGTTGCCGTGGACCATGATCGGCACGTTCTTCTCGATCGACTCGATGATCCATGCACCGTATTCATACGACCGCTCCAGCTTGATCTCCGTTTCACCGCTGATCTGCTTCAATCGTGACTCGTCTTGGCCCTTGCGCCATGTCGGCCAGTTGTTGGCGTAAAAGCTCTCTTCACCTCGATAGCCAGTGTCGGTGTACTTGTCCATCAGGTCTTTGCGCTTGCGATAGTAGGGAAGGTATTCGCTCAGGTGCCCGCTAGATTCGGTGATGAACGCGCCAAAGTGAAGCATCATGTCCGAGCGCACCGGCTCGTTCTTCGCGAACTCGCTTTCGCGGTCGCGGGCCATCTCCATCAGCTTGGGATAAAGCGATGCCCCGTCCGGACCGTTGAACTCCGTGAACCACGCCAGATGGTTGATACCCGCGCACTTCCACTGCACCTGCTCATACTCCACATCCGCATAGCGTGCCAGCATCCGCGACGTTCCTTGAACGCTGTGGCAGAGCCCGACCGTGTGGATGTTGCTGGTCCGCGCCGCCGCAAGACACATCGTGTTCATCGGGTTGGTGTAGTTCAGCAAGACGGCTTTGGGGGCCAGCTTCTCGACGTCCTTGAGAATTTCGATATAAACAGGAATCGTTCGTAAACTTTTAAATAATCCGCCAGGACCAATCGTGTCGCCGATGTTCTGACTGACGCCGTATTGAAGCGGGATGTCGTTGTCGAACCGCACACAGTCCACGCCGCTCACCTCGATCGCGTTGACGATGTAATCCGTGCCGGGAAGCAGCTCCGTCCGATCCGTGCTCGCCACAACCGACCACTTATGCGTGACCTCAAGCTTTTCCAGGGTCTTGACCATCAGCTGCCGGCTCAGTTCCAGCCGCTCACCGTCGATATCGACCAGACGCAGTTCGCCGCCTTGGTTGCCGGGAATCAGCACGACGTCCTTCAGTACGGAGGTCGTAAAGAAGCTGCCCGCGCCGATCATCATGACGTTGATCTTTCGGCGCATCTGGCCTGGCAGGCCGAGCTTTTCGTCGGGGCGAACGTGGTCGAGGTGGGAGGTTGCGGTGGACATCGCTTGAAAGGTTACCGGGCGCGGGTCGGGCAGGAAAAGGGCTGTGGAAAAGAAGATAATACTCTTCTCGCCTATCTGTCCAACCGCAATCTGAGTCGGCTTCTGAATCTCAGAGTCGCTACATGACGGTAATAAGTTCCGGCTTACCTACGCGAAAAATGCCTATCTATCCTTCTTTTCGGCAGATTTAACTTCTGATGTTTTCTCATCCCGTACGATCGCCATTGAGCCAGCCAACTCCTTTGTGACTCTATCTTTAAATTCCCTTCGTAGCGGCTCTCTAATGGGTATGTCCTTGTGTGCCGCTCCACGTTGAATACCTAGCTCACGGAGTTGCCGAGCTTTAGGTAACACGTTACCTTCAAAGCTAGCTATGACTCCATTGTACGCTTCCATGCTAGCTTCCATCCTGTCGCCAAGTGTATTTATTTTGCCAAGAATGACCCCAAGAGATTCATAAAGGGCACGTCCAGCGTCGACGATAGTTTGTGTATCTCGATTCTGTTTTTCGAGACCAAGAATGTAAGCTACAGATTTGAGGATCGGTAACAGGGAGACAGGACTTACAGTGAAAACCCGTTGCTCGAACATAGTTGCTATGAGTTGGCGATCTGACTCAATAGCTGCCATGTACATTCCTTCGTCAGGTAGAAACATTATTACAGCATCTATACCCTCCCAGTGCTTTGCATAATCTTTAATGCTAAGAGCTTTGAGAGTAGTTCGAAAGGCTCTTTGGAAGTCTAATAGACGCGCTTCACGCTGATCTTCAGGTGCATTTGCGTATTCGACGAATGGCAACAAAAGATTCTTGCTATCAATTACTAACTTCTTGCCCTGAGCCATATCCACCAATGCGTCTACAGTGCGCTGTTGGTCACCGTCCTTCACAGGTACTTGTAATTCGAAGTTCTCGCCGCGAACTAACCCGGCGGCTTCTAGAAGTGACTCAAGCTTGGTTTCAGCAAATGATCCCCGAATGACTGGCTTGTTGAGCGCATTTGCTAACTTTTCGTTGGCGCCTGCAAAATCTTTGATCTTCTCCATTAGTACAGCCTCGGCTTCGCCTCGCTTTTCATTGGTGTCCTTGACAAGCTGGTTGAGTTGATCCAAAGTCAAGCCAACAGGCTGCAGCAGTTTTTCTATCTGTTCTTTGTGGAGCTTTACATTCTGCGCCGTCGTCTCTGAGTTTTGCTCGATGACCTGCTTGGCGGCTTTCTCAAATTGTGCTGACACGTCTTTGAGCGTTTCATGTGAAAGAGCCTTAAAATGTGTTCCAAGGGTTTCACTCGCCTTATCGATGAACAGCTTCAAATTTTCAATTTGGATATCTTTGGCTTTGATCTCCTGGTCCTTTGCCAAAAGGATGTCTTGACATGCTTCTTTTTCTCTTTGGATAAGTTCTGCGCATGTCGATTTTTCACGCTCGATCGTCGTGGCGCAAGTCTCTCTTTCTGCCTGGATCTGTTGTTCAGAGTTTCTTTGTGCGCTGTCTCGTTCTGTTCGAGCGATTGAAAGCTCCTCTGTAAGTCGATTGACTTCTTCCAGAACTGTTTGTAACTTGTCGTCAATTGTTGTCCTGTCTTGCCTCACAGAGTCCAGCGTCCGATTTAACTCCTCAGCCTTGCCAACACTTTTTGCAGCCTCCGTTAGTTTGTCGTTTAGAGTGTCAATCTCTTGCTTGTGTACTTTTGCGGACTCAGTTTTCGCTTTAATGAGCCAAACAACTGTTGCACATGAGAACAGCGCGACAACTGCGAGAAGAATTGTTGTTAATGTTGTAGCGTCCAAATTACACCTTCAATTTCAAACTTCATTCGTAACGTCTGAGAGGAAAGGTGAAGAGACCAGGTCTAGCTTGCGCCTGAATCTCTACGAGATTCCCAATCATTAATATAGTACTCATCAAAGAGCGAGATTTAGCAAGATTTCATGGCGTGGCATTTTCGACCGTGTTTGAGAGAAACAGAAACTGTGCGGGCATCCCTATTCACATCCGCGCCAGAATAACGCATGGCTTCGTCGATGATCGAAAGCGTTTGGGATTCCGCCAAAGCCGCCGCGATGGACCCGGTAGAACAGCTCGTCTACGCATCCAACCTTCTCGGCTCCGACCCCCGCATCACCAACTTCGGCGGCGGCAACACCAGCGCCAAGCTCACTGCGACCGACCCCCTCACCGGCGAATCCGTTCGCGTGATGTGGGTGAAAGGCTCGGGCGGCGACCTTGGTTCGGCGAAGATGCAGAACTTCGCCTCGCTCTATCTCGACCGTGTCCTCAAGCTGGAGTACAAGCAGAAAGCCGAAGGGCTCCCCGAGGACGCCATAGTTGCGCTTTACAACCACTGCACTTTTAACCTCAATCCCACGGCTTGCAGCATCGACACTCCACTCCACGCTTTCGTCCCCGCCGACGCCGTTTCGCACATGCACAGCGACGCCGTCATCGCCATCGCCGCTTGCGAAGATTGCGAAGCGATCACCAAGGAGATTTGGGGCGACGAGATGGGCATCCTGCCGTGGAAGCGTCCCGGTTTTGATCTTGGTCTGATGCTCCGCGACCTGATCGCCTCCAACCCCAAAGCCAAGGGCGCGATCATGCAGTCGCACGGCTTTATCTGCTGGGCCGACACTTGGCAGGAGTGCTACGAACTGACCCTCCGCATGATCAACCAAGCGCAGACCTATCTAAACGAGCGCACCCGTCAACACCCCTTTGGCAACCCGGTGGTAGAGGCTCACCCCGACCCCAAAGGCGTCATGGCTGAACTCCTTCCACGACTGCGTGGACGCATCGCTTACAACGGCCAGCGGCTGATCGCCCATGTCGACGGCTCGCCCGAGGTCATGGATTTCCTTTCCCGGTCGAAAATGCCCGAACTGGCAAAGCTGGGCACAAGCTGCCCGGATCACTTTTTGCGAACGAAGATTCGCCCACTCGTTTTGACGGCAACAGATGACGACTCCCTGGATAGCGCTCTAAGTCAATTCCGGGAAGTGTACAAAGCCTACTATGAGCGGTGCAAACACTCTGATTCCCCAGCCATGCGCAACCCCAACCCGAGCGTTGTTCTGGTCCCCGGCGTGGGCATGGTGAGTTTTGGCAAGAACCCCCAAGAGGCCAAGGTCACCGGGCAGTTCTATAAAAACGCGATCGCGGTCATGCGCGGAGCCGAGGCCGTCAGCAAGTATGTGGCCCTGCCGGAGCAGGAGGCATTCAACATCGAATATTGGCTTTTGGAAGAAGCAAAGCTTAAGCGCATGCCACCGGAAAAAGAGTTTGCGCGGCAGATCGCCGTCATCACGGGTGGAGCCCAGGGCATCGGGTTTGCCACAGCAAAGCGGCTTGCCAGCGAGGGCGCGTGTGTTGTGCTGCTCGATATCAATGACGAAAAGCTGGAAGCGGCGGCGCATGACATCGACCAGACCGCTGCTAACGCTGGCTCCGTTTTGACGTGCCGTTGCGATGTGACCGACGGTAAGTCGCTAGTCGAAGCTTTTGAGAAGACGATTCGCAAGTTCGGAGGGGTAGATGTGGTTGTGGCCTGCGCCGGGAACGCCCGGCGAGGAACGATTGCCGATACCGATGACGCCAATTACGAATTCCTGAGCGATCTGCTGATGAAGGGCTACTTCTTGACCATGCGCGAAGCCGCAAGACTGATGATCAAGCAGGGCACGGGCGGGTCGTTGATCGTGGTGGGATCAAAGAATGCGGTTGCCGTGGGTCAGAACGCGGCGATCTATTCGGCGGCCAAGGCGTTCGAGCTTCACCTGATGCGAACGTCTGCTAGCGACCTTGCCAAGTATAACATTCGCTGCAACGCAGTGAACCCAGACGCGGTTCTTCAGGGCTCGGCGATTTGGCAGGGAGCTTGGCGTGAAGAGTCGGCTCGAAGTCTGGGCATCCAGCCGGACGAACTCGAAGAGCACTATCGAAAGCGCTCGATGCTGGGGGTAATTGTCAGTACCGACGACATCGCCGAGGCGATCGCATGGCTGAGCAGCGAAAAGCGCAGCAGCCGCACCACCGGGTGCGTGATACCCGTCGACGGAGGGGTCCGTGAAGCGTTCGTGCGGTAACTCGGAGGGCAACTCTTTGTCGTTGCCTGAACGGGATTTCTCACGGAGTCACAGAGAACCACAGAGGCACAGAGTTTGGGCTTTGCGTCTTTGCGCCTTTGCGAGAAACTAAAAGTACACAGTGATCGGTAATCTGTGATGCGCACGGATCGGGAGGGCAATCCTTCGCTAGTTTTAAGTTCCTCCCCCTTGATGGGGGAGGCTGTGAGCGTAGCGAACAGGGAGAGGGTGACGCATACGAAATCCTATGGTGATTCCAAAAATAAACTCTAAATCCCAAGCCGTCGCCATCGACCTTGGCGCGAGCAGCATTCGATTTGCTCATGGCTGGTTCGACGGAGAGAAGGTCGGCTTTGAGGTGGTGGAGCAGGTGCCCCACGAGCCCAAGGACCACGCCGGAAGGCTGGTCTGGGACCTCCCGCTGATCCTCTCGCTTTGCCAGAGAGCTGAAGCATACGCGCGGGCTCTTGGCCCAGAAACCACCATCGGCATCGACTCTTGGGCGGTCGATCACGGGTTTTTGGATAAGGACGGAAACCTGCTGGATGAAGTGGTCTGCTACCGCGACCCTTCGCACGTGGCTGTCTTTCACGGGTTTGGTTCGGCGGCTACCCTCCCCCTTGACGGGGGAGGGCAGGGTGGGGGTGACGAACATCACGATCCCGAAAGTGTAAAAAAAATCAAGAAAAAACTATACAAATCGACCGGCGTCCAACACCAACCCTTCAACACCATCTACCAGCTCATCGCCCGACGAGAGCAACACTCCGGTCTCATCAACCAAGCCCAAAGATGGCTTATGCTCCCCGAACTGATCGCTCATCTTCTTGGTGCAAACGCAGGCCACGAACTGACCAACGCCTCCTCCACACAACTCCTCGGCGTGGATGGCACATGGTCGAAGGAGGCTTTTGAGATCGCGGGCTGGCCTGTGCCCGCCGACCAGCCGCAACCCCCGGGCACCATCCAAGGCAAGACCCGTTTGGGCGTTCCTGTGGCACGAGTAGGCACGCACGATACGGCCTCGGCGGTTTACGGTCTGGGCCAGCTTGCCGACGATCAAGCCTTCCTCAGCGCAGGGACGTGGTCGCTGCTGGGATGCTTGCGGGACGAGGTGGACACCAGCGACGCTGCCGAAGCTGCTAACTTTACCAACGAGCGCGCCGTCGATGGTCGCATCCGATTCCTCAAGAACGTGCCGGGTTTTTTTGTCGTCAACCGCCTTCATGAAGAGCTGAAAGTCGACGCGCCCGTCTCCGTTTGGCTGAGCGAAGCGAACAAGAAGTTTGATGGCAGGATCGACCTTCTTAATGAGCGGTTCTTCAATCCTTCCTCGATGGTGGAAGCCGCGCTCGACTTCGCCATTTGCAAGCCCGAATCCAAGAAGGACTGGGCGGCTTTGGCCCTCTATTCGCTCATCGACACCACTGCCGATCAGCTTCGGCTGATGGAGAAGATCACGGGCCGAACCTTCAAATCGCTGAAGGTTGGCGGCGGCGGCGCGGCAAGCCGGGAGCTGTGCCAGGGTCTTGCCGACCGGCTCCAAATCCCCGTCATCTCCGGCCCGAAGGAGGCGACGCTTTTAGGCAATCTCGGGGCGCAGTTCTTGGCTCAAGGGGTCCTGAAGTCGTGGGATGAGGTGGCGAAGGCGCTGGAAGCGAGTACGGAATTTGTGATTAGAAATCCGAGATCTGATATCTGTCTCTCGGAAGAGAGGGCAACGATTTGTCGTTGCCGAACTCTCCGTTGAGATTTCTCACAGAGGCACTGAGAACCACAGAGGCACAGAGTTTGGGCTTTGCGTCTTTGCGCCTTGGCGAAAAATGGATTTCGGCGTCCGTTATCGGTGAATCGACTTCAGAGAACCGAGTTGCAAACTCTGATCTGTAGTCGCCCATCACCGATCTCCGATACAATGTCCCCAATGCGCGTTAGCCTCATGCTCACCTGCCTTTGCGACGCTTTCTACGGAGAGGTCGGCATCGCAACGGCGCGCATCCTGGAGCATTGCGGCTGCACCGTCGAGTTCCCCAAAGGCCAAACCTGCTGCGGACAGCCCCCGTTCAACTCGGGCGACTGGGACACTGCCCGCCCCATCGCCAGACGCACCCTCGGCACGTTTGACAAGGGCCTGCCCATCATCGTCCCCAGCGGGTCGTGCACGGCGATGCTGCGGTCGGGCTACCCGATGCTTGGCCTTGAAGCCCCCCGAGCATTCGAGCTTTCCGAATTCCTTATCGACCATCTCGGCATCGACCGCTGGCCTTTGCGCGGGTCTTGCGTGACGAGGAAGCAAAAGGTGGCATTTCATCGGTCGTGCCACATGCGGGAATTATCAGCGAGTGGGCGTGGCTTGGGCGTCTCGCCCAAGCGTTCCACGGGCGTCCCGCCCGTGGTTGCCGGAATCCATGACCGGGACGGTCATGGGACACATGGGCGAGACGCCCATGCCACGGAATCCCCCCAAGAACGCCTCCTCACCCTCATCCCCGGACTCGAACTCGTCCAGTTCGCCCAGCAAGAACAGTGTTGCGGCTTCGGCGGAGCCTTCTCCGCCACCCACGGCACCCTCAGCGCAGGCATCGGCATGGAGAAACTCCGCTGTCTGATGGATGCGGGGGTGGATACGGTCGTCAGCGGCGACATGGGTTGCCTGATGCACCTCCAAGGGTTGATCGACAAAGAGCGGCTGCCTCTCAAGACGAAGCACTATGCGCAGTTGCTTGCGGAGGTGTTGCCCGTATGACGAGACTATGGAAGTCACGGCGTAGCATGGGCGTCCCGCCCAAGCGTTCCACGGGCGTCCCGCCCGTGGTTGCCGGAATCCATGACCGAGACGGTCATGGGACACATGGGCGAGACGCTCATGCTACGAAGGTGTTGCCCGCATGAAAGGTTCACGGGTCGAGAAGTTTGCTGAAGCCTTAGATCAGGGCACCACCAAGGCTGTCCGTTCGGCCTCCGTCGCCAAAACCACGGGCCGACTCCAGACCCTGAGCGCGGTATTCGACGGCGACATCGAATCTGCCAGAGCCTACGCCGCGCAAGTCAAAGAATACGTCCTAGATGACTTATACGACCTACTCCTCGAGTTCGAGAAGAGCTGCACGGCCAACGGCATCACCGTGCATTGGGCCAAGGACGCCGAATCCGCCCGCAAGATTATCCTGGACATTGTCGAGAAGAGCACGGACAAGGAGAGCCCGATCGTCAAAGCCAAATCCATGGCGACGGAGGAGATTCACCTCAACCATGCGCTGGAAGAAGCGGGATATCACCCGATCGAAACCGACCTTGGCGAGTTCGTCGTCCAGCTCGATGGCGACACCCCCAGCCACATCGTCACGCCCATCATCCACAAGACCAAGGAACAGGTGGCGGAGACCTTCGCGCACCACCGCATCGGCCCGCCCAGTGAGAATGCCGAAGAACTCACCCTGCAAGCCCGCGACCACCTGCGGGGCAAGTTCCAGCAGGCCAAAGTCGGCATCAGCGGGGTGAACTTCGGCATTGCCAAAACCGGGCGAATCGTGCTCGTGGAGAACGAGGGCAACAATCGTCTTTCCACCACCGCGCCAGACGTTCATATCGCGCTGATGGGGATCGAGAAGCTTTTGGTCAGCGAGGACCAGCTGCCCATCTTTCTCAAGATTCTCGGCGGCTCAGCGACGGGACAGCGACTCACCACCTACGTGCATCTCATCTCTGGCCCGCGCAAAGCCGATGAACAGGACGGTCCAAAAGAGATTCACCTCGTGCTGCTCGATAACGGACGGTCCCGAATCCTCAATGGCCCGTACAAAGACATCCTCCGGTGCATCCGCTGCGGCGCATGCCTGAATGTCTGCCCTGTGTATCGGCAGGCTTCGGGGCATGGCTACGGGCACGTCTACAGCGGGCCGCTCGGGGCTGTGCTCGCTCCTGCGCTGGAAGGGGTGAAGGGCATGGGCGATCTTGCCCAAGCTTCCAGCCTTTGCGGGGCGTGCGAAGAGGTCTGTCCGGTCAAGATTCCGATCCCCCATCTGTTGCTGAAGCTTCGGCATGAAGCGGTTCAGAAGGGGGCAAAAGATTCGGGGATTCCTTGGCAGTGGTTTGGCATGGCGGCGGAGGACAGCAAGAAGTGGAAAGCGGGCTTGGCCCTGCTTCCGCTTGCAGGTGGACTGCCAAACCCGGCGACGAAGGGATGGGACGAGCACCGCTCTCGACCCGAAAAGCAGGGGCGAGACTTCAGGAGGTGGTGGCGTGGCCGAGCGTGAACAAATCCTGCAAGCCCTGAGCGCTGTCCAATCTAAAGGCAAGGCGCTTCCCGAGCCGATACGGCGGTCGTCGGAGCGATCCATCGATGAGCTGTGGGCCATCTTTGAGGAGAGGCTTAAGGCAGTCGGGGGGAAGATGGCGACCTCAGAGGACCTTCAGAGTCTCCTTAGAGGGAACATCCTCGTCGAACATGGCATCGACCTCAATGAACATGGCATCGACCTCAATACTCTCCCCTTGAGGGGGAGAGTCGGTGAGCGCAGCGAACCGGAGAGGGGTGAAGAACAGATGTCTGGCGATCACCCCCACCCTGTTCACTCCGTTCACAGCCTCCCCCATCAAGGGGGAGGCGATCCTAGTTTAGACTTGTCCGTCGTGACTGACCCCTGGACCGCCGACCTTTCTATCACCACCGCCAAGCTCGCTATTGCCGAATCCGGCACTCTGCTGCTGGAAACCGGCCCCGATAAGTCCCGCCTCGCCAGCCTTGCTCCACCCCGTCACATCGTGTTGGTCAGTAGGGAGAGCATCGTCGAGAGCCTGGAAGAGGCGATGCCGTTCGTTTCCGAGCGGAGCAGCGTCTTCATCACCGGTCCCAGCCGGACCGCCGACATCGAAGGAACGCTCGTTCACGGCGTCCACGGGCCGAGAGAGCTGTTTGTGAGTCGGGAGCTATGAGCTAGGAGCTTGCAGTCTGTAGCTCCCAGCTCCTAGCACAAGCTCTCAGCTACTTCCGCGTTTCCAGTAGAATCAATTTCATGAAGCTGAAAAGATTGCCAGTGCTCGCACTGCTGGCGACACTTCCGTTGA
The DNA here is from genome assembly GCA_019638775.1 of Fimbriimonadaceae bacterium. Lineage (NCBI taxonomy): Bacteria > Bacillati > Armatimonadota > Fimbriimonadia > Fimbriimonadales > Fimbriimonadaceae > Fimbriimonadaceae bacterium. Next base: position 202,646 of record JAHBTD010000004.1, on the reverse strand, counting down.
TCGCGATCGCCCAGGACTCGCCTCGCCCCACCTATCTGCTCAAGGGCGCCCGCGTCATCGTTTCGCCCGGAAAGGTGATCGAGAAAGCCGACATCCTGGTGAAGGATGGCGTGATCGCAAAGATTGGGAACAATCTGGAGGCATCGGGAGGTGCAGAAACGATCGACTGCTCGGGCCTCTCCGTCTATCCAGGCTTGATCCACCCGCTTCTGCGAGTGACCGTCGAGGGAGTGACCCAGACGCCGACAGCAGGACAAGTCGGTCCCGGTGGGGGTGGAGGTCGCACCCAGGTTAATCGCGACGCCGACCCGTTTGGAAAGGCCGTCAACCTCTTTTCCGACAAGCGCATTGCAGAGATGGGGCAGAAGGGCGTGAGTGATTTCGAGTCGCTGGTGAAGAACGGCTATGCTGTGGCTCACACCTATGCCCGAGGCGGGTTGGTAGGACCCAAATCCGGCATCTTCAGCCTCTCATCGCCCGACATCGCTCCGGCAAACATGATGAGAGAGGGGTTGGGATTCCCGATCTCCCTTGCCGCGCCGAGAAACGGACAATACCCCGGCTCGACGATGGGTGCAATCGCCTTTATCCGACAGACGATTCTTGATGCTGGGTGGTACGGCAGGATGCAATCGTACTATGCGGCTAATCCAAACGTCGCACGCCCAGAGCGCGACCTTGCCCTGGAGCGACTCGTTGCTTTGGCAAAGGGCGAAGACTACGCGCTCTTTGACGATATGAGTGAACTATCGGCTCTTGAGGCGATGGCAATCTCGCGAGAATTCAATCTTAAGTCCATATATACGATGCGGCGCAGCGCCGGGGCAATTCTTGACCTTCTCAAAAATCCGCGCATTCAGGTCATGCTCGATGGCGATCTCATTTCAAAGCCAACCATCAGCCCGGACGACAGTCGAAACGATGTGGCCAACATCCGCGCGTATTTCAATGAACTTCAGGCTGGAGCGGAGTTAGAGAAAGCGGGGATTGAGTTCTGCTATGCTCCGTCGAGCTCCAGTAACCCGTTTGAAGGGATCCGTATGCTCGTGCGATGCGGACTCAGCCGCGATGGCGCACTTGCGGCAATGACGACTCGCCCAGCCAAGCTTCTTGGCATCGACAAGCGTGTTGGAACGGTCGAAGAAGGAAAGCTTGGGAACCTGCTTATCGTTCAAGGAGACCTACTCAGCCAATCTTCGCAGATCATGGCAGCGTTCGTCGAAGGCCAGCGAGTGGCGTTTGACATGCCCAAAAAGAAGGAGGCAGATCAGCTTGGACCGGAAGCGCCAATGAAGTTGATGCCTCCAAACTACGAGTCCTTCCCACGCCCCGCCGAAACGAAGAAGGCGTTCCGACTCTATAAGAACGCAACGATCTGGACGATGTCGCGGCAGGGCGTTCTTCAAAATGCCGACATCATCATCAAAGATGGCAAGATCGCAGCGATTGGGAAAGGGCTGACGGCTCCTGACGGGTGTGAAGTTATCGACGCCAAAGGGCTTCATATTTCGCCAGGTCTGTGGGATTGCCACAGCCACACAGCCATCACAGGCAGCGTCAACGAATCGACGAACATGATCACGGCGGAGTGCCGGATTCAGGATGTCGTGAACCACCGAGACGTGAACGTGTACAGACAGCTTGCCGGTGGTGTGGTAGGGGCGCAGCAGCTTCATGGCTCCGCGAACGTCATTGGTGGACAAGCAAACCCGGTCAAATGGAGATGGGGGCAGCGCCCCGAGGATTTCCGAATAGACTACGCACCGATGGGAGTGAAGTTTGCCCTCGGGCAAAATCCGATCCGCGAGCCTGAAGGTGGCTTCGGCGGCAATCAAGCTCCCGAGCCGTCGTGGGATAGCTTGCTTACCTGGCGTCCTCAAAGTCGTATGGGCAACGAGGATTCGATCCGTCGTGCATTCTACGCGGGCAAAGAGTACGCCCAAGCTTGGGCCGATTTCAAAGCCGGCAAAACAAAGGTTGAGCCCCGGCGAGATCTCCAGCTCGAAGCGCTAAGCATGATCGCCGATGGCACGATCAAGATTCACAGCCATGGCTATCGCCAAGATGAATTCTTGATGCTGATGCGTGTGGCGAAGGAGGTTGGGGCCGAGATTGCGACGTTCCAGCACATTCTTGAAGGCTACAAGATCGCTGATGAAATGGCGGAGCAGGGCATCGGCGGATCGACGTTTGCCGACTGGTGGGGATTCAAGCTCGAAGCGTATGATGCGATCCCTTACAATATGTCGCTGATGGCGGATCGAGGAGTGGTGACCAGCGTCAACAGCGACAGCAACAACCACGCTCGAAGACTGTACATCGAAGCGGCGAAGGCAATCCGTTATGGAGCTTCCACGCCAGAGGCGTCACTGAGTTTTGTCACCACTGGGCCGGCGAAGCAGATGGGAATCTCTGGGCGGACCGGCTCACTCGAAGCAGGCAAAGATGCCGATCTTGCGATCTGGACCGCGCCCCCGACTTCGATCTTTACCAAGTGTTTGGCAACTTATGTCGATGGCGTGAAGCTGTTTGACCTTGCCGACGATGCCAAGCAGCGCGCCGAGCGAGATGCTTTCCTCGCTACAGCAAAGCAGGTGCTTGGACAGGACGAGCCGCCCAAAGCTGCGGAGGCCGCAGCCGCAGGAGAGCTCACAGCGGGGGAGACCGCAAAGGTTTCGGGAATCGGCGAAGTAACAGGCATCCCCGGAATCGCGAAGTACCAAGCAAAGGCGTTTGCTATCGTGGGTGCCACGATCCATCCGATGATCGGCGATCCGTTTGTCGGAAATGTGGTTGTGGGTGACGACGGTCTGATTAAGGCTGTCGGGCCTCGGGCAGCGATTCCGAATGGTGTGACCCGCATCGACGGCAAGGGCAAGCACGTCTACCCTGGCCTCATCGATGCTTCTACTACCTTGGGACTCAACGAAATCGGTCAAGTCCCGGCGAGCAATGACTCTTCGGAGCGCGGCAATTTCCATCCCGACTATCGACCCGAACGCGCGGTAAATCCCGAGAGCGAGCTTCTTGGCGTCGCTCGTGCGCAGGGTGTGCTCACGGCGGTCACCCACCCGACTGGCGGGGGCATGCCCGGGCAGGCATCTCTGATTTACCTGGACGGTTACACCTGGGAGGATATGACCATCCAAGGTGGTATCGGCGTGATGCTTACGGTCGGTGGTGGAGGCGGTTTTGGCTTCGGCGAGGATGAAGATCTTTGCGGAGAAGAGCATTTCGGCGCTGGCTCAGCGGTGAAGCACAGCCATGACGAACACGAGGACGATAAAGGAGGGCAGGGCCGTCGCGGTGGTGGTGGCGGTGGCGACACAACGTCTTCACTACGCCAAGCATCGACTTGGCTCCAACAAGCTAGAGACTATATCGAAGCCCGCAATGCTTACGCCTCTGGGAAGGGACCCCTCACTCCTCGCGACGACCGAATGGAGCAGCTTGCGAAGGTTCTGGACAAAAAGTGCTCCATCCTTGCGATTGCCCATAGCGCCAGCGATATGAAGGCGACAGTTGCATGGGCCGAGAAGGAGGGAGTGAACATCCAGCTGCTTGGCTGCACCAACGCGGTCGAGATCGCGGATTGGCTTGCTGAGAAGGGCATTCCCATCATCTTTACGGCGACGATGAACCTGCCCGGCGGCAACGATTCTCATCCTCATGAGTTCTACGCTGCACCAGGGAAGCTAAGAGCTGCCGGTGTGAAGGTCGCGCTTTCGACGAACTCCGACTTTGACGTTCGTCAGCTCCGAGACCAAGCAGGATTCGCGGCCGCCTACGGGATGGACCCCGAAGACGCGATGCGATCGGTCACGCTTTGGCCGGCTGAGATCCTCGGTCTCGGCAAGCGTCTTGGCGCGATCCAAACGGGCTATGAAGGAACGCTGATCGTTACCGATGGAGACCTGCTGGAGACCTCCACGCGAGTGTTGCACGCCTGGATTCGGGGCAAGGAGACGAGCCTGGAGAACAAACAGACCCGGCTCTACAACAAGTACAACACGAAGCCGAAGCCGAACACATGGAAGAAAGCAGGATAGTCCAATTTTTGGATTTTGGATTTACGATTTTGGATTGAACGTCCTGCCTTCTGGTGAGATGTAGCCGCAGGTTTAAGACTGCGGCTACATAGGGTCTTCGATAGGCCGGAGCAATCTCTGCGCCTTTGGCTCTTGTTTACCTGTCTACATGAGCCACCTCCTTGGCGAAGACCCGATATACTTTTCCTATGTCGTCACCAGTTTACGAGTCGCGTATCGAAGCGCTGGCTGAGCAGCTTCGGCTGAACGGATGCTCGGCTTTCTTTGCCTGGACCCCGGTCGCAATGGGCTATATCCATGGATTCCACGAGGGTGGTCACGAGCGGTTCCTGGCTCTTGCCGTGACCGACGAGGGCAAAGTCAGAATGATCTGCCCGGCTTTGAGCGCGAACCAGGCGACCCGAGTGGGGATTAAGGACGTGCGGACATGGCAGGATGGCGAGGACCCGCTGCTCCACTTTCAAGAGCTGGTCCATGACTGGGGCATCGAGCGCAGCACTATCGCGGTAGACCCCGATCTGCCTGCCCACATGCTGCTTCCTATGCACATCTCAGCGCCCAACGCACGATTTGTGAACGGTCGTTTCGTGCTTTCCGCATTGATGCGAGTGAAGTCGGCAGAAGAGATTGACTTGATGCGGAAGGCCGCGCGTATCGCCGATGACGCATGGCTTCAGATACCACACATCCTTAAAGCTGGAAAAACTGAGCGCCAAGTTTCGATAGAGCTTGAGGCAGAGATGTCGAAGCGCGGAGGGCTGCCCAAGTTTTGCATCATTGCGACCGGGGCAAATGGAGCAGAACCGCATCATTTGAGCGACGACACAGTCATCCAAGACGGCGATGTGGTCATCCTCGATTTTGGCTGTGAGTTCGGCGGATACCAGAGCGACATCACGCGAACCGTAGCCTGCGGTGAGCCACGTCTGGAAGCTCACCGAGTTTACGAGATTGTGTATAAGGCACACATGGCCGCGCGGGAACATGCGAAGGTGGGATCAACCTGCGAATCGGTCGATCAAGCCGCAAGGCAAGTCATTGACCGAGCCGAGTACGGCAAGTATTTCATTCATCGAACGGGGCACGGCATTGGGATGCAAGGCCATGAAGAGCCCAATATCGTTGAGGGGAATAAATACAGGCTTGAAGTTGGCAACTGTTTCAGCGTGGAGCCGGGCATTTATATGCCAGGACGCTTTGGCGTAAGGATCGAAAACATCGTGGCGATGGAGGAACGAGGCTGTGTCAGTCTCAACGATGAACCGAGTCCCACGCTAACTGTGATTGGCTAATCAAAAAAACAGTCCGAGAAGGACTGCTTCTTGGACTGTTCGGTGTGTTTTGATTTTCTTAGGAAGATCGTTTGCGTCTTCGAACAACCAGGGTCGTTACACCGGCTGCAAGGATCGCGATCGTTGCAGGCTCCGGCACGGGCGGATTGGACCCGCCTCCGCCAACCGCTCCTACCAAACCAAGCGCGGGAAGAATCGCCCAGGGGAATCCGCCACCGCCAATGATCTGGATGTCGCTGCCGCCACCGGTTACGGTCGGAGGTGTATAGACGGCTGAAGGGATGGTTTCAACAGGGTTGTAACCCGGAGGAATCACCGATGCGACCGCCTCGCTCAGTTCACTTTGCATGGTTACTGGTACTTCGGCAATCTCCGTAGAGATCGTCGTATTCGGCTCGATGAACTCAACGATGGTCGTTTCCTTTTTCGGTCCTCGAGTCATTGGGTTTCCGCAAATGACCATCATGACGGCCGTGCCGTGAGGATCGGCAAATACGGGAGTCCCTTTCTTAAGCATTCGGGCTTTTGATCGCAGTTCGCCCGTTGCCGGAACGTTGTAAACCACATACAGCCCATCTTTGTCGAGGACAGCACGATGCAGAGTTCCGATGTAGGCAATCAACTCTTCCCGGTCCATAGCAAAGTGTCGGCTATAGCGAGAAAAAACCTCGGGGTCGGTCGTGATATGAAGAATCAAGTCATTGACCGAAGTCACCTTTCTGTTGATATAAGAATTTGTGGGTAATTGTGCGTGGGACACCGCCATACATAGGAACGCGAACATCCCCAGAAAGCTCAATTTCAAATAATTCAATCGCATAACACACCACCGACACGAACGTATGGACACCCTTCCGTGCGCAGTTACATTCAATTGGACTGCATCTCCAATGCCAATAGTCAACTTCTATCTGAAATCGGGCAACTCGGAGGCTAAATCCAGCAATTTCACTAGGTCCAACTACATTATACAGATTACGATGGATCTAGGTGGAGTTCTGCGATCTCTCTGGCGCGAACATGACGCTGGATCAGACCGATCGCGTCTTGAGCAGCGGCCTGCTCCGCTTCCTTCTTTGACCGCCCTGTCCCTTCTCCCATCACTTCGTTATCGAACAGCACTTGCACTGTAAAGCGCTTGTCGTGAGCCACACCAGCCTCACGGGCTACTTTGTAAGTTGGGGTTTTATGCCAAGTCGCCTGTGCAATCTCTTGGAGCTTTGACTTAAAGTCGTTAGGATTAACATCACCTTCACTGACCCTCATCAAGTAAGGATGCAACTGTTCAAGGATAAACCAGCGTGCCGCTTCTAACCCGGACTCTAAATAGATCGCACCGAAGATCGCCTCCAAAACATCGGCAAGAATGGAGGGGCGATTTCGTCCGCCGGTGGCCTCCTCCGACGCACTCAACTCCATGAATTCGGTGAGGCCAAGCGAGGCCGCCGCTTCCGCAAGAGGGCCTTCTTGGACAACGCTCGACTTGGCTTTGCTGAGCATTCCCTGATCCCAGTCGGGATGATTCTCATAGAGGTACTGGGCAATGACGAGCCCCAGAACGGAGTCGCCAAAAAACTCAAGTCGCTCATAACTCTCCAGCACCGGATCGGCTGCTGCAGACCTGTGCCGCATCGCGAGCAGAAACAGCTCTTCGCTTTTTAACGGTATAGCTTTAGGAATCAAACACATGCAGCGCTCAAGGCATTGGCAATTCGCTCAACCCCGCGATGAATGTCTTCTCGGCTCGTCGCGTAGCTGAGGCGAATGTGACCGGGACCGCAGAACACAGAGCCGGGCACTGTCGCCACTAATGCATTTTCCAACAAATATTCTGCCAATGCACAGTCATCGGAAAATCTTTCGCCAAGATGTTTACTGATATCGGCGAACAGATAGAATGCTCCGCGCGGTTCGGGAGCGTAAACACCCGGAATCAAGTTCATGCTGGCGGCGATCTGGTCTCTTCTCGCCCGATACTCTTCCCTCATCGCGATTACGGCGTCATCGGGCATGGTGTAGGCCGCGACGGCTCCTTTCTGGGCAAACGAGTTTGGATTGCTCGTCACCTGGTCCTGAAAGTTGGTCATCTTCTTGGCGACCTCTGCGGGTGCGACGGCATATCCGATTCGCCACCCGGTCATCGCAAAGGACTTGCTGCATCCCCCAATGGTGATGGTGCGCTCGGCAACTTCAGGGCTAAACGAGGCGATGGACGTGTGCTCGATGCCGTACACCAACTGTTCGTAGATCTCATCGGAGATGATCCAAAAGTTGTGCCTCAAGGCAAGCGTTGCAATCTCTTTGAGCGTCTCCCGCGTGTACACTGCGCCCGTAGGATTGCTCGGACTGTTGATGAGGATCGCTTTTGTTTTGGGTGTGACCTTCTCACGAATGCTTTCAAAGCTGGGCACAAAGGAGGTGGACGAATCCGTCTGGACGATGACCGGAACGCCGCCGTTGAGAACGATCTGTTCGTAGTAGGTCATCCAGTAGGGCGCGATAAGGATGACTTCATCACCAGGATCGAGCAAGACTGTCAGAGTATTGAAACAACTTTGCTTTGCGCCGCTGCTCACGACAATCTGGTTTGGTTCCGCCTTAAATGCGTTCTGCCGGAAGAGCTTTGCCGCAATCGCAGACTTGAGCTCGGGGATGCCTGACGTTGGCGTGTACCTTGTAAAGCCGGATCGAATGGCCTCTACGGCGGCATCGCACACAACGGTTGGCGTGTCAAAGTCGGGCTCACCTGCGCCGAAATTGAGCACGTCCTTGCCGTCGGCCTTCATTGCCTTCGCCTTTGCGGAGATCGAAAGCGTAGGGGAAGGGTTGAGCAAGCTGCATCGCGCAGCGAGACCTGGGTGACTCACGCGATTAGTATACCGACGGCTATAATCCCAACGTGTCGCGAGCAGAGTCTGAGGGTCCACAGAGGAAGGCGTTTCTGCCGGTGCGCACACTCGTTATCCTTTGCATCGTTGCGATTCTCGCATTCTGTATTCACATTGGGGCAGGCAGCTCAGATTCTCATCGCCTGATGCTCAGGCTCACGCCGGTTGAGGTTGTTCAGGAGATTTTGCGTGGTGACACAGACTCTGGCGAAGCGCACAACGTGATCGTTTGGAGGTTGCGCCTGCCACGTGCACTGGCTTGCGCGCTCGTAGGGGCTCTGCTTGGGATTGTGGGTTCGGCTTTTCAAGGGCTGTTTCGCAATCCACTCGCCGATCCTTACATCGTCGGCGTATCGTCGGGAGCGGCTGTTGGTGGAGCTGCAGCGCTGCTTTTAGGGATAGCAGGCTTGTGGGGAGGGCTTGCGATGATGGCCCTTGCGTTCATGGGTGGGGTGCTGACGCTCCTCCTAGTCTTTGGGCTCGCTCGCACGCGTCAAGCGGTAGACGTTCAGCGGTTGCTGCTGGCGGGAGTGGTCGTCGGGGCAATGCTTTCCGCGATCCTGACCTTAATGTTGGCTTTGGCCGGACAAGACACAAATCAGATGTTGCGCTGGTTGTTGGGAAGCATGACGCCGATGACATGGACCAAGCTCGCGATTTTATCTGGCGCGCTTGTTCTTGGGGTCGTCCCTTTGCTTGGCCAAGCGAAAGCCCTCAATGCTTTTGCGATGGGAGAAGAGACCGCCCACCGCCTTGGCGTTCCAACGAAGCGACTCAAGACAGTGGTCTTGGGTGTGGGGACCGCCATGACCGCAGTTTGTGTTGGCGCGGTTGGGATCATCGGCTTTTTGGGACTTGTTTCGCCGCATGTGGCGCGTCGCTTAGTTGGGGTGGACTGGCGCTGGTCGATGATAGCTTCGGGATTGGTCGGCGTTTTTGTTCTGTGCTTTGCCGATGTTCTGGCCCAGTGGGGTGTGCCAGGCGGTGAGCTGCCTGTTGGCGTGATTACAGCGCTGGTTGGGGCTCCCTTCCTCTTGGCCCTTTTGAAGAGGGGGTAGTAAAGGGAGAACGATGAGTGCTGAACGGGGAGGCCGAGGCATTCGCAGATTGGAGTTCGGACCGTTTGCCTTTCCCTCAGAGTCCCACTTTTGACTTCAAATCTCCGGTGGACAGCAACTCCCTAGCGCCGTTCCTAACTCCTACCCCTTTGTCGCGTACGGACTGCAAAGCGGGTCCCCGATTACCAAGTCTTTCCACTTGAGCACTTGGCTTGACATGTAAAAGCTCTCGGCAAGATTGAAGCCCTTGGTGTAACGGTCGAACAAAATCTCAGGCCGCGCAAGGGCAAACGTGTAGGGCTCGCTTACGTACCCTTTGATGCCAGTGAGCCCACCCGCAATAAGGTCGGCAACAAGGCTTTGCCCGCCGGTGGTTGGGCTAAATGTCCGCCCGCTAGTTGAAACGAATGTCTCCCCGATAGCCCCCGGTACAAACCGTAATGACTTGTACACATTGGCATCGAAGTTTCCGTCGTTACTCCCCCACGAACAATAGCCGGCAAGTGGTTTGTTGCTGCCGGTGAAGGTCATTGTCTCGTCGACACTGACGTCAAAGCCACGATCACGTAGTCCCTTCGCCGCGGTCAGCATGCCGTCCTGCATGTCTTTGTATCCGCCGCCTTTTCGCCCGGGGTCGCAATCAAAAAGGAACGGTCCTTTCTGTACTTCAGCTTTGAGCGAGTTTGTCACCAGCCGGAGGGCATCCTCAATCGTGTAACCGTCAAGCCGAGTCACTAGATAGAAATTAAACTTCTTGCTGTCGAATTTTTCGGCTTTGCCAAAGTAAGGGTTCATGCTGCTGCGAATTTGAGTCTCCTCAAGCTTCTCAATCGGCTTGATGGGCAGGTTCATGGTGGCGATGTGCCCGTCCACGCTGTACCCATTGTTGTCGCGCAGGCGGATCGGTACACCTTTGGTAAGAACGATAAAGTCGATTTGCTGCCTCAATCCCGCGATCTTCTTCCGAATGGGGTCTTCGAGAAAGGTCTTGTATTCGCTGTCCGGCACGTTGTCCGAAGTGGACATATTGACTTCGAGCAGGTTGTCCTTTGGGATCTTACGCCGGACCATATAGAACTCGGCAATTTGTCGGCTTGCTTCGCTGGCCTTGTTCATGACCACAAGAACACGTCGGGCATCGGGGCTTGCCTGCTGATAAGTGGTCGTGCTTTCGACTGGGCGATTAACGGTGAGCTCGGGAGAAGGCTGTGAACAGGATGTGATCAGACAAATCGACAGGGCAGATAACAACATAAGAATTTTCACCGACGCAACCTCACTGAGGTGGGCTTGGCGATTTGCCAAGCCTTCTCATGATAGACGAACAACTCTGGCGGTCGGAGGTTCCCTTACCGGAGGCTTTTGCCCTCAAGCCGTGCACGAATCTTAGATTCGACCTTAAAGCCTGCCGTATTCACGGCCTTCCCGATGTTTCCGCGCAACGCTTTGACGGGCATTAGAAGGCGGAGGTTATCATGGCAGTGCTGTGGCTTCCACCGTCGTTTGTACGGTTCATCTCCCCGCATAAAGTCGAACTGACCGCAGCCTTCTTCAATGGCTCTCCGGATAGTTGAGGCGACCAGGAGCGTCCCCGGTGAGATAGCCTTGTGGGCAGGATCGAATCCGCTTTGGTAGAAGTAGCATGTATCGTGCGTGCGCATGGCGTAGATCGCCCCGATGCCCTCACCCTCAACCATCAGGGCGCTTAGCCAAAGCCATCCGTTATCGACAGCTTTTTGCCCCCATTCTTGATGAAATCGTAATGTTCGCTTGCCGATAAAGGCTCCTGGAAGCCCCCTTTGCTTCCATCGCAGCTTGTGGCACTCGAAGAAGAGGTCAAGGTGATCCTGTACGTTTTCTTTCGTGCAAGGGATGATGCTTGCCTTGCCTTCGCTGAATATGGTTTTGTCCAGTTTCCTGACGTCTTGACGGAGACTCTTGCCGAGCATCTGGAGATATTCCTCGTAGGTTTTTGGCAAATCGAGAACGAGACACTTGGCCTGTGAAAGTATCCGCACGTTTTCGTCGTTTTTGGGCCAGACCTGGGCAAAAGGGTGAGACTCACGAGCCTGGTGTATATCAACGAGGTCAACACCCTCTGCACTTTCAAAGGCTCCCATCAACGTTTGAGCAACCTCTTCCGCGTATCCACTTCGCGCGAGCGGATGAAGGTAGTCAGAGGGACCACAGCCCATCGGGCGAAGAGTTCGCCAGGCCCCAAACTTGCGAACCATTGGCATCAGTCCCACAAGATCGTCGCCTTCAAAGGCGGCAAAGATCATCGGGCGTTTGGTGGTGCCGTAGTGCTTGAACCACGTCGATTGCCATTCAAATGTTTGGAAGGGCGTTGCGTCGGGGGCGTCTTGGAATAGCGCGCGCCAAGCCGGTCCAAGGGTTTCCGGCCAGTCCGGTTTGTCGAAGACCCGAACGCTCAGCACAGATGGATTATGACGGGCGGACTTGGGCGAGCGGTCAGGAGTCCCGCTGCACACCGTGCATCTCATGGAACCGACGGTGAGCAACCAAGCGTATCTGCGGGCACATGAAAGCTACTTTGATTTCCCTCTCTTTGCTCGCGCTGCTCGGCTGCATCGGTGAAAAGCCGACCGCCTCCGACCCGCTCGAATACGGGATCCCGGGCACGATGATCGCCCTCAACAAACGCGAGAACACTGCTTCGGTCATCGACATGCGCACAGGCGAAACACTCAAGAAGATCGAAAGCGGGCCGAATCCGAACGAAGTCGCCTTCTCCGACGACGGCAAGACCGCCGTCATCGCCAATCTCGGGTCGGGCAATGGACAGCAGGCAGGCAAAACGTACACGGTCGTCTCTCTGCCGGACATGAGTGTGGTCAAGCATATCGAGCTGACCCCGCATGAAGGACCGCACGGCGTTGTGTGGATCGACAAGGATCGGGTTGTGGGCACGTCCCACGCCACAAACTCCGTGATCGTCGTCAACATCACGACAGGCAAGGTCGAGAAGGCGATCTCGACCGAGCAGCAGGGAACGCACCTGGTTGTGCTTTCGCCCGACAAGAAGCAAGGATACGCCGTGAATGCGATCTCCGGCTCAGTCTCAGTGATCGACTTGGAAGCGGGCAAGCTGGTCAAGAACATTCCATGCGAAGCACGATGCGAAGGGATCGCCATCTCTCCCGATGGCAAATGGATCACGGCAGGGAATGTCGCTGCCAACACAGTTTCAATCATTGACGTTGCAAAGATGGAGGTCGTGAAGACGGTGAAGGACACGATGGGTCCCATCCGCACTTTCTGGTCGAAGGACGGCAAGACGGTACTCGTATCCTGTGCGATGGGCGGCGAGCTTGCATTGATCGATCCGCAGAAGTGGGAGATCTCCAAAAGGATCAAGCTATCCGATCAAAAGGTCAAGTTCGAGCTTGGAGGGCAGCCCGCGCCGATCCCCATGAACTATGCGATGAGCCCGGATGGAAAGTACGTCTATGTCGTGATGATCGCATCCAAAGCCGTCGCGGTTGTGGACACGACAAAGTAGGAGATTGTCGGCAAGTACGACACGGGAGAGCTGCCCGACGGAATTGCCGTCAGCCACATCACGATTGGCGGGCGGGCTTGAGAGTCGGGACACTCGATTTTCCAGATTTTCCAGGCAAAAAAATGGTCGGGATGAGAGGATTCGAACCTCCGACCTCTTCGTCCCGAACGAAGCGCTCTACCAAGCTGAGCCACATCCCGATTGCTGCCGTATTCTACTTTGTTCCAGGGGTCTCTTCGGAGAAAACTGGAGCCCTCGACGAGAATTGAACTCGTGACCTCTCCCTTACCAAGGGAGTGCTCTGCCGCTGAGCTACGAGGGCGATATGGTGGGGAGTGTAGGATTCGAACCTACGAAGGCTATCGCCGACAGATTTACAGTCTGTTCCCATTGGCCACTCGGGCAACTCCCCAGACGGAGAGGAATAATACCTCTCGCTAATTTAGGAATGCATGGTTTAGGCCCCATTGCCTTTGCCATACCTACGTTAGCAGCTCCGCTCCTATTTATGAGTTGGCAGAACGGAGTCAAATGCTCAGTAAGCACGTCAAAACAGCTTTGACCCATTTGGAACCGGCTTATCCGGACGGGCGAGCACAACATCGCCGTTTTCGTCGGCAAAACCGGTGACAAGACATTCGGAAATGAACGGTCCGATCTGCTTTGGCGGGAAGTTCACAACCGCGACAACCTGACATCCCACCAACTCCTCAAGCGTGTAATGCACGGTGATTTGGGCGCTGGAACGTCGCGTGCCGATCTCCGACCCAAAGTCTACAGTGAGCTTATAGGCGGGTTTGCGGGCCTCAGGAAACGCCTCGGCGGCGACAACCGTTCCGACGCGCAGCTCGACCTTTTCGAAGTCGGGCCAATTGATCTCTTGCATGATCCGATTGTAGACGCTGACGCCCTACATTGAGATCACAGCGTGCCAAAGGAACGAGGCAACAAGACTAATGATGCCGAAGATAAGCGCCCCAAGAGCGCTGGACTGCCTTTTCGACAGGCCGACAGCGGCTAATACAATCCCAATGATCGACATGAGAGGGCAACAGATAATGCCGATCGCGGAGAAAACCCACGCGAGCGTGGTCTCAGTGCTGCTTGTGCGCTGCGCGTAGTTTGGGTATGTAGACTGAGGAACCCCTGGGCGGGCATACCATTGCCCTGGTTGCCCCGGCTGCGGTGGCGCCATGCCTTGAACTACCGTTGGCGGTGTTAGGCTAGGCGATGCAAAAACGGACTTGAGAGCATGCAGGTCGGAAGCGCGAATCTGCTTTCCGGTCGGCGCTTCAACAAGGATCGATTCAGGACCGATGCGACGCTCAGCCGCCCACATCTGCAGGACATCCTCACTGGCAGGACCAAAGCGCTGTCCATCGGGCCAAAGTACAAAATACTGCATCGCTCATATTCGGCACGAGCGCCAAGAAATCGCCGGCGTTATCGTTTCGCGGGGGATTCTCCTGTAATGCTCGGCTCTCTCGCTGCCTCATCTGAGTTTACGTGCGCAGAGGTCGCACGTTTCAAGGCATCGCGCATTGCCTGGGCCTCTTCGTTAGGAATAAAGCGTCCGAAGTGCTCGTGAATTAGCTCCGCATAGCGCGGCCAACTCTCCTCGCGCTTCTTTAATCCTGTGGGTGTGAGAACCGCATAAAGGCTGCGCCGATCTCGGGGATGTGCGCACCGCCGGACCAAGTCCTGCTGCTCCAGACGGTCCACAAGCCGAGTAAGCCCGCTTCGGCTGAAAACCACCGCGTTTGCAAGATCGGACATGGTCAATCTTTGATCGGGAGCGTCCTCAAGCGCCAGGAGCACGTCGTAGACTTCGAGTGAGGGAAGGTCCTCCGCAAGCAGGGCCGCATCGATGGCCTTCGTCAATCGTGAATGGGCGACGAGAAAACTGCCCCATGCTTCCTTCTGTGCTTGGCCGAGCTGGACTTTGGTCATTAGCGTTAATGATAACCCAGCAGTAATTGCAATAGCAAATGTTTAATGTTCAATTGTGATTCGTCTGACAACTGTTGTGAAAGCAATCATTGTAGGCCAATCGTATCAGCCTGCGGAGAGTCATGTTTTTCGCCCGACGTCTAATGCCGATTGAGCGTAAAGACATAATGAGTAAAGCCTATGAGCGTCCTTTCCGATTTCCAATCCAACGCTCGCCGACTCGGCGCGCCCGTGACCGTAGCCCTTGTTGTCCTCATTATCGTAACTTTCTTGGCCCAGTTCGTTGCTCCGAAAAGCTTTCCAATCAGGGATTGGGCTTACTTCACTGTCGACGGAATTTCCAGGCCTTGGTCGCTGTTGTCCTATCCCTTCGCTGCGAATGAGATATTCAGCGTGCTCTTTGCGGCATTGTGGCTTTGGGGCATTGGAGCCTCGGTCGAGCGAGAGATGGGTTCGGTCCGATTCGGAATCTCATGGGCTGCGTTTTCGGTTCTTTCAGCTTTGTGTTTGTTTGTTGGAGCAAGAATCGTTGGGGTTGATGCACCGCTAGCCGGAGCATGGGTGGCTCTTGGCGCAGTCACCGTGATCTGGGGAACTCGAAATCCTGACGCCCCTCTCACGCTTTTGTTTGTGTTACCGCTGACCGGTCGTTGGATCGCGTGGCTCGCGGGGGTTTTCGCGTTCTTTAGCACCGATGCGAAGCTGGCTCTGTTTGCCGCCTTGCCCCTCATCCTCGCATATTTCTTTGCCGCGAACAAGCTGCCTTTGGCTTTCACCAAGGGTGCAGCACGACCTTTCCAGAAATCTCAAGGCGCAACGAAAGTGCGCGGCGCTGGAGTGTATAGCCAAGAGTACTTCGACGAGGTCGAAAAACGGGAACGTGAGCGGGAAGAGAAGGAACGGCTTAAGAAGCTGTTTGAAAAGAGCCTGATACAGGACCCTGACGCAAAGGAAGAGTGACGATCCTCAACACTGAATTAGGAAGTCATCTTTCCTTGTTCATTGTTTCACGATTCGCTCGGCTCTTCAAGCTCGTCAATCCGCACGATCATCACCGTCGTGTTGTCGCTTCCACCCTCCATTAACGCTCTGCCAACCAGTCGCCAGGTCGCCTCGCTCGGGCTGAAGTTCATCAAATGTTCTCGAATGAGTTCGTCTGGTACGTGGTTGAGCAATCCGTCCGAACACAGCAGGAAAAGGTCGCCGACTTCAACTTCGTGTCGACTGATGTCGCAAACGACGTTCGCCTCCGTTCCAACTGCTCGCGTGAGGACGTGTCTATACTGGTGACGTTCGGCATCCTCACGGCTCATCATGCCCGCCGACACCACGTCCTCGACCCAGGTGTGGTCAGTGGTGAGCTGGGTGAGTTCCTCTCCGCGCAGTCGATAAACCCGCGAGTCGCCAACCTGTCCAACGTAGGCCGAATCCTGGATGAGAATCATCGCGCTGAGCGTTGTTCCCATGCCACGTCGAGAGGGAACTGCATGGGCTATATCTAAGATAAATCGATTCCCGGCTCGCACAGCGTCTCGAATCGCATTTTCCGGGTCAGCGCCAAGGTGGTTCAGATAAACGTCGATAAACGTCTTACAGGCCAGTTCGCTGGCGATCTGTCCTGCCTCATGTCCGCCCATGCCGTCGCAAACAACAAAAACCATTCCTTTGGAAGCCAAGCTGGCATCGTCCTCTGGAATGAAGAACTCCATCTTGTCTTCGTTGTTCTCGCGAACGCGCCCCAGATCGGTCTTACAGGCAACTGTGACCTTGGGACGGTAGCGCAGTTCCACGGGCGCGATGAGAGACTCGGTGGCGTATTCGGCAGTAATTTCTTCCATGAGGTTCGTTATTCGGCGACTTCGGAAACCTTGACACGAAAGACGAGCGCTCCAATTTGGATCTCGTCATCCTCCGACATTTTCGTTCGCATGTTCGGGCTTAGCTTTGCTCCGCTAAGCATCGTTCCGTTGGTGCTTCCAGTGTCGGTGATATAAATCCCGTCGTCAGCAAGTTCGATGAGGCCATGTTTGCCCGAGATATAGCCGTCGGCGATCTGTACATCGTTGTCCGATTTGCGTCCAAAGGTATTGATTCCGGACTTTAGCGGCGCTTCGATGCTCTCTCCGACCAAGAACGCGGGAGGTTGCTCCACTCTTGGCGCGGCTGAGATTGCCGCCGTCTTGTTCGCCGAAACCACAGCCGTTTTGTTGGTTGCTCCCGGCATAGAAAGCTTCATCTCAAACCCGGCGATGTTGATCGAGTCGCCTGCGTTGAGAGGTTGAGCGCTGCCCTGAGAGAGCTTTGTGCCGTTTAAAGTCGTGCCGTTTGTGCTCCCCAAATCCTCAATGGTCAAGGTTTCACCGTCAAGAGTGACCTGAGCATGACGGCGGCTCGCCTTCGGCTCGTTAATCTGAATATCGCCTTCCCGTCCGATCGTGTTTTGCCCAGGCCGGATCGGATACTCACGCCCGCTCTGATCCACCAGAACTGGCAGTTGAACTGCGGGCGCGCCGAACGCATCGCCATCCAAAGACATCTCAAAAATAAGCCCACACTCGACGCAGCAGATCATCCCTGCAGGGTTGAAGGTCTTGCAGACAGGACACTGCACCGGCTTGATCGTTTGGGTTGCGTTCAAGCTGGGCGCGGTCCCCATCATGGTTTTATTGGGGTCGAGCGACGGTGCCGTTCCCATCTGGGTTCGGTTCGGGTCTGCGCTGAGCATCTGGGTTCTTCCGGGATCGTTCATGGGCCCTCACTGGGAATTCTACTTGCTATTATTGTAGGAAGGCTTTGCCGGTTCCTTCGGTTCACCGGGCAAGAATATTATTTGTCTTCAAGCCTAAGGTGATTTTCGTCCAGCTCGGCTTCGGCTTGCTGGAGGGCGCGAAGTTCGGCGAGGGTACTGTCGATGCTGGTCTCACGCGCGAGCTGTTCGCGAAGAGTTGAACTTTCTCGCACCCTTTGAAGGACAGATTCGAGTTCGTGGGCGAGTATGTCCGTCTTTTTTGCCATGTCTATGGCAGAAGCAAACTCGGAAGGGAGAGTGATTTCCGGCGTACCTGAAGGTTCTGAAAGACTCTCAAGCGACATCTCGTAGAGGTAGAACCAATCAGCCTTTGACATCTGCTCGAGCGGTAGGTCTGTAAGCATGATCGTGAGGTCTTCGATGGCTCGATTCATCGATGCCTCAGCATTGTCGCGAGCTTCTTTCCAGTGTGTAGAGAGCTGATCGTTCTTCCAGATCGGATCGGCAAGGCTCTTCATCACCCGAGCCCATTGCTTCGAGGTGTACTCAAGAATCGCGGCGGCATGTGGATCAAGGATCTTGCGCAGAGTTCCGCTTCGAGATCGCTCTGTGAGCTCTTCAATTGCTTTGTCCAGAGACTGTAAGCGTTTCTGATCCTCATTTTTAGGTCTGGTGATCAGATTGGTGAGCCAGTGGAGAGTAAAGCCAGTGACGATCAAGGACAGGAAGAAACCAAAAAAAGCTGCTGCAGAACCAGCTGTGATGAAGAAAAGATAGCTTCCGACGACGCTCAATCCCAGAGTCGCCATGCACCCAAAACTCTCGGCAGCGCTCAGCGAAGGAGATTTCCCTTTCCTTTCCCGCAGGTACTCGTTTAAATTGGGCAGTTGTCTCGGTCTCGCCATCGATAAGTACCTTTTCAGGAAGGGCCGTTACTTTGTTCAGGGCATGTTTATGACCCGATTGTCGCCCATTCGCGTCGTAAATCGCTGGGCGTCGAAATACTCCAATAAAGGGATCACGTATTTTCGACTGGTCTGGAAAGTGTCACGAAACTCCGATGCTGGGAAAGGCTTGTTGCCAAACGTTGTCGCCATCCTCGCCTTGATCTCTTCAAGTTGGGCTGGTGTATAAAACACGCCGTCAGCGATACGAACAACCTCACCAGCTTGGATTCCAAGCTTCATAATCTCCTCTGCTGCCTGAGGAGGTATGTTTATGTTTAAGCCAATATCATGTACATTTGGAGTACTCAATCCTGACTCTGTAAGCAGATCCGTGACACGGTCAAGCAAGGCTCGTTGTCTTGGTGAAAGCTGAACACGGAACTCAGGGTGGCGGATCATAGTCCCCTGGACGATGACTCTCCCTTGCGAAGAGAGGTGAGCAAGAATACGGTCGAGCGGTTTGCCTGCCCACTTTAACTTCGCGCTCTCGGAGATACGTTCGCGAGGGAGCATCGCTTGAGTCGGCGTTTTCTGATGAAAGAAGAGAAGCGTCTCGAAGTACTTTTCGGCGGCCGTTTCAAACGCTGAGGGCTCATACCATAGCCCGGCAAATCCCAGCAGTTTGCCCTCTTGCAAGAGCTTTTCAAAAGATATTCCGAGCGTCTGTGGTGTCTTGCCAAGTCGCCGACAAATCTCGTCGGTCGTCACGCCGGTGATCTGATCTTCGAGGACGGAAAGAATGGCCTCTTCGTCGGTCCCCTTTTGTTCAACAATCACGGCTTTCTCACTTTTTCGACGAGGCTTACTTTGAGGAATGACTACTCGCCCGCCCCCCAGCAGATCGGGTGGGCTGTAGCGGCGAATGATCAACGGCTGGTCCATCGCGCAGGCGATCGGTGCATCTAGTCTGAATTGGGCGATTTCGGGGTCCTTGTCGTTCAAAAATAGCTTGGCGATGGCCTCTTCGGAGCCGATGGAAATCCGCACGCGCATGCCGTGTTTGACAGGAGCGATCCAGGTCACCTTGGCGTCGAAAACCCAGGTCTCAAATAGAGCTCCCGGCTCGCCGACGGCCATACCGCGCTCGACATCTTCGAGTTTGATGCCGCTCAGGTTGAGCGCCGTGCGCTGGCCCTTTTCGGCTTGCTCAAAGGGCACATTATGGCTTCGGATTCCCCGTACGCGAACCTCGGTATCGCCAGGAACAAGAACCGCTTTGTCACCCGTTTTGACTCTTCCCTGAGAGAGCGTGCCGGTCACAACGACCCCATGTCCCTTGACAGTGAAGGCACGATCAACCGGCAAGTACCATGGCCCTGTAATCGGCTTATCGGGCGTGTTTAGGCTATCCCTAAGGGCGAGCTTAAGCTGATCAATCCCTTCGCCGGTAAAGGCAGAAACTGGGATTGTGGGGGCTACACCAAAGCGGGTTTTGGCAACGGCCTCCTGGACATCGAGAAGGGCGATCTCGCGAGTTTCGGCATCGGCAAGGTCGGCTCGGGTGAGCGCGATCACCAACTTATCGACGGGCAAGAGCTCAAGAATCTGCAAATGCTCGCGCGTTTGAGGCATCACGGCCTCATCGGCAGAAACACAAAGGAGGGCGACATCCACCCCCTGTGCGCCAACGAGCATGTTGTGGATGAACTTCTCATGGCCCGGGACATCGACGATGGACACGCGCCCAATCTCGGGCAGGTCGATGAACGCAAACCCGATGTCGATGGTCATGCCCCGTCGCTTCTCTTCGGGCAAACGGTCAGCATCAATCCCAGTCAACGCCCGAATGAGAGTTGTCTTTCCGTGATCCACGTGTCCAGCTGTGCCAATGAGTTTTGCCATTTTTCTTTGCGATGTGCGATCTATTGTCAGTGATCGGTCAGACGATCCTGCTAGTAAGTTCCTTGTTTAGATGTTGTCGTCAGTCGGACGTTCTGATTCTGCCAGATATCCACTAGCCGAGCCGATAGCCGATCGCCGATCGCTGATCATGGATTACGGATCACCTTACTGCCCCGACAGTCCTTTAAACACCTTGCATTCCATCACGCCGTCCCGGCAAATCCACAGCGGGAATTCTCCCATCGTGGTGGCTGCCCCGAAGTCGCCATCTTTGCGCAGCGCGAGCACGACACAGGCCATCTCGGTGGACTTTGGTTGTCGGCGGATCATGTGGCGTATCGTCTTCTCACAGGCCTCCTGAGCGCTCATTCCTTGCTCCATCGACTGAGTCGTTCGGAACGATGCCGAAGCCTTCCAAAGCTCTTCACCCCAGCCTGTTGCTCCTGCACAGCCAACCTCGTCATCGGCGTAGATCCCCGCTCCGATGATCGGGGAGTCGCCGACCCGTCCCGCGAGTTTGAACGCGAGGCCGCTGGTCGCACTTGCGGCGACGCAGTGGGGACCGTCTTCAAGGGCGAGCATCGTAACCGTGTCTCCGTGAAGTTCTTCCACGGCATGCACATACTCACGCTCGATCCTTGCGGGGTCCGTCCTCCACTCTTCGTACCGAGCAATGTTTTCGGTTGTCATGAGGTTTTGGGGTCGGTAGCCATTGTTCAGGGCAAAGCGACGGGCTTGCTCTCCTGCAAGCATGACGTGAGGTGTGTCCTCCATGACCCGGCGGGCCACACCGATGACTGGGACAATTCCTCGGACGGCACAAACAGCGCCTGCGGAGAGATCACGTCCGTCCATCATAGCTGCGTCGAGTTCGAGCTCTCCGTCGGCATTCGGTAGTGAACCGAGTCCGATAGCCACAAGGCTAGGGTCAAGCTCGGCGGCAGCGAGGCCCTTTTCGAGGGTCGTGCGGAGGTCAGCTCCAGAAGAGCGAGCGGCCCATGCAGTGTCGATGGCGACTCGGCCCGGCTCTTTCCAGGTTGCAAGTATGGTGGTCATGCCGGGCGAAAGGGTACCTGTCTGATCCCTACTCTGTGGCGAACTCTGGGCTGGATGTCATGGCGGCCTTAACTTCGGGCATCAAGAGGGCGACTCCAAAACCAGCGATGTAGAGAAAGCCCGTGTACCACAGGATGTTCAGAGGGGTGGGTGCGTCGGGGCGTGAAAGCATAAGGGGCAGCACCAACGTTCCCACACCGGCGATTACGCGCCCAAAGTTATAGGAGAAGCCCGAACCCGTGGTGCGCAGCAGAGTAGGGAAGAGCTTTGGAATGTACAGTGGGAAGATGGCAAAAACTCCCGTGCCGAAGAACATGACGATGTTGTAGTAGAGCGTGAGACCGCCAAGATCGCGCGGCTGCCCAAAGCCCACGTAGAACGTTATGAAAGAAGCCGCCATAAAGAATGCAAAGGTGAACCGGATACTGGTGAGCTTGGCCATGTATGTCGCGGCAAAGTTTCCGACGATGTTCCAAAGCGTAAAGATGATCACAACATTCGAGACAAGCAGCGTTGCCGAACTTGGGTCCATCGCCTTAACTTCGGGGAGCGATCGAAGGACGGGCGTACTGTAGAAAAGGAACGCCCAGATGGTGGTAAGGCAGATCCCGCAGAACGTGAGCGAGAGTAAAGTGTTCTTGAGGATCGCGCCCTGAAAGAGCGCAGAGACCTTCGGAATCTCACGGGTTTTGCGCTCTTCCTGCCACTCTTTTGGCTCATGGATCGACTTCCGAATCCAAACCGTTAGAAGCGCAGGAAGAACCCCAATCACAAACACCCATCGAACGGGCAACTCAGCCATGAATCTGACCGTGAGCGCGGCGAGGATCATGCCCGTCATGTAGCCGCTCTGCAGCAACGCGCTCGCCCATGAGCGGTGTTTGTCGTGCAGCGTCTCACTCACCAGCGCTGACCCGGCCGCCCACTCTCCACCTATCCCAAGAGCCGCGATAAACCGAAAAATGAGCAGATGCCACCAGGCTTGCGACAGCGCACAAAAACCTGTGAACAAAGCATAAGTGAGGATGGTGATGGTGAGCGTCTTGGTGCGCCCTATCTTATCGCCGATCCGCCCAAAAAAGGCACCGCCGAACGCCCAGCCAAAGAGGAATACGGCCTGAATAACTCCGGCATACTTTGCCACGACGTCGGGCTGCGTGCCGGGCCCCATGAGCTCCGTGACGAACTTGACAGCGACGAGAGCGTAGAGGAACCCATCAAGGCCGTCGAATGCCCAGCCAAGCCAGGCAGCGATAAACGCCTTCCTCTGTTCAGGCGTTACTTTCTCGGAAGTCGCGGGTACCGCTGACATGTTGGTGATTAGGATTCGGTGGAAAAATCCGGAAATCCTCCCTAAAAAAGAGATCAGAAATCTGATATCTGATATCAGATTTCAGATATCTGATCTCCACGCTAAATCGTCAACCCACCGTCAACCGTCAAGGTCTGTCCCGTGATATAGCCCGCTTCTTGGCTCGCCAAGAACACAACAGCAGCGGCGATATCTGCCGGACTGCCGAGTCGCCCGGCAGGAGCGTTCTTGGCGACATGTTCTCGAAACTCCTCGGGGAGATCGGATGTCATGTCCGTCTCGATAAATCCGGGCGCGACGGCATTGCATGTGATGCCCCGACTTCCAAACTCCTTCGCCACGGTCATTGTCAGACCGACTAAGCCTGCTTTCGCTGCGGCATAGTTCGCCTGGCCGCTTGCTCCATGAAGCCCGACAATGCTCGTGATGTTGACGATCCGTCCGTACCGTGCCTTCATCATCAACTTGCTTGCCGCACGAATGGTAAGGAACGCTCCTTTGAGATTGACTTCAAGCACCTGGTCCCAATCGTCATCCTTCATCCGCAGCATTAGCGTGTCGCGGGTGATGCCGGCGTTGTTCACAAGGACCGCTGGCGTCCCCATTTTTTCGGCAACGCTCGCCATAAGGGCATCAACTTGTTCCGAGTCGGCGATATTGCAGGCAAAGGCTTCGGCTTTGCCTCCGGCTGCTGTGATTGCGCTAGCGGTCTTCGCCGCCCCTTCTACGCTGGTCGCGATACAAGCCACGTTCGCGCCCTTTGCGGCGAACTGCATCGCGATTTCACGCCCGATTCCTCGGGAAGCCCCCGTAACGACAACAACCTGTCCTTCAAAGTTCAAGATTTCACTCCGTTCAATGCTTCCACCGTGGCGTCCAGTGATGCAGGGTCGCCTACATTAAGTGTGCGAACCTCTTTGCTTGTCCGCTTTATCAGCCCGCACAAGACCTCACCCGAGCCGCACTCGACAAACGTATCAACCTCTTCTTTCATCATGTTTTGAATCGTTTCGGTCCACCGCACAGGGCTCTTAAGTTGCGTTTCAAGCAAGACAGGCCACGATGATGCAAGGTCGGAGGGCTCTGAAGTGACGTTGCTGAAGACGGGTATCTGACCCAAGAAACCATTGAACGACGCAAGCTTGAGCGCTTCGAGCATTGCCATCGATGCCTCTTCCATCAGCGGGCTATGGAATGCGCCGCTGACGTTGATTGGCAACACGCGCTTCGCGCCCTGTTCAGAAGCCATCGCTGAGGCACGCTGAACCGCATCAACATCACCGCTAATCACAAGCTGTCCCGGGCAGTTGTCGTTCGCGATGACGACGACGCTGTTTGGTTGGGAGGACGCCTTGCAGATATCATGGAGAGCCTTCTTTTCCAGACCAAGTACGGCGGCCATGGTTCCAGGTCGAAGTTTGCCAGATCGTGCCATCAGGTCACCCCGACGCAGGACAAGTCTTGCTCCGTCTTCAATGCTCAAGAATCCAGCGGCCGTCAGCGCAGCGTATTCGCCGACACTGTGACCTGCGAAGGCGCCGGGTTGGGTCTCGCCAAGGCGCTCCTGAAGACAGGAATAGGCTGCCACCCCGACCGTATACAGAGCCATCTGTGCGTTCTGCGTTTGACGAAGGGTTTCCTCGTCGGTTTCAAAGCATAGGCGGGCAGCATCGACATGGGCAGCATCCGAGACCGTTTGAAAAACCGCTTTAGCAGCATCGTAAGCGTCGAAAAGCTCTTTTCCCATGCCTGGCTTTTGCGATCCCTGTCCGGGGAAAACCACGGCAAACATGCTAAGGACTGTACCCCGCACAGCGGGAGGGCAGTGCTTAGCAGGATCACAACAGCTAAGCCCTACCGCCCCAATATTTCATTCGCCCGGTCGATAGCAGCTGAGACGTGCCTGCAGACGTTCTCCGGCCCGATATGCTCGGCAAAGCCTGACCGTTCTAGGAACTGTCTCGGCTGGTCCCTCATTCCGCAGACGATCATCGTCCGCCCGCTCTCTTTCACCAGGGTGTGAAACTCCTCGATCGCCTGCATTCCCGTGCCGTCGATAGCCGTCATGTTGCGCAACCGTAAAATGACAACGGGCGGGAGCGTGCTAATCCTGTCGGCGATCTCCTGCAGCTTGTCGGTCGAGCCGAACAGGAACGGCCCGTGAATACGGAAGATGGCGACCTCCTTCGGAATATCTTTGTCCTGAAGGGAATGCTCCTGCCCCGATGTAATGTAGCTTTCATCGACGATTGTCACCGTCGTCGTCGAAGTCACTCGAGTGATATAGAGCAGCGCGGCAAGGATCATCCCCACCTCCACTGCCACCGTCAGATCGGCAAAGACCGTCAGCAAGAAGGTCGCCGCCCAGACGGCGGTATCAGCCTTGGAGAGGCGCAGAATCTGCGGAATCTCCTTCCACTCTCCCATGTTGTAGGCCACAACAAAAAGGATCGCCGAGAGGACGCAGAGCGGGATGTACTTGGCAAGCGGGGCCGCGAACATGACGATAGCAAGAAGCGTCAGTGCGTGGATTATCGCCGAGACGGGCGTCTTCGCACCGCTCCGAATGTTTGTTGCCGTTCGCGCGATGGCCCCGGTACTGGGAAGCCCTCCGGCAAGCGGAGACAGGATGTTCGCCACTCCGTGAGCCATCAACTCGACGTTTGGGTTGTGCTTGTCCTTCGACATCCGGTCCGCCACAACCGCCGACATCAGCGATTCGATAGCCCCGAGCATCGCGATGGTGAGAGCCGGAGAGATCAGCGTTGCCAGCATCCCCGCTTCAAACTTAGGCGTGTGCAGCGAGGGCAGTCCGCTGGGAATCCCGCCGAATCGGCTTTGGATCGTTTCGACGTTCAGGTGCAGCAAGAACGCCAGCACGGTGCCGCCAAGGAGCGCGACGATGGTTCCTGGCACGCGCTTGATGAAGCGCATGAACAGCACAATCACCGCGATGCACCCAAAGCCGAGAAGCGTGCTCTGCATCGAGAGCGTGTCCCAATGCGCCATGATAGACTTCATGCGGTCGAGAAAGAGGCTGGGGACTTTGGGAATGTCCAGCCCGAAGAAGTCTTTGATCTGGGTCGAGGCGATCAGCAGCGCGATGCCGTTGGTAAAGCCGATGACGACTGGACGTGGGATGAACTTGACCGCGCTCCCAAGACCGGTGAGACCGAGGATGACCAGAATCACTCCCGCCATCATCGTACACATAAACAAGCCGCTAATGCCGTAGGTGTGGACGATGCCCGCGACGACCACCACGAACGCACCGGTTGGACCACTGACCTGGGTCTTCGACCCGCCAAGCAGAGCGGTAATAAACCCGGCGATGATGGCGCAATAAAGCCCTGCTTCGGGCTTGACGCCCGAGCTGATGGCAAATGCCATGGCAAGCGGAAGGGCGACAAGACCGACGGTGACTCCGGCGATCAGATCAGAGCTGAAGGTGGAGAGTCGGTAGCTATGCAAGCACTCGAACAGCTTGGGCAGAGAGTCGAGCTTGTTGCGTGGAAGAGGCGACGTCGGCGAGGCCACATGGGCCTTTTCGACGTGATGAAGATTCTTCCTGCTTTGGTCTTAGGACTGAGCGTTCGCCATGTCTGAAACCATCATCTTGTCGGCGCCTGTTCGGAAGGCGTCGTGCACGTAGTGAACGATAGCCACTCTTTGATCGTGCGTTTTTGGCAGGAATCGCGCTCCGCAAAGAAAGAACTGGCTTCCTTCGACTACTGTCGAGTGTCTTACCTCAGCCTCGACTGTAACAGCGTCGCCGCGCTCTTGTGCAATCTGAATCTCAATCGTCTCGCCGCCTGTGAAGTTGTGTTCTGAGCGGAGGAGCAGTCCGCCGAGACTGACGTCAATGACGAGAGCTCGAAATGGATGGCCCTTAGGCGCGCTCCGAACCATAGCGTAGTCTAGAACCGGTATCCGTTCGTATCTGCGGCCATCACTTAAAGAACTCATTTCATTTCCTATGCGGCGTCTTGACGTGGCGGTTGCCACAAAACGCCCTGCTCATTTACAATTTCGGCAAGAATCTCCACGATCTTAGGCTCAAGTGCCCCTTTTTCAGCATCTTTGCGCAGATTTTCAAGTGCGATAGAGGCTGAAAGACTGGCACGGTACGCCCTTGTTGAGGTCATCGCGTCGAACATATCGGCGACTGTCGAGATCTTGACCAAGAGCGGTATCTCATCTCCACATAGTCCGTCGGGATAGCCGGAGCCATCCATCTTTTCGTGGTGCCAGAGAACAATCGGCGCACACTCCTGAAAAAGCGGGATGCTCGAAATCATCCGATAGCCAATATCCGGATGCGACTTGACCACCTCGAACTCTTCGTTGCTGAGTCTGCTCGGCTTGATTAGAATCGAGTCGGGAATTCCGATCTTGCCAATGTCGTGGATTAGCGTCCCCATTTCCAAAACGCGCAAGTCATGCTCGGAGAGCCCCATTCGACGGCCTATTGCTGTGCTGTATTGCATGACTCTTTCGGAGTGTCCTGCAGTATAAAGGTCCTTCGCCTCCACGGCCTTGACCCAAGCCTGAACCATGGCTTCAAAGTTGTCCTGCAGGTCTTCGAGTGCACGAGTGAGCACAATATTGGTGGCTTCTATCTCGGCGTTTTTGATTCCGACTTCCTCGTGAAGTCGACTCGCTTCCTGAGCGGTACGTGCCAGTTGGTCTTGCTGCACTGTCGCCGCCCGCACAAGCACAAGA
Organism: Fimbriimonadaceae bacterium; assembly: GCA_019638775.1. NCBI lineage: Bacteria > Bacillati > Armatimonadota > Fimbriimonadia > Fimbriimonadales > Fimbriimonadaceae > Fimbriimonadaceae bacterium. The sequence goes on along the minus strand of JAHBTD010000004.1, from coordinate 175,258 downwards.
GAACCTAAGGCGAGCATTGCGGCAACGATGAAGAGGACGTTAAAAGTCTCATGGTGGGCAACAAGCTGCGACCCCAACTCTGTCTGTCGGGAATTGAGGTCAGCCGTTCGACTTCGAATGTCATCGCCAACGCGTTCCATCTCATCACGCCACAATGCTTTGCCTTGACGGTAGTTTGTTTGAGCGGTCTTCACACGCAGTTGTAGAGTAGCGAGTTCAGGCGTTGATAGACCGGCCATGATGGAAGCGAAGGTCTCGGACACTGGAACCGCTGTATCCAGCAGGCTGTCAATCTCAAACTGTAATCGGAACAGCCGCTCCATGCTTTTGCCAGACGCTTGATACTCTTGCTTTTCGAGTCGCGATGCTGCTCTGCCATAGAGACCGAGCGCTATACACGCGATGACAGCAGCGGCGAGTCCGATCTGAAGAATGGTTGTTCGGTTTCCAGAGCGTGCTATCGCCCCTCCTATCTGATCTCGCGTTGATGTGGCGGATCGCGCGATATGCGTTGCGAGGTAGTAGGAAACGCTGCCTCCCAGGACAAGCGTAAAGATGAAGGCAGCGAGGAAGACAAGCGCCAACTGCTTTTCTTGCGTCATGACCTGGCTAGCTTCAATGTCAATCCCAAGCACCGCAACGGTTTGTCCGTGCTCGTCTTTTATGGGTGCATAACCACTCAGAAACGTCCCCCATTGATCGGTTTCGAGTTGGCCCGTCGCTACGGATCGTCCCGTCTTGAACACTTCATAAACGGGATAAGGCTCGGACTCGTAAGGGTCCATGAGACACGACTTGTCGTCAATCTGGTCATTGTCGTGATCTCCTGGCGGGGTTGGGTCTAGGATAAAGAACAACTTTCCATCGATCCGCCGGATTGTGTAGATGTAGCGGATAGTGCTGATCTGTTCCTGAACTCGGCCGAGACGCTCAATCTGCCGTGTGTAGAGAGGAGTCTCCATTGCAGATGGGTCATTGAGTTGTTGATGTTCGGCAGGATCGACTTGCAGAGCGCCAAGCTTTGCCAGCGCTTCGAGTTCGTTTCGAAGGTTCGACTGATGGAGTTCGAGTGCGCCTAAAAACGCGAAGTAGCATGCGCCTCCGCCGACAACGGCGAACGCGGTAAAGAGCAAAAGCCAGTGCTTGATGCTTCGCTTTACTGCTTCCTTTGTCTTGTCACCTTTCTTGAACAAACGAAAAAACTCCCTATCTGCATTGTTGGCAGGTATCGCTGGATAATCCAGGCAAAAAAGAAGGCGCTCCGGGTAATCGGAGCGCCTTCTCAACGGGAGTTGCGAAGTTTACTTTTTAACTGAGGTGATGACGACGTGTCCCGTCTTGGGGTCGTAATCCACATCAACGTTAAGCACGTCTCGAATGAAGCTCAAAGGAACGATTGTCCGACCCTTTTCAAGGAACGGAGCCAGTTCCATCTCAATGGTCATATCATTGACTTTCGCGAGTCTGTCGCCGATGCGAATATAGACTTCACGGCCGTCCGTCTTGGCATTGAGTGACTTCGTGGCGTTTGTCCAATTCACTTCACCACCGGCCTCTTCAAGAAGATGTCGGAGTGGAGTGAGCGGCACGCCATCTTGAACGCGCGGCTGAACGTCGAAGTTCACGATTCGCGAATTCAAAATAATGGCAAAAGTGCCGATGTTGGGCAACTTCTGTCCCTTCTGGATGCTGATCACGCTTGCTGCTGTAGCAACACTGTTCACACCCGTCGGAACGGTTTGGATCTTTGTGTTGATCGGGGCCTTGTTAATTCCCGGAGTCACCGCACGAGCGCCTGCAGTTGCAGGGTTCGGGGTGAAAGCGGGCTTAACGCTGCTGGCCTGACCAACCGTAGCCGCCGTCACGATAGTGATTGCTGCAGAAAGGCTGCTTGCTTTGGGTGGTGTTGCAATGGTCGTCGCCGCCGCAACCGAGTTTGTCGTGTTCGCGACCTTGATCGGCACCGAGCCAGTTGTGTTCACTTTTGGCGGAGAGGTGACAGGAGTCGAGCCGGGGAGGCGTCGATTGGTTTCACCACCGGGGTTGTTCACAAAGAGCCGATAGGTTTGTGACTTGAAGGTCATGCTGGAATCGTCAACGACCCATGCCTCAACGTCGTGCCAGCCGTTGGCTTCGCGAGTTGTGTCCCACGAGAACGCAAACGGTGCGTAGTTGGTCATGCCCTTGAACTCTTTATTAATAAAGAAGCTCACGTACACGTTTCGCAATTCGCGACCAAAGCCAACCTTGATATCAACCGTTCCCATCACGGTTTGCCCATTCTTGAGGCTGGACAAACGGACAACGGAAGTGTCCTGAGTGTCGGCGAGAATTCTTGTCTTCTCGGTGCCCACGAGCTTGCCGCTCTTGTCAAAAAGGCGAACTTCGATCTCGTTGTCGGCTGCTGAGAGCGACGTCAGATCGATGTTAAAGTTGGTTTCGCCGCTGGTCTGCGATGCATTCACGCTTCGCGTACCGATGCTTACGCCGTTCACCCTAAGTTCGACGGTGGCAGCATGTGTGCCGCTATAGCGAACCGTAAACGTCGGGCTATTGATCGCTCGATCAATCAAAATCTTCGTATCGTAATAGAAGGCTTGCGATGCCGTGACGACGAGCAATGCCCCAGCTACCGCACTCCACTTCTTCCAGAACTTCATATCCACCTGCCAGGTCAGTCGGTTGTTCCGTTGACTCAACTTTCCTATTTTCGCAGTTTTGTCACCAGAAGTCAACCCAGCAGTACGACGGGAAGTGTTAAGGGATCGTTCTCAATCTCTATCAAGTTCATAACTTGAAGGGAAAGGTATCGTAAAACTATGCTCGGCATGCTCGCATTGTCTCTAACCGCACTTACAACAAATGTGCCGCCTCAGCAAGCGTTTTATGACTATTTGGCCTTAAAGGACGAAAGTTTTCGCTTTGAGGTGGAGAAGGTTACCGACCGCCGAGCCGACATCAAGATGACGAGCTTGACCTGGCAAGGCGTACCGTGGAGGCATACGGTGGCGGTTTTGGAACCGCGGACCGTAGCAGCAAAAGGGACTGCGATTCTTTATATCACGGGTGGTGAACCCAACATGGCGGACTTGGCACAAGCGCAGATCGTCGCCGAAATGTCCGGTTTGCCGATCGCGATCCTCTTCAATATCCCCAATCAGCCGATCTGGGACATGAAAGAGGATGATCTGATTGCTCACACTTTCGAGAAGTACCTTGAAACGAAAGATCCAACCTGGCCGCTCCTTTTTCCCATGACAAAGAGCGCGATACGCGCGATGGACGCCGTCCAATCAACGACCAAACAATCGGTCAATCCCATCTCGAAGTTCGTCGTCACTGGCTTTAGCAAGCGTGGCTGGACGACGTGGTTTGTTGGCGCGGCAAAAGACAAGCGAGTTGTCGGTATCGCCCCTTGTGTGATCGACAACCTTAATGTCGGCAAACAGATGAGGCACCAGATCGAGAGTTGGGGAGAGTACAGCGCACAGATTCAGGATTACACAAGGCGCGGGCTGCAAGCAAAACTTGATACGGCTGACGGAAAGTTCCTCTCGCAAATGATCGATCCCTATACCTACCGTGCCGCAATCAAAGCCCCCACGCTGATCGTCAATGGCGGGAACGACCCGTACTGGACGGTCGATGCCCTCAGCAACTATGTGGGCGATCTCAAGCAGCCAACGTGGACCTTGATCGTCCCCAATGCAGGGCATGGACTCGGTGACTTGCGCATGACTGTGGAAGCGATAAGGGCGTTTGCAAAGTCTTGTGCTGGCGAGTTTCAAATGCCGAAGGTCGCTTTACAGATCAAGGCGGATCCCAGGCGACCCGATACTGCCATCGCAAGCATTGAAGCCCCGTCTGAGAATTTAAGGGTTTTGAGAACCTGGTTGGTCGCTTCAGAAACGCTCGACTTTCGACCCCAGAAGTGGGAGATCGTTGAGACGGTCACCCCTGAAAAGGCCCAAACGAGTCGCACGAAGATGAGCTTGGATGTCCACCTTGCAAAGGGGAAAAACTATGCCGTCATGGTTGAGGCACGATTGGTTGCGGGTGGAACAGAATTTAGCCTAACGAGTCCGGCAAAAGTGTTTAAAAGGCGGTAGCCCAGTCTCCCCACAACTGGGCACCAGCCTTTGTTCTCCTCCCCACTGCAGAACGTTCACCGGTACTTCTATTTTTGGGGCGATGTCAAATCTGTTCCTGGCAAACGTTGCGGGATGTCCCACAAGATTCGTTGCCGTGCGAACCATTTCACTATTCTCAAAGACGAAGCCCGACAAAGGCCAAGGTCTCTGGATTGAAAACCATCGTCGCCCCAAGGTGCCCACCGACAGCAATCGCCAGACAAGTAAGCGCAAGAACGGTCCAGTAAGCAGCTGTATCGGGCATGTCTTTTCGCCGCCACAACGCGATCACCACCATAAGAACCGCGGCCGCTCCAGCAATGATGAGGTGAAGTAGAGCGATGCCTGAGAAGCTAAGCCCTAACCTGAAAATCGCGATGAGCCCTGTGACTGCTCCAAGAACTCCAAAGATCGCGCCGAATCCAAGATTCCAGAGTGCGAATTCTCGAAGCTTTGATTCACCCCGACGCTTTCCAAGCACTTCAAGAAACGCCCCAAACAGAAAAAGCCCAATTGGAAAATGGACAATCAATGGGTGAAAGGTGTGCTTGGGATTGATCTGCTCCTCCCAATCGATTCCCGAAGGTGACTCTGTTGCCGGAGTCGCACTGGCTCCTTGACCCTCCGATCCTGTTGTCGCTGGTCCCACGGGTTTGCTTGCAGGATCGCCGGGGAGCGTGTCGGCCTTGATTTCGTCGGCATTGGAAAATCCATCTCCATCGGAATCCTTGGAACCGACGCTGTCGAGCATGGCAGCTGTGAGTTGTCCCCCTGGGCTTGCCTCATACTCGTGCTCAATATCCTTGCCGAACGGGTTGCGGCGAGGGGGTTGAGTATGGCAGTTGGTGCAGCTTGCATCACCGAGTTTCGTGCCGTCCTTCAATCCGTAATGTGCACGATAGACTTCTAAGAATTCAGGTTTTGCTTGGGCAATACACGCAATGCAACTAACAAGGGTCAAGCCCAGACACAGTCGGGCTGCAGAGGCGAATCTCATATTGCCTAAGACGTACGAGATCGACGCGCTGACACACCAAAGACGGCAATGCCAAGAATTCCTGCCAAGGGAAGCGTATAAATCGGATCAATTCCATCCTTCTTCGCCGGTTTGCTTTCAGCGTCGCCGGGAAGCGTCCCCGCCTTGATCTCTTCGCCGTTCTTGGTACCGTCCTTGTCGGAATCCAGGTCTTCGACGGCTTTGAACACATCCGGCATCCGCTGTCCTGGCTTTGCGTTTCGGTAGGCCGTGCGAATGGACCGCCCGTAGTCATTGCGTTGCGGTGGACGGGCTGTGTGACAGGTCTGGCATTTGGTTATGAAGATTGTCGAATCTTCCTTAATGCTGTAGTGCTTGACGAACTCGTCCCAAAAGTCAGGGCGGGCATAGGCTGAAGCAGCTACGACAGATAGGGCAACGACGGCAACGCAAAACTTCATTGAAGGTTCCAGACGATGGATCCGTCCCGTGGTTCACCTATCGTTCGCAAACCGCGCGGGTACGCTCACATTATATGGTGCATCCACCCCTTAAGTCTCCGGGTCAGACGTTGCGCGATCTGATGAAGCAGGATATCGTCGTGATGCCGGGTGCTTTCAGCGCGCTGTCAGCTTTGGCGGCCTATAAGCAGGGAGCGAAGGCGGCTTATCTGAGCGGAGGCGCGATCACGAACAATCTGCTGGGGATGCCCGACATCGCTTTGACGACTTTGAACGAAATGTCGGGCGTCGCCGCGCAAGCCTGCGCGGCAGCGCCGGTGCCGATGATCTGCGACGCGGATACGGCTTTCGGGGATGTATGGAACGCTGTTCGTACGGTGATCGAGATGGAGCGGGCCGGACTTGCCGGAATCCATATTGAGGACCAGTTCAGCCCGAAGCGGTGCGGGCACCTTGACGGCAAAGAAGTTATCCCGGTGGGAGAGATGGTGAGCAAGCTAAGGGCTGCCGTTTCGGCGAAGCGCGACCCGTCGTTTATGATTATCGCGCGTACGGACGCGCGCGGGGTAGAGGGCTTGGACTCTGCAATCGAACGGGCAAAGGCTTATGTGGATGCTGGTGCTGATGCAATTTTCCCGGAGGGGCTTGCCAACGAGGCCGAGTTTGAGACCTTTCGGATAGGGGTGAAAGCGCCGCTGTTGGCGAACATGACGGAGTTTGGGAAGACCCCTCTCATTCCGGCTTCTCGGTTCAAAGAGCTTGGCTATGAGATGGTGATCTTCCCGGTCACGGCTCTTCGTGTGATGCTCAAAGCCATTGAGGAGTTTTACGCAGAGTTGCTGGCGACGGGGACACAGGCTGGGTGGATGGATAAGATGCGCACCCGGGCCGAGCTTTATGACACCATCGACTATCCGTCGTATACGGAGCAGGATATGAAATGGAGCGAGTAATGCCAGCTAGCATCGTCTCTATTGAAGACTTGAGCCACGCTATATCAAAAGCTATTGTGCATCTCGCCAGGCCTTTATGTAACTGAATCCGAACACAGGTAACAACACAATTGCTCCACATCCGATTGTGAAAATCGCTTCCCCAAAGCCGGCGAATTCAGAAGAGTGAATCTCTCGGATGTTGCTCATCACGTTGGCAATTGCGTTCATTAGGCCCGTCGCAAACAATATGGACAACATCGCTGTGATCGGAAGTCCAATCACCGATGCCGCCGCCCAAACTCCAATACTGTGAATCTTGCACAAGTACCAGAGCATCAATGCCACGCGATATATGGCAACGATCCCCAGAAACGTATAGTTGATTGAGCCTGCCGTATGCAGGTCTGTAAAGCGTTCGACAGGAATGGCATACAAAGCCGCAGGGGGCGCAGTGAGCCCTATGAAGCCCACCATTTGAATCCACTTGGAGTTCTCTCTGAAAATGGGTCTGCAGAAAAGCCACAGGACCGTTCCAAGAACAAAGATGTAAATGACCGAGCCAGCTCCTGACTTTTGGGTCGGCAGAGCTTCGGGATCGTCCCACCATCTTCCCATCCCAACGAGCCAAGTCATGACCACTCCCAGCAAAAGATGGGCTGGGCCGATCTTGCTTAACTCCTCCTTCGTCGCACGAAACGACAGGACCTTGACAGCAAGCTTAAGGACTTCCATGATTGATGGTCTCCTGGACTCTGCGCTTTGACTTTCGCAGACTACTATGAAAGGACTGTTTTCTTTGAGCAGTGGCATCATCTGAATAGATTTCTCCGGCAAGACGGCGGAAGCCGTCTCGCAAGTCATCAGGCGACATCTTTTGTGGCCTGTAGGTCACATCGAAAAGGGTGCATTCATCCCAGTAAATGGGCTTCAAAAGACGGCCCTCGTCACGAAGCCGGTTTGTAAGGGCAGTGCCTGGGAAAGGAGTGAGTATCGTGATTTGTACTTCAGAGAGATTCAGTCTCTCGACGAACTCTCGCGTGCGGTCAAAGACGCCAACGTCGTCATGATCGAAACCCAGGATAAAGCACCCGTTCACCGAAATTCCGGCGGATTGAATGCGGTCAATCTTCTCCGCGTAAAACTCAAGCTGCTTTCGTTTCCAGCCGCCTCGGTCGGTTTCGGAAAGGGACTCTGGCGCAGACGACTCCAACCCGATAAGAACCTGCGCACATCCGGACTTGGCAAGAGCATCAAGAAGTTCGGGGTCGTCGGCAAGTCGAATGTCGGTTTCGGTAAACCAGCGAACTGGATATTCACCGATCATTTGCACCAGTTCGAGGGACCACTTTCGATGGATGAATGTGTTGTCGTCGGCAAGCTCTATAAAAGGCTTCGGCCAACGGTCAAGAATGGCTTCGATCTCCCGCCGAATGCGAGGAATCGGCTTTCGTTTGTAGCTGCTGATCATTCGGGAAGCCGCACAAAAGGAGCAGTCGAGAGGGCACCCGCGTGTGGTTTGGATTGTGATTCTGTTGTAGCGGTTTATGTCGAGAAGGTCGAAGCGGGGAAGTGGGGAGTCTGCAAAGGAATAGCGTTGTTCCGTCGTGCCGAGAGTCGTGTATCTTTGTTGGAGCTTTCCTGCTTCAAAGTCGGCAAGAACTTGCTTCCACACGGACTCGCCCTCCCCAACCACCACGGAGTCGGCATGGTTTGCCGCTTCAGATGGCATGACAGACGCATGCAATCCCCCAAGCACGACGGTCATCCCCTCCGACCTCAATTGATCGGCAATAGAATAGGCATCAAGGATACGGGCTGTGAGCGAAGAGATCGCAACAACATCAAACCGCTCTCGAAGTATCGCTTGAACCGTCTCTTCGATCTCGGCGTCAACTTCTCGATACTCGACCCGCCAGTGTTCCGGGGTGAGCGCAGCAAGAGTAAGGAGTCCAAGGCTTGGCAGGGAAGCGATGACTTTGCCCCGCTCCACGAATCCAGGGAGGGTCATGCCAAATTCGAGAAGTTCCTTGTCCTTGATCCTAACCCCGCTCATCGCAAGAAAGAGGATCGAGCGTTCTTTGGACATTGAAAGTAGCTTACAAGTTCTACTCGCGAAACGTACGGTTAGTGTCTGAAAGGGACTACGTTTTTGGTACTGAGTTGGTGCAGTTGTAAACCCCAGCCTTTGCGGATGCAAAGGCTGCAAGGCTTAGAGCATTACCGGTTCCGGCAATTCCGCGATGATTGAGGGGACACTGTCCTCACCCTGCAATCGCAGAAGCTCGTAAAGTTCAGCAAGCGAGAAATCGGATCGATTTCTAAATCCGATTGTCTTGCCAGCCGCCGATTCTAAGCGATTCAGGTCAAGACCATTTTTCCTTGCCCAATCAATCGCTTCCTCGGGCGTCAATCGACCAAAGTCGATAGACCTCAAGCACCGTCCGGGTCTGGCAAAGGCCTCGTTGACCTCTGACGGCTCCATATTCGCCGAAAAGAGCATCAGGATGTTCAAGCCCTGACCAATCATTCCATCGAGCAGGTTCAATACCCGCGCGACTTCTCGACCGTAGCGCTCCTTCGATGTCGCCGAGATGTACTCGTCCGCGTCCTCGATGATGAAGAGCACCCACTTCGCGGGTGTCTTCTCTTCGTCGGTCGTCTCGGTATCGTCGTCGTCATCATCGTCGTTGCTTTCAGTGTCAGTAAGCAGTTCCATCATGTACGCAGGCGCCCCAAAGAACCTTTCGGGATCGAGCACGTACACGCCCTTGCACCACCCGTACCAAGCTTTCGCCAGGGCTCTAGCCGCCGTGGTCTTGCCTGTTCCAGGAGGTCCAGTGAATAGGATCAGCCTTCCGCCTGTGGGCTTCGCCTTCGAAGTCAGGTCGTCCAGCTCTTCCTGTGCAGAGAGCGGGTAGTTCGTCTTGATCGATTCCCAGTAGGGAGCTTCGATCTCACGGCTGTTTCTGGCAACGCCGCACTGTCCCGCATAGCAGAACTCGATCGTTACCTTCTTGTCGCTTGGTTCTTTCACGACAAAGTGTTTAGCCGTTTCTTCAGCAAGCTGCAAGGCGAAATCTTTCGTCATTGCAGCGATAGACAGTATGTTCGAGCTTAGCGACAAAATTGCGTCGTCAAATTCATAAACGTATCCCTTTGACGACCACGAATGCCGCTCAAGTAAAAGTCGCCCTCCCAAAGCCACCAAGGCTTCAGAAAGCGCTGTGTCGTTGAGCTTTCCAGGCAAGTGTCGTGTCACTTGGAAAGCGCCGCGCCGGTTCAGCATCCACGTGCTATGGAGGACATCTTCGTAGCCCGTCCATATAGACATGTCCACCGTATCGGCGACCGGAATCATCTTTAAGTTTTCTGTGTTCATTTGTTGTTTTTTCGGTATGCCGAGGCATGGTCGCAGGCTCAGGCACGAATGCCTGTACCAAAAGTGATAAAGGGTAAGCAGACGGAGGTTCCGCTAACGAGTGGTCAGCCCAAAGGGCGTAAATGACGGACTGACATTGTAGCCAACGGTTTCCTGATTTGAAACAAACTGGGTCGATTGGCTTTTAACTCCTGTCTCAAGTCCTAGCATTTGGATATGTAAGCTCGCCAACAATGTGCCAGTTAGTACAGATTATTGTTGAGATTGGCAATCTACTTTTGGAGTCTTCGTGTTAGGATAGAGATGAGATGAATGAGGACAATCTATTGTCAGTGAACGGTAGACCTCATTCATCCTCCGCTACACGAAAATTTGTCAGACAGTAAGAACGATTTGGGGCATGTCATGAGCGACGACTTTCAGAAGGTTCTCAAGCAGATTCTCAAGTACGAAGGCGGCTATGTGAACGATCCAGTTGACCCTGGTGGAGCCACAAATATGGGCATCATCCAAAAGGTGTACGACTCTTACCGCGTTTCAAAAGGGCTGGCAAAGCAACCCGTGAAGGTCATCACAAAGGATGAAGTCGCAGATATCTATGAGGAAAGGTACTGGAAAACCTCGCGAGCTGTTTACCTAAAATGGCCCCTCAGCCTTGCCGTCTTCGATACCGCCGTCAACTTTGGCGTCGGACGCTCCAATCAGTTTGTAGCCCAAGCGCTTGGGCTTACCGGAACCACAGCTTGGAATCCAAAGGCTTCCGAACTTATCCACACGGCTGACCCAAAGACAGTAGCTCTCAAGATCGTCGACCTACGCATCGCGTATCGACACGCGCGGGTTGCTAAAGCTCCCAGCCAGAAGAAGTTTCTGAAGGGATGGCTAAACCGCGACAACGATCTCAAAAAACAGATTGAAGCGTAACAGCATGTTAGATTCCCAAAGACCGAAGTGTTATGGCTCTCTGTGAAGGAAGATTTCCGCTGCGCAGTAAGAGGAAAACAAGATGGCAATACTTCCACCTTCTCGCCCCAAGGCTACAAGAGACAAGATCGAAAGCATCATTGCTCAAAAGGGTGTCCAAGCTAAAGTTGTCCTAGTCGGTGTCCGTGGCTACTATCAAGACACGATGGGAGCTGTCGGGAAAAATGACATCGGCATATACGACGATGCGCTGTTTATCGTGACTGCAGGTGGGTTTTGGTCGTTTAATGGCAATACCGATCCCTCAATCCATCGTCAGTCCATCGCAACCTTGAAGATTGGCACTTACAAGTACAAGCCCGGAATGCATGGAGTGACTTTCAATAAGCCTGGATACCCCTATCCTGCCTTTGTTCAGGCCGAACAAGTGACCGTCAAAAGAGATGGCTCGGATAAAGACTTTACTGGCTGGTTTGGCATTAACATCCACAAAGGAAGCAACACGAAGACCAGCTCCGAAGGATGCCAAACGGTACCGCCTCCGCAATGGGAGGAGTTTAGGAATCGTTTGAACGCAGAGTTGAAGGCCGCTTCCGCTACGAGCTTCCCGTACATTCTTGTCAATGCAAAGGACGTTGGCCTGTAGTAGCTTAGGCATTCATCAAGCTAAGTGGAATCCGGTGTGCGCTAACCATTCCCTAATCCATGGCTGCTGAGCAGGGTGGAGAATTGAAGGCCAAATGCTGGCCCCAGGCATTCCTTGTCCGATTGGATCGTTCTAAGGTAAAATCAGGGTCAAAGTCACAGGTCGCGATCGGTCGTTTCCAACGGTTCTGAGCGGCTCGGCGACCGCCGAAAACACACGCCGTACCGGTGGGTGTAAGGTTGAATCAAACATGAGCGCTACAACGACGTACCCCAACTATAGCCCCGGCCTCGAAGGCGTCATCGGCGGCTTAACATCAATTTCCGAGATTATCAGCGAGACCAGCACACTGGTTTATCGAGGCTACAACGTACACGATTTGGCCTCGCAAGGCTCGTTTGAAGAGACGGCCTATCTGCTTCTCTTTGGCAAACTCCCCAATCGAGCCGAACTCGACAGCTTCAAGAAGACTCTTGCCGACGAGAGAGAGGTTCCTGAACAGGTCTACACGGCGCTCAAGCAGCTTCCGAAAGACTGCCATCCGATGGACATTGCCAAGGTCGGCTATGCTGTCTACGGTCCGTTTGACCCTGACTATGCTGCACCCGCGACCGACCACGAAGCCAACCGGCGCAAGGCCGTTCGCATCCTTGCCAAAGGCAGCACCATCGTTGGAAACGGACACCGCATTCGCAACGGCCTTGAGCCGCTCAAGCCGAAGGCCGAGCACAGCATCGCTCAGAACTTCCTTTATCTGATGAGCGGACAAGAGCCGGACACGAAGACGGCCCACGTTCTCGATAGCTCGCTGACGCTCTATGCAGAGCACGGCTTTAACGCATCCACATTCGCTTGCCGCGTCACCGTCGCCACACTCAGCGACCTCTACAGCGGAATCGTCTCCGGTATCGGCACCCTAAAAGGCCCCCTCCACGGCGGAGCCAACGAGGAAGCCATGAGGATGCTTGAGGAGATCGGTACTCCCGCAAATGCAGACGCTTGGATTCGAGACGCTCTTGCCAACAAGAAGAAGATCATGGGCTTTGGCCACCGCGAGTACAAGAAGAGAGACCCGCGTGCGATCTATCTCACCAAGGTTGCCAAGGAGCTCTCAGCTGAAAAGAACATGACCCAGTGGTCGGAGATTGCCGACATCCTGGAAAACGTCATGGAGACTGAGAAGAATATCTTCCCGAACGTTGACTTCCCAGCCGCCTACGCATACTTCGCTTTGGGCATCCCGGTTGATCTCTACACACCGATCTTCGTGATCGCTCGTGTGTCGGGCTGGTCAGCGCACGCGCTTGAGCAGCTGGAGAACAACCGACTCATTCGTCCGGGCGCTATCTACGAAGGACCGCATTCGGCTGACTTTGTTCCGGTCGATCAACGGTAACAAGCAGCGCTCGGCTATCAGCGATCAGCTTTCTGCCCTTCTGGGCATGGATAGCTGATCGCTTTTTGCTAACAACCGGTAGCCGATGGCTGATAGCTGACAGCTGATAGCTGATCTGGTACCAAAAACACAGTCCCTATCAAGCGCCGATTTGGTACCTCTGGACGATTGCAGATCGGGTCTTGCTGAACGATGATAGTGGTGTTCGAGGAGAACATCATGAATCGAAAAGCAGTCCGCGAATTCGTCATCGCTCTAACCGTCGCCATATGTGCGATCTGGGTGGGATCGGCGTTCATGCCGGGGCAAGTGTCGCCGCAGAAACGGGAGTCGGGGCTTCTTAGAAAGCTCGACGCTCAGCTATCGCAAGGCATGGAAAACGGTGTGCGCAACATGTACGGTTTGCCATAAAAGTCCCGGGTCCAGATTCAAAAGAAGGGAACAAGTCCCCTGCTTCGCACGTTTAGAACTCCGTATACTAAGCAACGGCAGCGCGGTGCGCAGCTTCCCTTAGAGGATGAATGATGATGAAAACACGAACTATAGCAGCGATTTTGGCAGTAGCCGTCATGGCAGTCTTACTTGGGGCGGGGCAAGCTCAGAAAGACCCGGCAGCCGAGTTGAAAAAGTGGGTAGGCAAGCCGCTTCCCAAGTTTTCTATGAAGACAACCGATGGCAAAACTGTCACGAACGCAAGCTATAAGAATAAAGTTGTTCTCATCGACTTCTGGGCAACCTGGTGTGGCCCCTGCAAAGAAGCTTCCCCCGCCGTCGATGCTCTCGCCAAGAAGTACAAATCGAAGGGACTGGAAGTGATCGGAGCAACTTTCCAGGATGAATCCGGCAAGGCCAAAGAGTACAAAGCCAAGCACAAATATAGCTACACGTTCGTAGATTCTGCCGACGACCTTGGAAAGTCGATTGGAATTCAGGGAATTCCTGTGTTCATCTTGGTTGACAAGAAGGGCGTCATCCGTCACACCTTCTTTGGATACAGCAAAGGTAAGTCGGACAAAGAGTTTGAGAAGGCAATCGCAAGCTTAGTGAAGTAAGAATTACACCAAATTCTTGCAGGCCGTTGAGGACAACTTTGTCCTCAACGGCCTGTTTGCTTGAAGGTCTGCGGTATTTTTCCCTACCCTGGCAAATCTATGTGAAATCCCCGTGCATATGCGGAATACATTTCATGTGGTTCTTCGCGCCACGGAGGGATGTTGAATGTCAGATGCAAAAGAGGTTAAAGAGGGAACGGACGCAGCGCCAAAGAAAAAGAGCAAGCTTCCGATAATCCTCGTTCTCGTGCTTGTGATCGCAGGTGGCGGCTTCTTCATGATGAAGGGCAAAGGCCCCAAGAAGAAGGAAGAGATCAAGCTTGGGAAAGAGATTATCCAAACAACCGAGATTCTGACGAACCTCAAATCACAGGGCTCCTATGCCCGCATCGTTCTGGGCCTCCATCTTAAAGAGGGCGCCAAGAAAGAAGAAGTTGAGGCGATGATGCCTGCAATTCGCGATGCAGTACAGCTGATCATCTCCAGCCAAACGTCAGCCGACCTCTTTAGTGAAGTGAACAGACCCATGCTTCGAGCCAGAATCGCTCAGGCTATCAATGAGATTCTGGAAGCTAACGCTCCTCACAAGGAGGGCGAAGAGGCTGCAGGCGACGCGAAGGACGGCAAGGACGAAAAGGCACCCAAGGAAGGCGAAGCCAAGCCCACAGAGGATAGTCATGCTAAGAAGCCTGATGATGCTCATGCTAAGAAGGGCCCACCTGTCCTTTCCGAGCTTCCCAACGGTTGGGACTCGAAAGAGGGACCGGTGCTCAAGGTGTACTTCAACGATTTAGCCACCCAGTAAGACTTGAAACGGGCGAAGGGTAGGAAGGAAACAGGGGCCTCACGCATGAAGCGGGGGCTCCTATCCTTTTTAGAAGGTGCAAATCTCGGTTTCTATGACACTAGCCTTACGGGACGATTTTGTCCCCTAAGGCCAGTGCGATGTAGATCTCAATCCAGCTATCCCGCACCCCCCATCGCGCCGTTCAAATCAAAAACCTCAAGTAATTCCTCAACTTTTTTCCCGACAGAGCTAAAGAACATCACCGGGGCGCCGATAAACACACTGATGACCCACAAAGCGTCTGAAAGACCGAGCACCCCGCGCGTCGTCCGAGCTGTCGTTACAGCCCGGCCGCTTCACGGTGTCGTCCGTCGAGCCATGTTTGGATCGCACCCCGCCCCAACCAAGCCCGACACCAATAACCAAACCAAAGGGAAGTAGCGTTGTCAGAGATCCTTTCGCAATCCGAAATTGAAGCGCTTCTCGCCTCGTTGAACGATGGCGGGCCTGCTGATCTGCCCGCAGCAGAAGACGCTGGCGCACCCGGCGCTGCGCCCGCAGCGGGCGGACAGCCCGCGGCCGCTACCGGTAAGCCCGGCACAAAGCCGACAAGCCTCTCTGGATTCGCCCCGCCTGCTCGACAATCGGCCCGAACCGCGATCTCGTACGAAGTTTATGACTTCCGCAGACCCGACAAGTTCAGCAAAGACCAACTGCGAACGTTGCAGATGCTGCACGAGACCTTCGCCAGAATGGCAGGCTCAGCGCTATCCGCATTCTTAAGAACTCCCGTCAACATCGACTTAATCTCGCTTGAGCAGGTGCCCTATGAAGAGTATCTGCGGAGTATCAACCAATCGGTCTTTACCGTCATGTCGCTGCCACCGTTGAGTGGACAAGCCGTTCTTGAAGTTGAATTCTCGCTGATCTTCTCAATGATCGACCGATTGCTCGGTGGCCCCGGAAAGGCGATTCATCGGACTGTGCTTACCGACATTGAAAGACCGCTGGTGCGGCAGAACATCGAGAGGATGTTCTCAGCGCTGAAGTCGGCTTGGGAAGGAATCGTCGTGGTCAATCCCAGCATCGAAGGGCTTGAGACAAGCGCACAGTTTGTCCAGATCGCGCCACCGAACGACATCGTAGTCACGATCCTGTTTGAAGTGAAGCTGGGCACTCAGCGTGGTGCAATGAGCCTGTGTATTCCTTATCTCTTGCTCAAGCCCATCACAACAAAGCTCAGCGCACAAAAGTGGTTTGCGACAGGCAGCCGTAAGGTCAGCCAAACGACGCGAAGAATGCTTTCGGCACAAGTCAGCCAAGCGAACGTCGATTGCATGATCTCGTTGGGCGGTTGCCGATTGAATATCAAAGATTTTCTTAAGCTGCAGCCCGGCGACGTTTTGCGGCTTGGACAAAAGACAAGAGATGACCTGAACCTGTATGTTGGCGGCATTCCCAAATATGAAGGGAAGCCAGCGTTGCAGGGCAAGAAACTCGTTTTTACCGTTTCTGGAGTGAAAGAGGACTAAGGAACATTTATGGCGACCATCCGACCCGAGATTATCAGCCAATTTGGCGACGTACAGAATCAAATCTGGCAGACCGTCACGCTTACCGTAAGTGAGGCAAGCAATACAGCGATCACATTTACGCCCGACAAAACTGTCGCCGCCCGGCCTACTGAGATTCAGCCTGAGGCCGGCTCGCCAATGCTTGTCGTGCAGTACTCGTTCGCAAACTTGCCAGAGAGCGTTCAGGTTGTGCTCATCCCGCAGGACACGTTCGTCGAGTTTGCCGGGACGATCAAGAACGAGAACATCGAAGAAGTGGACGACGGGCTCGTTTCCGACTGTCGCCCCTCTATCGAAGCCATCGTCCAGGGCATCTGCATGTCGGTAGGCAACCTCAAGAATGAAGCCATCGTTGCCAGCGGTTTGAGCATTCGTTATCAGATGTTCACGATGCCGGTAAACCTTCAGAAGTCTGACGAACTTGTCCGTGTTGAACTGGCTCTCTCCGGTGGAGATCAGAGCTTCCCGGCTATCTGGCTGCTCGACGACGAAGCGGCGATGATGATTCTGGGCATCGATACAACAAGCGACGACGATTCCAGCAGCCCCTTTGCTCAGGTTTCGGCAGAGCAGGCAGGACCGGGTCTTGCCCGCCCTCAACCGGCTTACGAAGACACAGGGCTTGAACTTCTTCTCGACATTCCGCTCGAAATCAGTGTTGAACTGGGACGCGTGCGGATGATGGTCAAAGAGGTTGTCGAGCTAGGAACCGGCTCTATCGTTGAGATCGACAAGGCCGCCGGTGAACCCGTTGATGTGATGGTCAATGGTCGACTCGTCGCCAAAGGTGAAGTCGTAGTCATCGAAGACAATTTCGGAGTTCGCATCACTGAGATCCTTACGCCGCAAGAGCGGCTGGCACGGCTTGGTGAAGTGGCATGAGAATCTGGGCTACGCTCACCTATATCGGTCTGCTAGCCTCGGCTGCGCTCGCGCAGGGTGACGCCAACAGTATTTACTCCGCAACAAAGAACGACGTTGTTTCAGGAGTCACCAAGTCCAGCGATGGAGGAGCAAGCCTTATGCCGCTCATCCAAATGGCGTTGGCTGTGACTGTAGTTGTCTTTCTTTTAAAGGGTTTGCTGCCAAAAATCGCCGTAAAGTTGAACAAATCGCTTTCGACGAAGACGGGCGGCGCAATCAAAATCGAAGAGTCTGCCACGTTTGCGGGTGGCACTCTCTATATCGTCAATGCAAAAGCTAAAACGCTGTTGATCAGTGTCAACGGTACGGGAGTGAACTGTCTCGCCGATATCACGGACGAGAATCCCAAGCCGGTAGCCCCTACATTTATGGAGATTCTCGAAGAGAGAACCACCGAGCCGCAAAAGGCTGAACCTAAAGCAGTCGCTTACCTCAGCGACGAGTTTGTACCTGCCGAGGAAACTCAATCAGAGCCCTCAGAAGACTTTGCCATCGCGCTTGAGCGCTTAAATCGGATTGCCAAGTAAATGAATTCCAAGAGATTCCTGCTACTCATAGCGACGCGTGTTATCCCAGTATTTCTGCTGGGTGTAGCGGCAATGGCTGCATTCGGTCAAGATGCCCTGACGGTGCCGAAGGTCAGCCTCGAAATTGGCAAGTCCGGCTCTGAGGGTGAGGTCAGCAGTTCGCTTCAGATCCTGGCGCTCCTCACGGTTCTCAGCCTTGCACCCGCGCTGATGATTCTGACGACGGCGTTCACCC
This sequence comes from Fimbriimonadaceae bacterium, assembly GCA_019638775.1. Taxonomy (NCBI): domain Bacteria; kingdom Bacillati; phylum Armatimonadota; class Fimbriimonadia; order Fimbriimonadales; family Fimbriimonadaceae; species Fimbriimonadaceae bacterium. The sequence goes on along the minus strand of JAHBTD010000004.1, from coordinate 157,312 downwards.
GCATCGTCATCATCTTTAGCTTTCTCCGCAATGCGATGGGCACCCCGACGATTCCGCCGAACCAGGTGGTCATTGGTCTAAGCCTTTTTCTCACCTTCTTTGTGATGGCTCCGACTTACGAGACGATCAACGAAACCGCGCTCCAGCCATACATGAAGAAGCAGATATCGTTTGACCAAGCTGTCACCAATGCTCAGAAACCGGTCCGAGAGTTCATGCTGAAGAACACTTACAGCAAAGACCTGCGCATGTTCCTCGATATCCGGCAAGAGAACGCTACCGCCGAGGACGTATCGCTCGTCAGCCTGATCCCAGCGTTTGTGATCAGCGAACTGAAGACCGCGTTTATCATCGGCTTCTATATCTTTGTACCGTTCCTCATCATCGATCTTGTCGTCGCAAGCGGCCTGATGAGCATGGGCATGATGATGCTTCCACCAACGGTCGTATCCTTGCCCGCCAAGCTGCTTATCTTTGTTCTCGCCGACGGGTGGAGCATGCTCGTGAACGCCATATTGCAGGGGTACAGGTAGATGAATGCCAGAGGAGCGCTCGATATCGCCCAGATGGGAATACAGATCGCGATCATGGTATCGCTCCCCACGCTGATTGTCACCCTGTTTATCGGCCTCGCCGTCAGTATCTTCCAAGCCATGACGCAGGTCCACGAGATGACGTTGACCTACGTGCCAAAGCTTCTTGGCGTTGCGGTTGTGTTGGGCTTCACCGGCAACTGGATTCTCCAGAAGCTAGTTGGATTCATGATTCTCTGCTTTGAGAACATCTCCCGAGTGTCCCAATGAGTATCGACGCCGCGCTGTTTTGGGCATTCATCGTCGTATTTATTCGATGCTCTGCGATGCTCCTGGTCTCGCCCGTTTTGGGAGGGCAGCAAACACCGGCAAACATTCGTGTGATGATTAGCATGGCGCTATCGGCAGCGCTTGTTTTTGTGATCCAGCCGACCGTCGGAAATGTTCCGCAGGACATCTACACGATGGTCATCGCGATTGCCCAAGAGGCCGTTGTGGGCTTGATGATTGGGATGTTCATCTCCATGGCCTTCGCCGCTTTTCAGATTGCGGGGTCGTTTCTGGATATGCAGGTCGGTCTTAGCTCTAGCCAGGTTATGAACCCGGTGAGCGGTATCCCATCAACGCTGTTGTCCCAGTTCAAATATATGCTGGCGATGGCGATCTTCCTGTCCATTGGCGGGCACCAACTCCTTATCCGAGCGTTCATCAAGAGCTACGACGTGATGCCCTCGATGGGTGCATTGCATATGAACGCCATCGAATCGAACGTCTTGCAGCTGCTCGGGCAGGTGTTGCTGCTTGGCATTCAGATAGCCGCTCCTGTCGCCGCAGTTGGTTTCATCATCGACGCCGCTTTGGGCTTCATCAACAAGGCGGTCCCTCAGTTCCCCGCGATGATCGTGGGAATGCCCGCAAAGATCATTATGGGTCTGCTCACCCTGAGTATCGCTCTGCCGGCAATTGTAGGCGGTGTACAGGTCAGCGTGGACCTTGCCACCGATGCGCTCTGGAACGCCTTACGGGGGGTGAAATAGCCGATGTCGGAAACGATGGGTCAGGAAAGAACAGAGGAGGCGACTCCAAAGCGTCGTACCGACGCACGTAAAAAGGGAACCGTTGCCAAGTCCAGCGACACAACGAATGCCATCGTTCTGATCGCCTTTGTGATTGTGCTCCCCTTTACAGTCGCCCGAATTGGCCAGGCCCTGATGTTCAGCATGAACCGGTCGATTGGGAACATCCCCTCGGATGTCCATGCGTCAACGCTCTGGGGTTATCTTTGGGATTCGGCACAGCCAGCCGTCGTGGCGATGGCTCCTTTCTTGCTCACCGCGATTGTTGCCGGTCTCGTTGCAAATTTTGCTCAAGTCGGGTTCGTCATCAGCCCAGAGGCGATGAAGCCTAACTTTTCGAAGATCAGCCCCATGAAAGGGGCCAAGCGGCTCTTTTCACGCACCATCGTTATGGAAGGGCTGAAGGCGACGGCAAAGTGCTCGGTCTTTGGCTATATCGCCTACACTGCTATCGCATCACAATGGCCCCGACTCGTATCGATTTCATCGTTGCCACCCGCTGGTGCACTCGGGGTTGTCGGAGAAGTTCTGAAGATGATGCTCATTCGCATCACGATGGTCTGGCTTGTCTTGGGTGCGATCGACTACTTCTTCCAGCGCAAGCAGGTCAACAAGCAGCTCATGATGACTAAGGAAGAGCTAAAGCAGGAGTATCGAGAGATGGAGTCTTCCCCCGAAATGCGGGGAGCAAGAATGCAGCGAATGCGAAAGCTCGCCAAAAGCCGAATGAAGCAGTCGGTGGCAACCGCAGATGCGATCATTACGAACCCAACTCACTTTTCTATCGCAATCAAGTACGAGCCGGGGAAGATGCACGCCCCACAAGTAGTCGCAAAAGGCCAAGACTATCTTGCCTTGAAGATTCGAGAGATCGCCGCCGAGAACAAGGTGCCGATCATCCCCAACCCTCCGCTTGCGCGTCAACTCTACAAAAAGTGTGAAGTAGGCGACTTCGTTCCGCGCGACCTCTTCAACGCTGTCGCAGAAGTGCTGGCTTATGTGTATCGAACGATCGGAGACGTGAGGAAGAAGCAGTAAGGACGGCGAATTGGCCGCTATAGCTTTGGGCCACCGAGCAAGGGGTTAGGTCGCGAGCTTCGCATTCTCCCCGCAATATCCACCAATCTACCAACGACTCAGCGCCTAAAGCTCCGACACTGCTCCACACAGTAAACTTCTCTCCATGCCACGCATGCGCTCAGAGTCTGAATCTTGGCGCGTGATGGTGCTCAAGTCGATGCCCCCACCTGCCTGGCTCGACGCCGAAGCGCCACAAACCGATGTCATTCTAAGCTCGCGCGTTCGCCTTATGCGCAATCTGCAAGGACATTTTTTTCCGAATCATGCCGACCCCGACGAACTTAAGGCGATTCAGAAAGAGCTCACGGACGCATTAAGAAAGGTCACTGCTCCCACGCCCAAGTGGGAAGATGAGCCCAACTATGCCGCCTCTGCATTCGAAGTCATGAAGGATCTCAGCCCGGCGGAGAGGGAATATCTCGTCGGCTGTCGGCTTGTGTCTCCAGAATTCCACTGGCGCGAGCCCGGACGCGCGGTTCTCCTCGATCCCCGTCGCATGGTCAGCATCATGGTCAATGAAGAGGACCACCTTCGGTTACAGGCGCTGACTCCCGGCTGGACGTTTGAATATGCCTACGCGGCGGCGCATCAATTGCTGGCGGCAATGGAAACGAAGCTGACATTTGCTTGGTCTCCCAAGTTTGGGTTCTTGAGCACGAGCCCGTTCAACTGTGGAATGGGAGTGCGTGTATCGTCGATGTTTCACCTGATCGGGCTCGCCCAAAACAAGGAGTTGCCACAAATACTTCGGGCGATGGCCGAGAATGGGGTTGTCGTTCGTGGCCTCTTTGGAGAGTCGAGCCGAGCCGTCGGGGCATTTGTGCAGATTTCAACGACGAGCGACCGCCTCCCCGAATATGAAGGGGCTATCGCTTATCTTGCAGAGAAGGAGCGGCAGGCCCGAGTTGCGATCAGCCACGAAGAGCTCTACAACAAAGCAAGCGCGGCAGCAAAGTTTGCCGTGACTTCGCAGCGGCTCACGCTTGCCCACGCGCTTCGCGTCTTAACCTGGGTTCGCTGGGCGGCGGCGGAGGGTTTGCCCGGATTCCCAGGGTCGCACCGCGAGGTCGATAGCTGGCTGACGACTCTTGAATTACGAGGGAAGACCTCAGAAGAAGACGCTCAGCGCGATCGGGCAGAGTTCTTTCGAGACAGATTGGCTGTTCTGTAATCGTCTCTCCCTCAAGGGAGAGGAACTGTGAGCGAAGCGAACAGAGGTGAGGGTGCGAGTCCCCTCCTTGCCTCGACGAAGTCGTGGTGGGGAGGGGATTAGGGGTGGGGTATTTCCATGATCCCTGCTAGTTACTTCGGCATTGCGCCTATCTGACCGAGAGGGCAGGCGGGTGTGGTTAAAGCGATAGGGCCTGTAATTCGCCCTTACAAGTCGATCAAATCGATGCGCCTTCGCTTGCCTCGGCGAACCTGCACGGCCTGATAGATCAGAATGCTTCCCAGTATCGGCGTCAGGATCAAAGCGACGCTGAGGATCAGCCCAGCGCAGGTTGCCAATGTTAACCCGAAGTGCGCCCAGAAGGGAGCATCCGGTATCCGCTCGGTCCAAAAGAAGAAGATTGAGACTGTGACTACATAAAAGGTGAACTTCACGATGATTTTCACCCATCGTGGTGCCCTCCCCTTCTGCAAAGCCTCACTAACAGACATCACTGACTATTCTAACTGAGATTGTGAAGACGTGATTCATTTCTTCCATGGCGTCGGGTATGCGTTGAAAGAACCTTGCGACCTGGGGTGGCTGACATTGCCCGATTACTGCCGAGGTCCTTTTGCCCTTCGTCTCCTTACCTTCATTCCTCATCACAGCCCTTACCCATCAGTGTGCAAAACCCCCACATTCAACTCAAATCCGTTGTGCAAAACCTGTGGAAATCTAATAGACGGAATTCTTGTTAACAAAACGTTGACATCCTGTATCTTGTGTGTTACAATTCTCTTTGCCCCAAGATGTGGGGTTGGGATGTAGACAAGAGTGAAGTGTCCGTTTTGCGGCAATGCCGACCAGAAAGTGCTTGATTCCAGACCGGCAAGGGACGGAGAAGCGATCCGTCGCCGACGTGAGTGCACTTTGTGCGAACGTAGATTCACGACGTTCGAAGCCCCCGAAATGCCGCGCCTTTTTGTGGTGAAGCGCGATAAAACGCGCGAAGAGTTCCAACGCGAAAAGGTGCTCAACGGAATGGCCATCGCCGCAGGCAAGCGCCCTGTCAGCGCCGAAGCCATCCGTGCCGCTGCCGAGCGGGTCGAACGCGACCTCTTCCAAGAGTTTGAAGACGAAGTGTCTTCCGAAGAGGTAGGCGAGCGCGTCATGGCCGAGCTAGAAAGGCTCGACACCGTGGCGTACATCCGTTTCGCCAGCGTTTATCGAAAGTTTGATACCGTCGATGACTTCAAGCGGATTGTGTCGCACATGGACCGCGCGGAGCCGACAGGCGGAAAACAGCCGCGCACCGAGCTGGTGGAACAGGTGCACAAAAACTAGGAAACCTAATAAAAGAGGGTCAGGAAGACTATGAAGATTGCGCGTTACTATACAAAAGCTGGGCAAAGCCCCTATTCTGGGATTAAGTTTGAACCGCGAAAAAGCGAGATAAAGAACACCGACGGAAGCACCGTATTCCTTATGGAAAAGGTTATGGTGCCGTCCCATTGGTCGCAGGTTGCCACCGACATCCTTGCTCAAAAATACTTCCGCAAAGCAGGGTTGAAAGAGGGCGATAAAACACTAGCCAACCTAAGCGAATGGACAAAAGAGGACGCCGACTGCGAGACAGATTCGCGTGAAGTTTTCCACCGGCTGGCAGGGTGCTGGCGGTATTGGGGGCAAAAGTACAACTATTTCGATACCGACGAGGACGCGCAAGCGTTTTACGATGAGCTGAGCTACATGCTCGCCATGCAATATGCCGCCCCGAATAGCCCGCAATGGTTCAACACCGGCCTGCACTTTGCTTACGGCATCACCGGCAACGCACAGGGACACCAATACGTCGATCCCGATTCCAAAAAGCTCATGAAAAGCGCAAACGCTTATGAGCGGCCTCAGCCCCACGCCTGCTTTATCCTCAGCGTGAAAGACGACCTCGTGAACGAGGGCGGAATCATGGACCTCTGGACCCGTGAAGCCCGAATCTTCAAGTACGGCTCGGGAGTCGGCACGAATTTTTCCAAGATTCGCGGCGAGAACGAAAAGCTCAGCGGTGGTGGAAAATCCAGCGGTCTGATGAGCTTCCTCAAGGTCGGCGACCGCAGCGCCGGAGCCATCAAATCCGGCGGAACCACCCGTCGCGCGGCGAAGATGGTTTGTCTGGACATGGACCATCCAGATATCGACACGTTCATCAACTGGAAGGTGAAAGAAGAGCAAAAAGTCGCCGCTTTGGTCACCGGTTCGCAGCTCAATAACCTGCACCTGAATGCAATCATGAAGGCGTGCCATTCGGCGTCAGGCGTTGAGGCACCTGGACGTTCAGGAGAAGGGAACGAAGCAGATAAATTCAACCCTCGCAAGAACGCCGACCTTCGCAAAGCTATCGCCGAAGCCAAACTTTACGGCGTCAGCGTCAACTACATTCAGCGCGTTATCCAACTCGCCGAGATGGGATTCACCGGCATCGACTTCCCAACCTTCGACACTGGCTACGAAAGCGAAGCGTACATCACCGTGAGCGGACAGAATTCGAACAACTCCGTTCGGGTGCCTAACGAATTCTTTTTCGCCGTTGAAAACAACACCGATTGGGAACTGAAGCGCCGAGTAGACGGCAAGGTTCACAAAACTGTCAGCGCGCGCGAGCTTTGGGACGACATCTGCTTCTCGGCATGGTCCTGCGCCGACCCTGGCCTGCAGTACGACAGCACCATCAACGAGTGGCACACATGCCCGGCTGACGGTCGCATCAACGCTAGCAACCCGTGCAGCGAGTATATGTTCCTCGACGACACGGCCTGCAACCTCGCCTCCATGAACCTCACCCGATTCTACGACCCAGAAAAGGGCGAGTTCGACATGAACGGTTACATCCACGCAACCCGACTTTGGACGATGGTGCTGGAGATTTCCGTCCTCATGGCGCAGTTCCCGTCGAAGTCGATCGCTGAACTCAGCTACGAGTTCCGAACGCTTGGCCTGGGTTATGCAAACATCGGCGCATTGCTCATGCAGATGGGCATCGCTTACGACAGCCCACAAGGCCGCGCGATCTGCGGAGCGCTGACGGCGGTGATGGGCGGCGAGTCCTACGCCACGAGCGCCGAAATGGCGGCCGAAGTCGGCACATTCCGGGGCTACTCGCGAAACAAGGAGCACATGCTCCGCGTCATGCGCAACCACAGAAGAGCCGCCTACAACGCGCCCAAAGACGAATACGAAGGCCTCACGATCACCCCAGTTGGGATCGACCCGGACGAGTGCCCCGTCGATATGCTTAGGGCGGCTAGGAATGCGTGGGACCGTGCGGTTGAGCTTGGCGAAGCCCACGGATACCGAAACGCCCAGGTCACCGTTCTCGCCCCCACAGGCACGATCGGCCTCATCATGGACTGCGACACGACCGGAGTCGAACCGGACTTCGCCCTCGTCAAATTCAAGAAGCTTGCCGGTGGCGGTTATTTCAAGATCATTAACCAGTCGCTCCCCGTCGCGCTCAAGAATCTGGGCTACACAAAGGAGCAAGGTGAGGAGATTATCGCCTACTGCCTCGGCCGCAAAACGCTTAAGGGCGCACCCGTCATCAATCACGAAACGCTCACCGCCAAGGGCTTCACTCCCGAGGTCATCGAGAAGCTGGAAGAAGCCTTGGAGAACGCGTTTGAACTCAAATTCGTCTTCAACAAGTTCACCCTCGGCGAAGACTTCTGCCGTGATGCGCTGGGCTTTACCGATGCTCAGCTCAATGACTGGAGCTTCGACATGCTCACCGAATTGGGCTTTAGCAAAGAAGAGGTCGAGGCGGCAAACGAGTACGTTTGCGGCGCGATGACCATTGAGGGCGCTCCGCACCTGAAGGTGGAGCACTATCCGGTCTTCGACTGCGCAAACAAGTGCGGCAAGAAGGGCAAGCGCTACATCAGCGCCGAAGGCCATATTCGCATGATGGGCGCATCTCAGCCATTCCTCAGCGGGGCTATCTCCAAGACCATCAACCTCCCTGGCGACGCCACCATCGAAGACGTCAGCAATGCCTATTGGCTGTCTTGGCAGCTCTGCCTCAAGGCCAACGCGCTGTATCGCGACGGCAGCAAGCTCAGCCAACCGCTGAACGCAAGTACCGACGATGCCGCCGCGGCCATTTTAGAAGCCTCAATCGACGGTTCAGGCGAGCTTGAGAACGAGAGCGAAGAGATTTCTCAACACGAGATCATCCGTCAGACCGCGCAAAAGCTGGTCTACCGATACATCGCCAAGCGTCGTCCGTTGCCTTCTCGAAGGCGGGGCTACACGCAAAAGGCGAGGGTCGGCGGGCACAAGGTCTACCTGAGAACGGGCGAATATGAAGACGGCGCACTGGGTGAAATCTTCATCGATATGCACCGCGAGGGCGCCGCTTTCCGGTCGCTCATGAACTGCTTCGCTATCGCAATCTCGCTGGGCTTGCAGTACGGTGTGCCGCTGGAAGAGTATGCCGAGGCGTTCGTCTTCACCCGCTTCGAGCCGAACGGTTCAGTGCAGGGCCACGAGAATATCAAGATGAGCACGTCGGTGATCGACTACATCTTCCGCGAACTCGCCTTTAGCTATCTGGGACGGAACGATCTGGTCCAAGTGAAGCCGGAAGACCTGCGCGGCGACACAGTCGGGCGACCGGACAACGATCCTGACTTTGATGACGAAGAGGATGGTGGTGATGTGGAAGGGCACGTGCCCGGCATCACGCGAGAGTCGCACGATTCGGCAGGCTTTGACCGTGGCGAATCGAACGGTTCTGAACCCTCCGCTCAAAGCATTGAAGATCGAGGTTCCTCTTCCTCAGTGGGAGAGGCCCGTGAGGGTGCTGCCTCCTCAACTCAAGGTCATTCGTCACCCTCCCCGTCGACGGGGGAGGGAAGGGGTGGGGGTGGAGATAATAGCGCCACGGTCGCCCGCTCTGCCATCGTCACCAGCACCGCTGCCCAGCCAGAAACGGTCTCAATCTCTCAACTGACGGCAGTCCAACCGACGGCTCAACCCCAATCGGGCGTCGCCGACAAGATCCGGGAGGCTCGCCTGAAAGGGTACGAAGGCGACCCGTGCAACGAATGCGGGGCCTTTACTTTGGTCCGGAACGGCGTGTGTCTAAAGTGTATGAGTTGTGGAAGCACGAGTGGGTGTAGCTAGGTACTACCTGCAGGATGATCCCTCCATAACTGCTGTTATGGAGGGTAATTATTGCAAGTGTATGTTGCCCACACTTGGGGCTCAATCAAAGAGTTAGTACCCTCCACATCGGCAGATGTGGAGGGATCGTTTATTCAGTAATCTGGGTTAGACTGATCACTGTTATGGAGGGTACTAAATGAGATCAGTCGAGAGAGACAATAGGCAACGAGTCCATCAACCCTCGTTCCTCCGACCATTTCCCTTCACAAAGCAATCGCGAGCTTGACCAGTGATATTCCTCAGGCAAGGCGACCAGTTCAGCCCGAACAGGATTCGTGTGAATGTAGCTCATTTTCTGACGGTGCGTCGTCTCACTAAGAATAACTACACTTCGGAAACTTCTTTGCCATAGCTTACGATTGTCCAGCCCGGACTGCCTGGAGAGTAGTTGGACTTCCCGAGGCGTCAAAGTGGGCAGCACCCGCCGTGAACAATCTATCTTCAGTCGCTGAACGAATCGGCTTACAGAGATCTCTTCCGGTAAACGAGTCAGAAGGTGAATGTGATTGGACATCACAACGTAGGCATCAAGAATCGCGTTCCGGATCTGGTGCTGGCGAATAATCGATTCCAGGACGATCTGCTTCGTTTCTGGTCTGACAAAGACCTCTCCGAAGTCAAGAGTGGTACTGGTTATGAACACGCAAGAGCCACCTTGTCCCCAGTTCTTCCAATGTCGGTATTCACTTCGATAACCACGATCACCCACTGAAGGGAGATATACCCGCCATAACTGCAGTTATGGAGGGACCGACGAAGCTCCCAAAGAGGAATGGGCAATCGTCGCCCATGAAACCTATAAGCTCACGATGACGTACGAGAACCAATCTGTGGTAAAGGCCCCCATCCATTTTTCGCCGGACACCATGCCGTGAACTTCGAGTTTTCCGACGTGATCGTCACCATCCGCAATCAACCCTCTCGTTCGCGGTAAAAACATCAACAGATGCCATCAAATCTTCTCTGTATGCGCTGTAATGTCGAGCTCCAACGTTTTGGTACGGTCGACATCACTCCGCTTGGCGTATCTGAGAAGCCACCGTCCCACTACAAGGCGTTCATGACCGACTATGCTCACCGTTTTATCTGCCCAGAATGCGGACACATCGAGCTGTTTCACCCTCGCATCGGTCAGGAAGAAAGGTACGGATACAAGGTCTTTGAGCCAGAAAAGACAATAGAGGAAATGGGAGGATGGGTGTGCTCATGCGGATTCGTGAACGAAGCCGCCGCAACCACATGCACGAACTGCTCAGAACCATGGGACCCGGATAGAGCGGGCAGTTTCGACCCCTGATCGCCCTACCCAACCACTGGCCTTTCCAGCAGCATCCTTGCCACCGTAATTGCCCCATCCAGCAACTCCTCAAGCTTATCTTCCGATAGTTGCCCAACACGCACCATTGTCAGCCTTCTCCCGGTCGACATCCACCGCACCGCTCCCGTTTTCACAACCTCCATAAAGAACTCGTGCGTTAGGCTGTTCAGGGCAAGTGTGTTGTCGGGAGCCTCCAAAACCAGCGATTGCCCAAGGCCGGGAAAGTCGATCAACCGCTCTTCCCCCTTTTTTACTCCAAGCTGCTGATGCCACGCCATCTTGGGGCGTAGCGTGAAACTCGGGATGAGCATCGGCACCTCAAGGACGATCACGCTGTAGGGCAGGGGCGTACTCGCGTTTGGTTTGACCACATAGTCGAAGAGGGTGAAGCGAAACTCGTTGCGCTGGCCCTGCACAACGTCGAAGGCTCTGCCGGGAGCCACTTTCATGGGCGCTAACCTTGCGTAGTCCTTGATGAAGGTCTTGCTCACCCCGTACCTTGAGGCGATCAGGGGGGAGGCTCGACGGTTCACCGGATCGGCCATCTCGTATCCGTTCTGTTCCGCCCACTCTTGGCGAAGTCTTTTCCGTTCCTGGTTTGCCCGAAACTTCTTTGTTCCGGCGATGTGACCAACAAGAAGGAGCACCAATACGATTATCAGGATGAGCATAAGGTCGGCGATCTCCAACTTGGCGGCGAACACCAACTATGATAGTCGCACACCAAGGAAATACTGCGTACACCGGTCCGGGGTTGCCTGGCCTGAGATCGGGCCGACCGCTGATCTGCAAAGGTCGTATTCCATCCGGCTTAGGGGCAGTTAAGCGTACATGAAACCCTGCCGGTCGTAAAACCAGTATTCTCAGTCAAGCCATGGCCTTTGACTTTCAGTGCATGAAGTGCGGGCACCAAGGATTCACGCTTTCGGAGATGCGCGGACCCAGCGGCGGCATGTCTGCCTACCTCAACATCGACTCGCAGATTGTCACCCTGCTCAGTTGCAACGCGTGCCGATTCACCGAGGTGTACTTCATGCGCCTTGAGCACTTCAAGCAGGTCCAAGGAATTGAGGGTGACCACTATCCGGCGGGATACATCGAAGCGGGAGGGCTCGGGCCACGCTGGGAGTGCGATTGTGGCTATTCCAACGACCCAACGCTGGACATCTGCGCCTCCTGCAACCAGTCAAGAAAGCCTCCGAAAATCGTATCCATCGACCCAGCAGATCAACCCGATCCCATGGCAGAGTGGACTTGTGGTTGTGGATTTGTCAACGCGCCAGATGCCATTTCATGCAAAGGTTGCGGAGAGGTCCGGCATCCCACAGCAAGGGAGTACTTCGATCCGTGATGGCCCGACCATTGAAGAAGCCTGCGGCATTGCCTCAAGAGTGGGTTGCCCTCCTCTTCACTCTGATGGTCTCATTCCTGTGGCTTTGCATGCCAAAGATATCAAGGATTTGGCACCCCACCCTGTACTGCCTTGCGCTGGTCAGCGTAGCCGCTGTCTACATCAGTTTCAAACACTTTCGACGAAATCGGATGCTCACATTGATCGGCATTAGCGCCCTTGTGCTTGCCGCCGCCGACTTCATTTCGTGGGCTTGGTGAAGTGTCGGCTAAGGACTTGTCGAGGTCTGGGCTACAATATCAGCATGGAAAGCGCAAGGAAGCCGCTTCAATTCAAAGGCCAGGACTACTCCGCCTATTGGCCAGCCGTACTCATGAGTGAGCGGGCTGAAGCCAAATGCAAGGAGATGGAGATCCTCTATGCAGGGTTTATCCGCTCCCTCACCCGCACGTTAACGACAACCATGGAAGAGCTCCGAACCCAAGGATCGGGTGAGGACAAGATCCGCGTCGCTGAACTGGTGGCTGACGACGATGTGCCCGCAGGCATCCGTCTGAGCTACAAACTGATGGAGGAGGGTCTGCTGATTTGCGATCTGTGGACACCCGCCCAACCTCAGCTGTATGGCGTTAGCAGTAAGTAGAGCCAGGTCTTAACTCGGTTCTGAACTTCGAACGTTGAAACATCTTGCCTTCGTCCAACCATTGCGATGTACGACGATGCAAAGGATGCAAGGCGTTATCTCGCCTATTTGCTTGCCGCAATCGCAGGCCTCTTCCTGTTGCACGAATTCCTTCGAGAATTGAATCCCTTAAGCGGCTTTTGGATCGTTGCATCGGGAGTCGATCAGGACGGTCACGCAGTCGATATGGATGGGAGCCGCATTTTCCTCGATATTGACGACGGCTACGCCTCTATTGCTTCTTATTGGACTTGCGGTGCAAAGCGGGATCACTTTGCAGAAGGCGTGATGGAGGTCCGAAACGATGAGATCACGCTTTGGAACGAGAGTTTCATAACCCACGAGCGTGACACAGTTCCAACGGGGAAGCTGAAGCGATTGCCGGGCGGTCGACTCAGCTATACCGTGTACTACGAGAAAGGTGAATCTTTGCAGATAGAGTTCGAACGTGAAGCGAACGCTGAATCTGTTTTTGACTTGCTCTGCTGGCGATAACTCTTCTTCTGTGCCTTGTTCGTTAGTTTGGTCTCCGTTCGCCGCTTAAGAAAGCAGCGAGAGCTCAGATTTCCTCACTGATCTTTTCTGTGTTCCCCTCGTCTTAGCGCACATGTTTGGGCGTATGACCACCATTTTCGTTTGCTATCTGGGGATCATGGGCGGGCTCGCATCGAGTTCCCCGCATCAGCCCCAAGATCGGGCAACCCAATCCACACCGATCATCACTCGGGATGTTGAATTCACCAAGGCCAAGGTTGAAGGCGGCGAGAAGTCGCTCAAGCTGGACGTTTATCAGCCAGCGGGAGAAGGACCTTTCCCGGCAATGGTGATTATTCATGGCGGTGGCTTCGTCGGTGGCAATAAGGGTGGAATGATGGGTCAGCTGGGGCGCTACTTTGCCGGGCGCGGTATCACCTGTTTCGACATCCAATACCGCCTACAGGGCGATAACCCTCCCACCAAGGGCGCTGTCCCCATCCAGCGTGCCATCGCCGCAGCCGTAGAAGATGCGGATACCGCGCTGCACTGGGTCGTGAGCAACGCCAAGACCTATAAAGTCGACCCCAAGCGCATCGCTATCGGGGGATCGTCGGCGGGGAGCATCACCGCATTGCTGGTGACGTACGGGGAAACCCGTTCGACCGTGCCCGTGAAGTGCGTGGTCAACCTCTGGGGGAGTATGTATCAGCAGGTCGGCAGCTTAAAGAAAGGCGACGTCCCGTTCCTCCTCGTCCACGGTGCAGATGACAAGATCGTCCCATTCAGTTACGGCGAGCAACTCATGAAGCAAGCCGACAAGGTGGGCGTGCGCTACGAGAAGTTCGTATTGGAAGGTGGTGGGCACGGGATGGCCCTGTCGACGAAGGTAGGGGACATAACGCTGGACGAATTCATCTATCGATTTTTGAAGAAAGAGTTGGGCGGTTAGATTCAAATCTCACCGTGCAAAGCGGCGCGAATGCGCCGCACTCCCACGCCCTGCTCGGATATGCTTGAGCGATGCAATCGTTCAATGCTAAAGGGGCGCTAATCGCGGCGGTATGCTTGGCGCTATGCCTGGGCTTGTGCGGCTCAGCCGCCTCTCAAACTGCCATGGACAGCGAACTCGCCCCCCGAATCCGCAATTTTTCCGCCGATCGTTCTTCACTCAGCCGTAAGTATCCGATCGCGCTATCCGAAGAGCGTGAGAAGAGATTCAAGGCTTTCTATGACGAAGCATTGAAGGATTTGAAAAAGGTTGCCTTTGTGGGCCTAAGCAAGGATGGGCAGGTGGACTACATCCTCTTGCGAAATGAGCTTGAACACGCCCTCAAGCAGATCGACCTTGACGCCAAAAAGCGCAAAGAGATCGCCCCGTTGATGCCGTTCGCCAAGACGATTCTGGATATGGCTGAGGCAAGATTGCGGTTTGAAGACATCGATTCAGAGAAAGCAGCCGTTGTCCTAAACGATCTCAAGAAAGCAGTCGATGAGGCAAAGAAGGCCATCGAGGACCCTAAAAAACTTCCCGACAAGCTGAAGATGAGCAAGGCGGCTGGATACCGAGGGGCGAATGCGATAGGTAGCTTGCGCAGCACACTGTCGGACTGGTTCAAGTTCTACAACGGCTACGATCCGATCTTCTCATGGTGGTGCAAAGAGCCGCATAAGGCCGTCGATGATGCACTCAAAAGCTACGAATCCACGGTTCGGGAGAACCTTGCTGGACTAAAAGAGGGCGACACCAAGACGATCATCGGCGACCCGATCGGGGCCGACGGCTTGCAGGCCGAGCTCGATTACGAGATGATCCCGTACACGCCGGACCAGCTTGTCGTCATTGCCAATAAGGAGTTTGCCTGGTGCGAAGCCGAGATGAAGAAGGCTTCGCGGGAGATGGGCTTTGGCGACGATTGGATGAAGGCGCTTGAGAAGGTCAAGCAAGACCACGTTGAACCTGGCAAGCAGCCGGCGATGATCCGTGAGATGGCGCTGGAAGCGATTGACTTTGTCAAGACCCGCGACCTCGTCACCGTGCCCAAACTCTGCGAAGAGACTTGGCGCATGGAGATGATGTCGGCGGAGCGGCAAAAGGCGAGCCCGTTTTTCTTGGGCGGAGAGACGATCCTGGTCTCTTTCCCAACCGATACGATGTCCCAAGAAGAGAAGATGATGAGTTTGCGGGGCAACAATCGGCACTTCTGCCGAGCCGTCGTCCACCACGAGCTCATCCCCGGACATCACCTGCAAGGGTTTATCCAGGACCGCTACCGGTCGTATCGGCAGGAGTTCAACACGCCGTTCTGGGTAGAGGGCTGGGCGCTGCACTGGGAGTTCTTGCTGTGGGAACTGGGCTTCCCCAAGACTCCGGAAAACCGCGTGGGAATGCTCTTTTGGCGCATGCATCGATGCGCGCGAATCATCTTCTCCCTGAGCTTCCATCTGGGCAAAATGACACCGCAAGAGTGCATCGACTTCTTGGTTGACCGTGTCGGGCATGAGCGGGAGAACGCCACCGCCGAAGTGCGGCGAAGCTTCCGAGGAGATTACGGCCCGCTTTATCAAGCGGCGTATATGCTCGGGGCGCTGCAGATCAACTCAATGTATGACGACCTTGTAAAAACCAAGAAAATGACACCGAAGGCGTTTCACGATTTTGTGATTCAACAGAACAGCATCCCGATCGAGATGGTCAGAGCGGCAATGACGGATCAGAAGCTGACGCCTGACTTTAGGACGTCTTGGAAGTTCTACGGAGAGATCAAGGGTTAGGTTCAGATTATGCTTTCTGGGGCACTCATGGGGTTAGTCGGCGGGACCGCGGTTTGGGCGGTCTGTTTTGTCAAGGCCAACGCAGCAACGGCAGGTAAAACAGTCACTCGGAAGCCATCGCTGTCCGAGAAGTTTGAGTGTCCTCTGCCACCCGAAGAGGTCTTGAACCGCTTACGACAGTTTATGGATAGCAGCGTCTACAAAGTTGATACGACTTTCAATGTTGAGAACGCTGTCTGCCTGACAAGCATGCCCGATTGGAAATCCTACGGCTGGTTCCATCCGGTTTATGTCTCTGCAAAGGGGAGCGGGAGCTTGGTAGAGGTGGGGACTACTCCACGATATGGTCCGGGGGGACTGCCGACGAAGAAGTTCCACGAGAAGGGCGTGGCGTTTGTGCGGAGTTTGCTCGAATAGTTGCAAAGCACATGAGTGCTTACTATTTCTTTGGCTTCGTCAGAACAATAAACGTCGGCGCGAAGTTGCTGGCGACCTGGAGCTTCACGGTCTTGCCCGTCTGGACCACGATCATCTCTTGATCCTTTCGCTTCTCTTTAGGGATCGGTTTGCCCAAGACCTCGGTATCCACCAAGGTCAGTTTCTTACCGTCAAGCGCCCAGGTCCCCTTTGTCTTGTTCCCGACCTTTGCGCCTGCCGTCACCACCGATTCATAAGTCTTATCCTTCCTAAACTCAAAGCTATAGCGTCGGGTTTTCACGATCTCTTTCATCTGCGCAATCTCTTGGGGCATGCGTGTTGACGACACTTTATTGAAGTCAATCTCGAATTTGCCGTCCCATTTGCCGATCAGATCGGAAGCCTGAACCTGCTTCGCCTGAGCAACGACCAAGAGTGAAAGCAGCGCCGCAAACAAAATGAAAAAACTTCGCATGATCTATAGACGCATCATACGCCATGGACGTGCAGACTCGCGTAGGACTCCCGCTTAAGGCGATCCATCCGGCTCAATCCGGTAGACTGACCACTTGCCGGTTATGCGAAATTGCAGATTCGCTCCCCTCATCGCCCTGACTTGCTTGGCTTTACAGGCTCCCGCGTCCGAATCGGGCGGGGCCGGGCTTCAGGTCCAAGCGAAAAGCGCCCTCATCATCGACGAGAAATCAGGCTGTGTCCTTTTCTCGAAGGAAGCCAACGCCAAGCGCTTCCCAGCAAGTTGTACAAAGATCCTGACGACGCTGATACTTCTTGAAAAGACTTTGCCGACCGATAAGATCGTTGCTCCCTGGGATATTGAAACGATCCCTGAATCCAGCCTGCACCTCAAGCCGGGCGAAGTCATGACGGCGGAGGAGTTGGCCTATGCCATGATGCTGCGCAGTGCAAACGATGCGTGCTGTGCCGTGGCGGTTCACATCAGCGGCAGTGTTCCGGCATTTGCTGCCGAACTGAACAAGCGGGCGAAAGAGATCGGTTGCACAAGCACAAACTTCGTCACCCCGAACGGCCTGCACGATCCCAATCACTACACTACGGCAAGCGATCTTGCGAAGATCGCGCGTGAAGCGATGAAGAACCCAGCGTTCCGAAAGATCGTGGATACCCCCAAACGCCAAACTGTCCGCAGCATCAATCAAGAAGATCTGTGGCTCATCAGCAAGAACAAATTCCTGACGTGGGACCCCACCCACGACGGCATCAAAACAGGATACACAAGGCCGGCGGGTAGCTGTTTTGTCGGCAGTGCAACGCGAAACGGGTTTCGAGTCATCACCGTAATACTGGCGAGTGAGGATTGGAAAGCAGACGAGAAAGCGATGATGGACTGGGCGTTCAAAAACTTTGAGAGACAGATCGCCTTTGCCAAGGACACACGTGTCGGCGAAGCTCCCATTAAAGAGGGGGTGCTGGCCACTGTGCCGCTAAAGATCGCAGAGCCCGTGTACTACGCGCTGAAGAAAGGCTCAAAACCGGATATTAAGCAGGAGCTCAAGCTGAAATCAGATCTAGTGGCACCGGTCGAGGCCGGAGCCAAGGTGGGCACTGTCGTCTTCAAGGATGGCAACGGCTGGGTCCAGGAGCTGCCGGTCTTTGCCGTTGATGCTGTCGAGAAACAGCCGCCTCTTGCGGCGCGTGTGGCAAGCTGGCCGTTTCTCATCATTGGCGGAGTGCTCGTTGGTGGAACGCTTGTGTTAAAGAAAAGACAATCAAAGTTTTACAAATCAGCGGCAGGGAGACGGCGTGCGTAAAGTTTCAAATTCAGCAAAGAATCTATTGAAAGAGGTCCAGAAGTCGAGTCACGGACAGATCGGTCGGACCGACGGCATGGAGCGTCTGCACAAGCGAATCGCTCATGCTGGGCTTTGCAGCCGACGCACCGCCGAGAAGTGGATCGTCGATGGGCGCGTGATGGTCAACGGGGCGGTCGTCACCGAACTCGGCGTGTCGGTTGCCCCGGGTGATGAGATCAAGGTCGACGGGAAGTCGATCGCGGCCCAGCGACTGGCTTATATCGCGATGCACAAGCCCGCTGGATACGTGACAACCATGAGCGATCCGCAACATCGCAAGACGGTTGCCGACCTGATGCCCGAAATGGATGTGCTCGTCAAGCCGGTCGGAAGGCTGGATATGGAGACGGAAGGTCTGTTGGTCTTTACGAACGATGGTCCGCTTGCCCAGCGTTTGACACATCCAAGCTTCGGCATTGAGAAAGAGTACATCGTCACCGTCAGCGGCATGCCCGATGACAAGGCCCTCGAACGCATAGAGAAGGGGATGCGCATCGATGGTGTGAAGACCGCTCCGGCAAGGGTCAGTCAGGTCTACCCCGACACAAAACGGGGACAAACAACCTTTACATTGGTCATTCACGAAGGCCGCAACCGACAGGTGCGCAAGATGTGCGATGCGATCGGAACCCCGGTCGTACGGCTTCGACGAGTGAGATTGGGCCCGGTAAGCCTAGGCAAACTTCCAAAGGGAGCTTGCCGAGTTCTTGCAAAGACAGAAGTCGATGCCCTCAAAAAACTCGCGGGAATTCCTTTGTAGATCACAGTTTTTGAACCTGAGCCAAAAAGTTTTCCACATTTTTTGTTCGAGTTCAATTCCTTGCAGGAATCTTGGTGCAGACCCCGAAGGAAGCCTTGATAGCTCATGAACATCATTGGGCTGTCCCAACGGACAGGAAGTCCACATACCGCTATACACAAGGAGTTTGATCAGTGGCCATCTCTTGGTTACCTTGGGCTGTGATCGCCATCGGCGTCGCATCCCTTTTTGTTCGCAGCCGAACCGATTCGGAGGACTCTTCGCGAGCTAATCCGCTCGGATTAGTCATCGTTTCGCTCGCGCTTCTCGCCGCCGTCTTCGGTTTGACCCGCCTGAATTCAGAGCTTATTCTGACCCTATACGGAGCCGCTGTTGGTTGTGCAGTTGGCATCCTGATGGCGACGGTCTTGGATCGACTGTTGCAAAGAGCTGTCTCTTCTGTTGGATTTGCCATAGGCGCGCTCGTCGTCGCGGCAGTCTCCTTCGCAACGGTCACCACCGTCCAGCCGGACCACATGCCCCTACTCTTGTTTGGTGTCGCGCTTGGATTGGGTGGCATCGCCTGGGCATCTTCAGGTTGTGCGGCATCTGTATCCGTCAGTCATGCCACGCTTGCTTGTGTTGCCGTATCGGCAGCAGATCAGCTCGGACGCATTGGCCCCGGAAACTATGCAAAGTTCTCGGGACAAGCGTTTGGCCTCGTCGCCGCGATTTGCGCCGTGTTGGTGCTGGGCGTAGTTGAAGGACATCCCAAGCGGCGCAGTTTCGCACCGATTCTGATCGCGATCCTGATGACGGGTGCGGGATGGCTGATCACCCAACGCGTACTGGAGCTTCAGTCGATTTGGACAGTGCTAGGGGGCAGCGCGGTTGCTGCTTGCGTTGTGCACTATCTTCTCCCCGAAGACGACAAGGGCTCCTTTGGCTTTATGCTTGCCACCCTGATATGGCTGGGTGTTGCAACTCTCGCTTTTGGCGTGGCGAAGGGCTTCGGTATGTCTGTTGCCGCTCTCGGCGGTCTCGCGATCTGTGTTTCCATGAGGAACGGGCGCGCGCTCCTCAGCATGAGTCCGTTGTTGGCGCTTGTGCTCTATCGCATGTTCCGCGAGCTCTTTAGCGATAGTGGGCGGGCTCTCGACATCGCCCAACACTATGGCCTCGTCGGCATCTTGATTGGCGCGGCAGTCCCAATCCTCGCGTGGGAGTGGTGGCTAACGGCGCATCATCGCGTAGGTATCAAGCGAGACATCGCCGCTGGCCTCTGGTGCATCTTAATGGTTTCGGTGCCGATGCTGGTAACGGTGCTGCTCTCCTCGAAGGGCTATGTCGGCTGGCTCGCCGGTCTGGGCATCTCGTCCGTGATCCTTGGATTAAAGGGTGAAAAGTCCTCTACTCCGATGGCTTTGGCGATGGGTTTTGCCGCGCTATCCTCAATCTGCTTCATGGCCTTCAAAGACTATATCAACCTAGTCCGTGAGACCAAGGTCATCGTTTTAGGTTGGGCATTCGGCATTTTCATCGTTGTAGCGATACTCATTTGGTTCTTATCCGTTCGATCAGAAGGAGCCCCCACAAAGGAGGGGCAGTAACGATGTCTTCAAAAATCGCTGTTAGTCGATTGCTTGCAATTGCCGTCGCCATTGCGGCCTGCTTTGTACTCCTTGCCCACGGCATCACTCGAGAAGTCCCTTACGGCGGACTGACCGGCACAGTTCGGATGGCGGAGAACGGAAAACTATTGCCGAACGCAGTGGTGTACTTGCGTGCGGACATCGACTGGGATCGATATTGGCGCGGCGACTTGCACCTCGAAGAAGAGCCGGTGACCTACTCGGCGGCGACAAATGAAGAGGGTCGATACTATCTCGGGAGCGTCAAGGCTGGGCGTTATCTTTTGGATGTCCGGGGTGATGTCCATAAGATTCAAGATGTTCGGGTCGAGGTAAAGGAAGGAAAGCCTGAAGCCGTCGATGTCGAACTTGAACCCACCGATCCCTACCTCGAAGTCTATGCGAGCCAGCACGTTTTCACGCCCGGACAGGCGATTGAGTTTAACTTGCACGGATTCAGTAAGAAAGAAACCTCTGAAATCCGGATCTATGAACTTCCTTTTGCCAGCGTCGTCGCAAAGGAAGGCCTGCAAACCCTTCTGCAGAGTTTTCGACAATCCTGGAAACCCAAAGGTTTAGACCCTTCTCAAGCAGGGAAGTTGGTTTCCAAGATCGAAAAGCCCAACTCGGGGAGAGACGTAGAGGGCGTATTCCGAATGCCCGTTCATGTCGATAAGCTTAACGAAGGCCTCTATTGGTTGGAGTGCAGCACCGATGGCATGATGCGCGGCACCTGGTTTGTCGTATCCAAAATTGGTCTGGTAACCAAGATCGCGCGCAACGATGCAGCATGCTACGTCGTTGACCTCGTTTCAGGCAAACCGATAGCCGGGGCAACCATCTCCTCGGGCCA
This sequence comes from Fimbriimonadaceae bacterium, assembly GCA_019638775.1. NCBI lineage: Bacteria > Bacillati > Armatimonadota > Fimbriimonadia > Fimbriimonadales > Fimbriimonadaceae > Fimbriimonadaceae bacterium. The sequence continues at coordinate 136,178 of JAHBTD010000004.1, read as the reverse complement.
AAGCGGGAAAGCCGTCAAGAAGGGGCAGACAGACGCTGATGGAACGTTCTCCTATAAGATTCAACGCAGCGGCTCTCGAAAGCGCGAGGTCGTGCTGGCCCAGCACGGCAACTCTTGGGCGGTAGCGGATAGCTACTTGGACAGTCAGTCGGAAGGTAGCCAGGTCACAACCTACATGTACAGTGACCGTCCCATTTATCGTCCAGGGGACACCGTCGAATTTAAAGGAATCACGCGCATTTTGCGAGGCAGTACTTATGAGGTGGCCGCCAACAAACCGGTGTCGATCGAGGTGCGAGACGAAGACTCCAATCTGCTCGCTGAGTCCGAGACAACCACCAGCGACATGGGCTCATTCACGGGACAATTTGTTACCAACAAGGAGATGGCGCCTGGTGATTACTACGTCGAGGCGGTTGTTGCGGGACGCACAGAGTCGATGGTGGTGACACTTGCCGCCTATCGCAAACCAACTTATCAGATTAAGGTAACGCCGGAGAAACCGACCTACATCATGGGCGAGAAGGCTCGCTTTATCGTGGAAGCTCAGTACTACTTTGGGGGACCGGTTGTTGGGGCCGAGGTGATCGCGTATGTGGATCGACAAGCCTTGTGGACCTACGGCGACGGAGAACAGGACGACGAATACGGATACAGTTACGGCGGCGAATACTTCAATGAGTACAAGGCCGTCACCGACTCCAATGGAAGGGCGGTTATCGAATTCGACACAAAGCGGGAGAGTGATTTTGACCGCCCTGTCACCACCACCGACTACACCTACAATCTCACCGCAAGCGTATCCGATCCAGGCGGAAAGTACTTCGATGGCACAGGATCGGTGAAGGTTGCTCGTGGGCAGTTCGACATACACGTCGAGAATGACCAATACGTCGTCGAAAAAGGTACGCCCGTCAGCTACAAGATCACTGCAACCGATAGTCTTACCGGCAAACCGATGTCTGGCCTACCGATTAAGGCGAGGTTTGGCAGGGAGTTCTGGAACGGAAAGGATTACGAATTCCAGGTCCAGGAATCTCGATCGTTGGTAACGGATGCATCGGGTGTCGTCCGTGCTCAATTCACGCCAAAGACCGCCGGAGATTATCAGTTTCGAGCCGAGGCCACCGACGACAAGCGCAACTTGGTGCAAGGGAGTGACTACGTCTGGGTAGCTGCGCGCGGCTTCGATTTTGAGGGTGTCAAGCCCGAAGAGAACCTTTCTCTCAAGCTCGATAAGAAGCAATACAAACCGGGAGAGACCGCCAAAGTTGTGGTTCGCACGTCAATGACGGGCTCATGGGCCTGGCTGACGATAGAAGCAGATAGCATCTACATGTCCAAGGTTGTGCGGCTCGACGATCCGGTGATGACTCTTGAAGTGCCGGTGACTCAGGCTTTAACCCCGAATGCCTATGTTTCCGTTTGCCTTATCAAAGACAAAAGCTTTAGATCCCGGTCGCGTCGTATTGCCGTGGATCTCGGCGCAAAGAAGCTGAACGTTTCCATCGCGAGCGATAAGTCTGTTTACTTGCCGGGAGAGATCGCAAGCTACACGGTGACGACGAAGAAGACAGACGGTTCACCCGTGCCTGCTGACGTTTCTCTCGGAGTCGTCGACGAGTCGATTTACGCCCTCGCATCCGACCGCACAGATATCGCCGCCGGGTTCTTCCCCACACGCTACAACAACGTCGATACGAGCTACTCCTTCCCCGAGGTTTACCTGGACGGTGGCGATAAGGCCCCATCGAGCATCACGGTTCGAAGGGTTTTCCGAGACACCGCTTTTTGGGCGCCGTTCGTTCGCACCGGGGCAGACGGAACCGCGAGTGTGAGCTTTAAGCTTCCCGACAACCTCACGAGTTGGCGAGCGACGGCTGTTGGCATCACAGCAAATACAGAGGTTGGTCAAGCGACTCAAAATGTTCGAGCAAGAAGACCCCTGATGGTGCGCTTGGAAGCCCCATCATTCTGGGTGCAATCGGATAAGCAAAGGCTAATCGCAGCGGTCACCAACGACAGCGGAAGGGACGCCGATGTCAACCTTGAACTGACCGTCGAAGGAGCCAAAGTCGAAGGAGATCTTCGTCAAAAGCAGCGCATACGCAACGGCGAAACCAAAGCGTTCGAGTGGACAGCAGAGGCGACCACCAGCGGCTCTGCTGTGTTTGTCGCCAAAACTTGGATCGACGCCAACACAACGGACGGTGTGGAGCTTCGTGTGCCCATCCTGCCACACGCTCGACAGTTTGTCGACTATAGCGCCGGCATCCTAAACGCGAACGCCAGTATGAAGTTTACGCTTCGACAGGGGTTCGACCCGAGCATTGGCGGAGCTGAGGTTTCCCTTACACCTTCGTTAGGCACGACTATTTATCAGGCCATAGACGAGTTGGTGAGATTCCCTTACGGCTGCGTTGAGCAAACGCTTAGCCGTTTTGTACCGTGCCTCGTAGCATCAAAAATGACTGCGGCGAAGGGCCTCAATCGCCCGGCCAGGTTCAGCGAGGCTGAACAATGGGTTAACGAGGGCCTTTCACGGCTTAGCGCGCTTCAGCACAGCGACGGTTCATGGGGATGGTGGGAATACGACACCGGCGATCCATTCATGACGGCGATGGTCATCGAAGCTCTCAGTACCGCTAAACGAGCTGGATACAACGTAAGCGAAAACTCCCTCAGTCGTGGCTTGGAGTGGGCAGCCGCTCATATCAAAACTCCGATGCCCGAGATCGAGAAGAATAAGTTCGGAACGATCTTAAACCAGTACGAGTTTGACGAAGAACTCCGTGGTCGAATCTATCTTTGCTATGGGCTGACCCTTCATGGAGCAAGGGCGGTTGCCGAGGGATTCCTCACGAACCTGGATCTGTCTAAGCTTGGCTCGATTGACTCGGCTAACGCGGCGCTTGCATTCAACAACATGGGTGCAAACTTTGTGAAACTGCGCGATACCGCCCTCAACCGGATGCTTGCCCTGGGCAGTGAAACTCCCAACTTGATGACTTGGAAAGAGGATTGTTGGGGCTATGAAACAACGGGCAAAGCGTTGATGACTTTGAGCACGATACGCCCCGCAGACCCCCGACTGGACAAAATCGTCGTTGGGCTGATGCTTGCTCGGCGAGGGGCGACTTGGTACTCCACACGAGATACCAACTTCATTTTGATGGGCATGATGAACGTGTGGCAGCGCCAGACCGAAGTGGCACCAAACCTTTCGGTCTCTATTCGTGTGAACGGCAAAGAGGCAGGCAAGCTTACGCTCAATCAGACCTATTGGTCCACGCCTCTCCAGTCGGTTACGATTCCAACTTCGAAGATGAGGCAGGGAGAAAACACGGTCGAGCTTGTGCCTTCCGGACAGGGCTCCTGCTACTACACCGTCACCATGAAGCAGTTCGTCTATCAAAAGGCGCTTGGCTCGTTAAACACGGACTCCGGCTTCACCGTCACGCGCAACTACTATCGAATCGTTCCCCGAAAGATGGAAGATGGGTCCTACCAACTCAAGCCGGATAAGGATCCGGTCGAATCCTTAAAGCGTGGTGACACGATTTACTGCGTGGTCAAGGTGAAAACAAACGACTATCGGCAGTACGTCATCGTAGAAGACCCACTGCCAAGCAATTGTATCGTCACCGAACGTGACGTTGTCGAAGACCCCGAGGAATGGCGTACGTGGGCTTGGTACGACAAACTGGTCATTCGCAGCGACAGAGTCGCCTTCTTTACGCGATGGATGGAAGCGGGCGAGCACACCTTTACGTACTCTTTGAGGGCCGAAAATCCGGGTGTGGCAAGTGCGCTTCCGACCGTTGCCTACAACATGTACGACACCGATAAACGCGCATCGTCAGCCGAAAACAGGATCGAGGTGCGAAGATGAAGGCAGGTCTTCTTCTAGGCGCGATTGGCTTGACAGCAGTAGGCGGCGCGTCCTTCCTGGCGACAATGCCAGCAGAAGTGAACTGCATCGCAAAGTTTACGACTTCGCTGGATGGACGAACCCCCAACCAACGCCACAATGCACAACTGGCTTTGCGGTCTCTGAATGGCGCGGTCGTGAAACCGGGTGAAACCTTCTCGTTCTGCAAACGGGTTGGCACGTGGTCAAGAGACACGGGCTATCGTAAGGCCCCAGTGAGCTATAACGGCCAACTCGTCGATAGTTGGGGAGGCGGAGTTTGCCAAGCCTCGACGACACTTTACAACGCTGCGTTGGTGGGTGGCATGGACGTAACCCAGCGGTCGAAGCACAGGTTTTGGCCCAGCTATGCACCCCCAGGGCGCGACGCCGCAGTGGCCTACCAAAACATCGACCTAAAGTTCAAAAATCCGTATGATTTCCCAATCACGATCCGGGGCCAGATTCTCGGAGATCGTCTTGAGATCGGACTTTATGGGAGAGGCGAGGCAGTGCCTTGTACTGTCGTATCGGAAGTACATGAGAAGATCGAGCCCTCTACTTACCGACTCCCGGGAAAACAGACAAGGGTTCGGAATTCAGGCAAACCAGGATTTGAGGTGACGACGCTGCGCAAGTTTAAGGACCGAACCGAGTTCATCAGCAGCGATACCTATCCGCCCATGAATCGGGTCGAAGAGTTTGGATCATAAGTAGCGGTAAGTGAGTAGCACACAGACCCGATCACCTCGCTCCCAGCTACTCACTTCCAGCTCAAAGCGACTCACGACCACCACTGCTCCAACAGCTCTAACTCGCGGTCAGCCGCAAGACCCGCTTTCAGGGGAACCTCAGCCCGGTGCTCTCTTGCCCAATTTGCGGTGTCGCGGACCGTCTCGGCAAGTGGTCGGAACGTTAATCCTGTTTTGATAGCCCGACTGTGGTTTAGCTGCATCATCCCCAGCCCCTCGCTCCCAACATAGAGCGGTAGATCGCTCCAGGGCTTCACCTCGTGCTGAGCAAGGAATTCGTCCGTAACCCAGTAGACCTTCGCCTCGGGTCTTAGCTCGGCGCAGCAAGTATCCACGACCTCACCGATAGAGATTGAATCGTGCGGGCCGACAACGTGAACGATTCGGTCTTGCAGGTTGCCCGCCGCAAGAGCCGAGAGACGCTGAACACAGTAAGCGGCTAAATCTCGAACATCGACAAACTGTGTGGGCTGATCTTTCCCCGCCGCCAAGACGTTTTCGCCGCGCTCAATTCGAGTGGGCCAATAGGTGAAGCGGTCGGTCGGGTCCCACGGCCCCACGATGAGGCCCGGCCTCACAAGCAAGAATCGGTCTGGATAAACCTCTTGAACAGCTTGCTCACACAAGACCTTCAGATATCCGTAAGTCTCCCCATTCACCTCGGTCGCGTTTGGATCTTTGATCGGGGCAAGCGCGGCGCCCTCATCCGAACCGGGCTCGGGGTCATCGTAAACGCTGATCGTGGAGATGAAGAGGTATGCCCCAACGCTATCTTTAAGCGCTTCAGCCGACTGCCTTACAACCCCAGGAAGGTACCCACAGGTATCGATCGCGATATCCCACTTCTGCCCAGCAAGTCGGTCAAGGTCCTTCGTGCGGTCCCCAAGAATCCTTTCCACTTGCCCAGAAAATAGATCGCCACCACGCTCTCCTCGATGGAAAAGCGTCACTTCATGCCCGTCAGCAAGAGCCGCCTCCACAATGTGACGCCCCAGGAAAACGGTGCCTCCAAGTACCAATAACCGCATATCAGTATTGTGCACGGTCGACCTGAGACGTCACCGCAGAAATCGAGCTGGCTTACGACCTTGTTGGGATAAAGCGGCTGAGCCAAGCTCCTGTCGATTGCGGAGATCGCGACTGCGTGAAGAGCGTGCCGGGACCACTGAACGTTGCGACATAACCCTCGCCCGATGTAAACGACCCGATCAAGCTCTTCGTTGCCGCATGAACTTGGTAACCCATCGTTTCAGAAAAAGCAACGATATGCCCCGTGTCTACGATGTAGCTTTCACCGTGGGCTAGATCGATGCGGCGAATCGCCCCAAACGAACTCAAAAAGAGCTGACCTGTCCCGGCGATGCGCATGATAAAAAGTCCCTCTCCCGCGAAGAACGCCTTCACATTTGCTCGGGTCTCAATCTCAAGATGGGGGCTTCCAGCAAGATAGGAACCGCTTGTGACCATCCAGCCCTCTCCCTGCAATTGGATTGGCATGATATCCCCGATAGCAGCTGGAGCAAGCACTAGCTCGCCGGGGCCATGGGTGGCGTGGAAGAAAGTTTGAAAGAAACTTTCTCCTCCAAGCAATCGGCCAAAGGCCTTCCCCAGCCCTCCTTGAGCTTTGGAATCAAGAGTGATCGTTGGCGACATGCTAACCATGGCGCCAGCTTCCGCTCGAATGGATTCACCCATATCAAGCAAAAGTCTTACAACAGAAAACGCGGGCTGAAATGATATCTCGTACTGCAATTGCAACTCCTTGTCCCGTAGGTTTACCCGTCCTATCCCTCGTTGTACAACGTGGGTAGTCTTTGTTGAACCTTGTCGCAATCTGCAACAACCTTGGAGCCGGACTCATCCCCCGAACATAAAGAGTCGTCTCCCCAACATGAGAATTCCGCACGCATTGTCTGGGCCCTTGCTTGGCCCGCCGTTGCGCTTAATCTCATGCAGACGGTCAATGCACTGCTCGACAGCGCGTTTATCGGACACCTGGCCCCAACCGCTTTGACGGCTTACGGTGGCGCGACCCCCATCGTCTTCACCCTTTTCTCGCTGTGCATGGCGCTTGCCATGCCCGGCACTGCGCTCGTAAGCCGAGCCTTTGGCGCAAAGAACCCCGAAGAGTATAAGAAGGCTTGTCGGCAGGTGCTGAGCGTCGGCCTGATCCTAAGTCTCATCATCGGGGTGATTTCGCTCGCGTTCTCCGGGCATATCGCGGCAGCCCTCTTGCCCCCCGATTCGGCAGTAGCCCAGGAGCTGATGTCACGCTACCTGCACACCTACGCTTTCGGCCTCCCGGCCTTCATGGTCATTCAGTGCCTGGCAGGGGCGCTTCGAGGGATTGGCGATACCAAGAGCCCGATGGTGATTTCGGGCATTCAAATCTTTCTTCACATCCTGCTCAACTACATGTTGATCTTTCCTCCGGGGGTCTTCCTTGGCATACACATCCCCGGCGCAAACATGGGGTTAATGGGAGCAAGTACGGCCTTGGTGATCAGCGCTTGGCTAGCTGCAATCGCCTATCTCATCTACACGGTCCGCACACCTTTGGGAGCTTCATGGCGGATTCAGATGCCCGAGCGAGACTGGGTGGTACGCATTCTCCGAATTGCGAATCCTTCGGTCGCGATGTCGCTCCTGAGAACGGGTTCATTCACGCTTTTCACGGCGATCCTCGGCAATCTCCCCGCTGGAGCAATCGCCGTCGGCGCCATGCGCCCTGCGTTTGCCATCGAATCGGCGATGTTTATGCCTGGTTTTGGCCTATCGATGGCTGCGGCGGCGTTAGTAGGGCAGAGCCTCGGGATGCGCCGCCCCGACCGTGCCGAACGACTCGGCTGGGTTGCCGGACATCATGCCGCGATGGTGACGTTTGCCATCTGTGTCCCGATCTTTATCTTTGCCCCGAATATCACATCGGCGATGATTGTCCACAGTAAGGAGATGGCTAACCAGGCCGCCTATTTGCTGCGAGCCCTGGCAGTTACTGAGATTTGGTTTGTCTATGCCATCGTCTTCTCGGGTGCGATGCAAGGAGCTGGCGATACCGTCCGTCCGATGTGGATCACCTTAGTTGGGCAATGGCTCTTGCGTTTGCCATTGGTTTACATCCTGGCATTCCCCTTGGGTCTCGGAGCCATTGGGGCGTGGGTGGCGATGAGCGCATCCCAAGCCGTCCAAGGCGGAATGGCGATCTGGATGTGGAAGATTGGACGATGGAAGTCCGTGAAGGTGTAGGGGATCTAGTAGCTGGGGGTCAGTAGCTAGGAGTGAGTAGCTGAGACTTGGAGCTGGGTGCTGCGAGGGAGCAACTGGGGTGAGTGGCTGAGGACCCGCAGGCCGACAACGGCGAACCGAACAGTACTCGGTTTTCTCCCGCTCCAAGCTACTCACTCATAGCTATTAGCTCCCAGCTATGAGCTACTCCTTCGGCGGCAACACGCTGATCGAACCGATCCCCGGCTTGATCAACGCCCAGCCCTTATCCCGTTTAAGGATCGTCGCGTTGGCAACCCGTCCATTCTCTCCGGTGGGAACCCACACGTCCTTCTCTTTGTAGCGGTCAGGAATGGTCAGGAGCAGCCGCTTGTCGGCTTCGACCTGTGTCTCCACGGCAAGGGCTATCGCGGCTGGATAATCCTCAGCCTTGAGCGATGCGTTCAGCCCCAACGACCGCCCAAAAATCTTGCTCGGCAACAACGACTCAGCGTACAAGGCCAGGCCCATATAGCCATCCATGCCGATCTGCCCTTCACTTCGCATCAGGTTGGTATCAATCCCTTTGAGCGCGATGGCGTCCATCAGCGGATCGACCTCTCTCTTCACAAATGCCTCTATGTCTTTGGCGGTTGCATTCATCGCATCGACAGGCTTTAAGCGGTTAGCCTGCAGCTCTTTTAGCATCCAGCGCATATAGAGCTTTTCGCCAAGATAGCCGTTCGCCCAGTCTTCCGGTGTTTTGAAGCCGCCGACCGGAGGAAGCGTCGCGTGCCCATACTCATGGGCAACCTCGCGCAGCATCTCAACCGGCACGGTAAAAGTCGGTAGGGAATAGATGTAGATCGTATTGACCCTTTTGGGGATGTTGTCCTCGATGTCCTCCGTGAACATCTGCTCTCCACCCGGCTTGCCACCATAGCAAAGATAGACGTGAATCGCGCCTTGATCGAAGATCGGGGCGTGGTCGAAGCCCAGTTTCCGAACGTTGAAGTCCCACAGCCTCAGCAACAGCCGCGTCGTCATCATCGCCGGGTCGTCGTTCTCTTTGCGCAACTGGCAAAAGACGCGAAAACGAAGATAGTAGTTGTCGGTCTCGGCCTGCCTACCAAGACCCGCCGTCACCCATTCAAAGATCCATTGATGCTTTGGGGAAACCTTGGGAGGGTCTAGCCGCTCGTCATTGATGCTCAGGAGCAGCCTTTCGAACGAATTCTCGGGCCCTTTTAGATGCATCATACGCCCTGCATCTTGCGAAGCATTAAAAGAAGTGCTTGCGAGGGTGAGAGCGATTGCGGCTAATTGCAACATATTTAGTGTCCTTCTGCTTCTAAGAACCGCTCGGCGTCAATGGCTGCCATGCAGCCGGTCCCCGCAGCGGTTACGGCTTGCCTATAGATGCTGTCGGCGACGTCCCCACAGGCAAATACTCCCGGGATGTTCGTTTTTGTGCTGCGTGGTTCCGTAATCAAATATCCAAGCTCGTCCATATCGAGGACGCCTTTCACGAGGTCTGAGTTCGGTTTATGCCCGATGGCGATGAACACACCGCTGATGGGCATCTCCCAGGTCTTGTCATCTACAGTGCTCTTAAGGCGTGCTCCAGTGACCTTCTTGACCGGCTCGTGCTGCCCCAAAATCTCCTCGACCGCAGCATTCCAAATGACCTCGATCTTTGGGTTGTTGAGGACCCGGTCCTGCATGATCTTGCTGGCCCGAAACTCGTTGCGTCGGTGCACCAGATAGACCTTTGAGCAATGCCGAGTGAGGTAGTTGGCCTCCTCCATCGCTGTATCTCCACCACCTACCACGATGACCTCTTTGTTTCGGAAAAACGCGCCATCGCAGGTAGCGCAGGCGCTCACGCCGTAGCCTCCGAACGTCACCTCCGACTCCAGCCCAAGCCATTTGGCTTCGGCTCCAGTAGAGATAATGACAGTCTGAGCAAGGTGCATTTCGTCCTCGATATACACCTTAAACGGGCGTTCGCTAAAATCGACACGGCTAACGTGCTTATATTCCACCCGAGTGCCGAATCGTTCCACCTGGGTGCGGAAAAGCTCCATCATCTCAGGACCCATGATGCCGTTGGGAAACCCAGGATAATTCTCCACGTCGGTGGTGATCATCAGCTGCCCACCCGGCTGAATACCGGCAAAGACAATCGGTTCAAGATTTGCGCGTGCGGTGTAAAGGGCGGCAGTATAGCCTGCCGGCCCGGAGCCGATGATGATAACCTTCTCAATGTTCGTGGACATATTGATCCTGTAAATCGCTTTTGCGGGGGTGAGTTCCACACCGCCTAGGCTCGCGGGATCGCCGACGGAGGAACTGCGAGAGGATACCCCGGAGGCAAAGATCGGTTATTGCGGAGAAACTGCCGAAAAACCACAAATCGATTCCGGCGGCTCTTACGTCAGTATCCGTGAATGTCGACTGAAGGCAATCAATCCCCGCACGAACCGCTGAGTGTTTACACAGTGATCATGGCCATGACCGAACAAATGGCCACCCTGGCTTGGCAAAAACTGGGCCTGCAGCCCGACATGATGACGGGCAAGGTTCAAGCGGATTTTGAAGAAGCAAAGGTCGCCATCGACATTACAACGCAGCTCGCGAGCTTCATCGAGCCAAAACTTGATGAGAACGACAAGCGTGAGATACACAACCTCATTCGCGACCTGCGGATGAACTACGTCCAGAAAGTTAAGGAGAAGCAGACATGACGAGAATCGATGCCGTACGCTCCGTTACAAGAGGCGCCCAGGGCGCCTGGAATTGGGTCGCGCGAATCCCGAATATCGTCAGGTCACGACTCCTCGACCGGCAGCAAGCCGCCGAAAGCCTCGCCATGACGCGTCGGCTGCCGACCGCGAAAGAGCGCCACGAAGAGTTGATCGTTTTTTACCGCCGATACGAGCAGCTTGTGGAGCTCCTCTGTGATTCCGCCCAATACGGACCTGATACAAAACAAGAATCCCGCTATCAGGACTTGCGAGTTTGGATGCAGACAAACTATCCCGGCCTCAGAAAGTTCATCGTCGCTTACCTACAGTACGACCCAGCGGACGTGGTGCTGTCCACCGACCCATACGGCACCTACAGCGATGCCTTTGAGGCCCTCTTTGCTGCTCCGACACTCGCTGAATTCCTACGCACAGACGACGGCCATACGATCGACCGCATCATGAGGACCCGGCAAGCCCTGACACTTTATAGCGAACATCTGCGACAATTAACGGCAAGAGAAGCCGAATGCGCGTAGCCTTCCACACCGTTTATCCAACAGCCGCCGCCGAACTCTGGAATCGAAACCACCCGGCAAAGTATGCGATCTGCCCGGAATTGATCCGGTTGAACACTGTCGATTCCGGACTTTACGATCCGGGGGCGTCCGTCGCCGAGCTCGATGACGACGGAAGATTGATCGGCTATATCGTGGTCAAGCGCAGCGCATCCTGCTTGTACAAGGGGCCAGACCCCGACGTCGCCCATCTAAGCGCAGCCGTCTTTGATGATCCGACAGTGGGGATTGACCTGTTTGCCCACGCCAAAAAGATGCTCCTCAATCGTGGGCTGTATCAAGTCAGTTTCGGTCAGGATGTGCGCCACTTTTGGCCCGGTTGCCCGGCTGACTGCGCGGCGCTGAACTCATTTTTAACGGTCTCTGGCTTCCAAGCGGAGAGTGAGGCCGTCGATTTAGAGCGAGACTTGAGCGACTACAGTCCGCCTACGTCCTGCCTGAAGGCCCTCGAAAAGGGAACATCGGTTCGACCCTTATCGATGGAAGATCTTGGCGAGCTGTCTACCTTTCTCGAAGCAACTTTCCCGGGCCGCTGGAAGGCCGACACCCTCTGGAAGATCAACGCGGAGAACCGCGCCGATTTTGTCTACGGTCTGTTCGTCGAGGGCAAGATCAAGGGCTTTGCTGTGACGCAGGACTGGACTCACCACTCGCCGATCGGGGGTGGAGTTTGGAGGATAGATCTTGGGGAGAATTGGGGCGCACTTGGACCGATTGGGATTGCTCCAGAGCAGCGCGGGAGTGGACTTGGGGGTGCCTTGCTGGGATCGGCGCTTCAAGGATTGAAGGATCGAGGAGCCCGAAAGACGATCATCGACTGGACCACCCTGACCGAATTCTACGGCAAGCATGGCTTTGAAGTGACCCGTCGATACACGCCCTATTCGCGCCGGATCGACGAATAATTTCGGGCTATCTTTGGCGCTTTGTCGCGCCAAAGAGATATTCCTGTAGAGAACTCTCAAATTCTGGCTTTACAGGTCGGCAAAAGGCTCGTGCGACCTACCGTTTCCAGGTATACTTTTGGACTCAAAACCGCTTCTTACCCGCTTCAAAAAGCTAACCCGAAGCGTCCTGGAAATTGACTGGTGGCAGAACACGATCAGAACCTTCTTAGCGTCAACATTGACGACGAGTTATCGCGCTCGTATGTGAACTATGCGATGTCCGTTATTATCGCTCGCGCCCTACCGGACGTGCGAGACGGACTCAAGCCAGTACAGCGGCGCATCCTCTATGCGATGCGGCAGCTCAACCTGGCGCCAGACAGCGGCTATCAGAAGTGCGCAAAGGTCTGCGGACAGACCTCCGGTGACTACCACCCGCACGGCGAGGCGATCATCTATCCAACGCTCGTACGTTTGGCACAGCCTTTCAATATGCGCTATCCGCTGATCGACGGGCAGGGCAACTTTGGCTCCATCGACGGCGACTCCCCCGCTGCGATGCGATATACAGAATGCCGGCTCATGCCCCTTGCGATGGAAATGCTTGAGGACCTCGACCGAGAAACCGTCGATTGGATCCCGAACTATTCCAACACGCTTCAAGAGCCGACCGTACTCCCCGGCAAATTCCCGAATCTGCTTTGCAACGGAACTTCCGGAATCGCCGTCGGCATGGCAACCAACATGCCCCCGCACAACCTCACCGAGGTTTGCAGCGCGATCCTCCACCGGATTGATAACCCCGAGTGTTCGCTTGAGGAACTGATGGAGATCATGCCCGGGCCGGACTTCCCGACCTACGGCATCATCATGGGCTCCAAGGGAATCCGCTCGGCCTACGAAACGGGACGCGGCTCCATTATCATGCAAGCCAAGACGATGATTGAGCAAGGCGACATGGGCAAGTCGCTGATTGTCGTTACCGAACTGCCTTATCAAGTCAACAAAGAGAACCTCATCAAGGCCATCGCTCTCATCGCAAAAGATCGAAAGTTCGATGGCATCCTGCGCGTTGATGACTTCTCAGACAAGCGCGGTATGCGCATCGAGATTGAGATTCGGCGTGATGTGAACCCGAACAAGGCGCTCAACTATCTCTTAAAGCACACCGCATTGAGAACGACTTTTGGCGCGATTATGCTTTCGCTCGTTGAAAGCGCACCAAGGGTTGCCCCGCTTGTGCGATTGCTTGACGAGTACATCAAGCACCGCCGAATCGTTATCGCGCGAAGAACGCGATACGAACTCTATCGTGCGCTCGAAGAAGTCCACATCAACGAGGGCTACCAGATCGCTCGTCGATTCCTCGATGAGATTATCGCTTTGATCCGAACCTCGGACGACCCCAATACTGCCCGAATCCGACTCGTTCGCGAGTTCAACATGTCGCCGATGCAAGCGAACGCGATCCTAGCGATGCAGCTTCGCCGACTCACACGGCTATCACAGCAAGAGCTCGAAAACGACTACAAAGCCGCATTGCTCAAGGTCCAAAACCTCCTCGACATTCTCAACGATGAAGAGCGATTGACGGCTGTCTTGCAGGACGAGATCATTCACTTGCGAGACAAACACGGCGACGACCGCCGAACCAAGGTCATCGCTCGCGAAGCTGGAGAATTCACCGAAGAGGACTTGATCCCCGAAGAAGAGGCGATCATTTCCATCTCACGCGACGGCTATATCAAGCGTGTGAGCATTGACGCCTACCGGCAGCAGAAGCGCGGAGGCAAGGGCCTGAAAAACGTCCAGAAAGAGGACGACGAACCGGCGCACCTCTTCCAGGTGAACACCCACCACTTCATCCTTTTCTTCACCGACAAGGGACGCGTGTTCCGGCTCCGTGCTTACGACATCCCCGAATCGGGCCGCTACGCCAAGGGTATGCCGGTCATCAACTACATCGCCATCGACAGCGGCGAAAGAGTGACGGCAACCGTCAGCGTGAAGGACATCAAGGGTGAAGGCTTCCTCACGATGGTCACCCACATGGGTGAGATCAAGCGCACCGAGATGGCGGCTTTCCAAAACATCCGCGCAAACGGCATCCGCGCGTTCAACATCGAAGAGGGCGACGAGCTTGGCTGGGTGCTAAAGACGCAGGGCAACCAGGACGTGATCTTGGTCACTCGGCGAGGACAGTCCATCCGATTTAACGAGACGCAGGCCCGAGGCCGTGGACGCGCCGCTGGTGGCGTTCGTGCCATGACCCTGCGACCAGGAGATGTGATTATGTCCGCCAACATCGTTCGGCCTGAGACTACGCTGCTCGTCGTTGGCGAAAACGGATTTGGCAAGCGGACCGATCTTGAGGAATACCGTGTACAAGGCCGCGGAGGCAGCGGCATCCTCACCATGAACGTCACCGAAAAGACGGGTGAGATCGTTGGCGCCGAGGTTGTGGACGACGAAGACAAGCTTTTGGTGATGACCACAAACGGTAAGGGCATCCGCATCAAGGTTAAGGAGATTCGGCTGGTTGGGCGTGTGGCCCAAGGCGTGAAGCTCATCAACCTTGCTGGTGGCGATGCCGTCCGCACGATCTCAAGGATCGTCCAGGACGCCGACGACGGTGATCTGGATATCGAAGATCAAGAGGTCGACGGCGAAGAAGAATAAGGGTGGGGTGCGGCGCTTTGGTGTGCGCGTCTTTTGCACCGCACATCAAACCCTCTATAACGACCTCACCATCCCTCCGTAACTGCGTAACGGAGGGTACTTTTTAGTATTCGGCCCCGATCTCTGGAGGGACATTGTTCTCAATGTCCGATGCTTTGGGAGCCGACAAGACCTTGCAGGGACTCAATGTCCCAATGCCAACTAGGCGTTCACATTCGCCACAACATCGTCATGCCCGACATAAAAATGCTGCGACTGCTCCCCCGGCTTAAACCAAACCAGCGCGGGAGGCACACCGTCTAGTACAAACGAGGCCACAGCTTGTCCCTCTTCGGGAGTTAATGAAGTGAGGTTAGCTCGGGTCACCATCAGGTGCAGCAAGTCCTCTTCGCCCTCAAACTGATACACAAACTCTCCCATACGCCCGCGAAAGTCGTTCTCCTCAAACCCAACGCTCAGCAGGGCAAAGCGGTCGTTCGGACGGGCCGTTTCAGGGTTGTAAGCCGGGAGCTTGATCGTGGTGCCCGCTTGTGTGTATTCGACAACTCGCCGAATGATGGCGATACACTGGGCGCGTTCTTCGTTGGTCGGATCGAAGGTCATAAGATTCTGGCGGAGTAGGTGGGATTCGAACCCACGACCCGTTTGCACGAGTACGAGCTTTCCAGGCCCGCTCCTTCGACCACTCGGACACCACTCCGCAGGTTTCAGATTATGGCGCGAAAAGCTGGGGTCTGCAAGGGGAGGGGGCCATTAGGAGACGTCGGCAAGTTGTTGGCAAGTTTCTATGCAGCACAGCTCCCACCACTTGCCGACCACCTGCCGACCACCTGCCAACAACCTGCAAACAACTTGCAAACAACTTGCGACTACCTGTCAACCACTTGCCAACGCCTACCTTCCCTCAATCCAAAATCCAAAATCTAAATCCCAAAATCCAACACCTCCGCCCCTAACTCCCGATACTGCCGATACTTAAGGCTCAAATCCGAAACCCTGACTTGACGTCCTGCTTTCAGTCCAGCGCGAGCAAGCTTGTCCATATTCCCGCCAGGATTGACCAGAACAAAATCCATTCGATCGCTCAGCGCCGCGACCAAGCGATCCCGTACTTGGTTATTCACTCCCGCAAAGCCCGCATTCGGACGGAACGGAGACACAACCAGATCGGTACTCTTGTCAAATTGGAAACGCCACAGCCGCGCTGTTCGGAACGGCTCCACGGATAGATCATCGCCCAGCGCGGCAAACATACCCCGGTCCAAACACAGAATCCTTGGAGAACCCCACCTCAAAGGCACAACAGCCGAACGTTGATACTCGGGCCGGTCATGCCCAGAAACCAACACTTCCCCTTTCAAGACCCCCTGTTCCGCCAACTTTTCGATCATCTCCAAACCCTTGGGTGGGGTGCTCCGAGAGCTAAGGATGCAAAAGGTCTTCGTCTCCAGTAACTTCTGATTGCCATACAAGAAGAGCGCGGGAGGTGGATCAAGGTCAATTCCGTCAAGCCGAGCAGGGAAGTGCGCATCAGCTGCCGTGACAAGATGGACACCTAGGCTCTCTAGCTTTTGTTCAAGCTCTGAGAGTTCGCTGACAAGGCGGTCCATGCTGCCCGAGACTTGCCCTGCAAGTTTGTTGGGCAGGCCATAGTCCTCCTTGAGCGCTTCTGGAGAAAGGGCAAAGAACTCGTACGGGCTTTGCCCCATGAGATCACAGCGCGCAAGGATACGAACAAGCGTCCGACCCCCAATTCCCGGAGTGAGGGCGAGCAGCATCGCAAACCTTCGGCGAGTGACGTCAAGTTTCAGATTGGCAACCTCTCAATGGCTTTAAGAAGAATCTTAACCGCAGTCTCCCCAGACTTCGTCATCTCTTCTACGACTTCAGCATGATTCAGCTGCTGGCCAGCTAACCCTGCCGCAAGATTGGTCACAACCGTCAAACATCCGTAGTCAATCCCAAGCTCTCGCATCGCAATCGCCTCGGATGCCGCGGTCATGCCAACTACATGACCACCCATCCGCCGGTACAACTGAATCTCGTATGGCGTCTCATAGCGCGGCCCATTCCCATTGACATAGATGCACGTGTCATGAACGTCAATACCTAACTCCGAAGCCGCCCTCAGCAGCGAGGCGCGAGCACCAGAACCGAACGGCTCCGTGAAATCGGTATGGACGACAGCACGGTCAAAATGTGTAAGATTGCGTCCTGTAGCATCTATAAAATCGGAACACACTGCCATAGTGCCGACGGGCCAATCGTCGATCAAGCCCCCGGTGGCAGCCGTCGAAAAGCAGAACTTTGCGCCGAGGTGTTGCACGGCAAGAGACATCCCAAGATAGTTCACGTTGTGGGGAGCCACCTTGTGCCCAGCCGAATGTCGTGATAGCAGCAATACTCGACGCCCGCTATGTTCAAAGGATCGCCCTCGGATCATTCCCTTGGAGGTCGGAATGTGCACAGCCTCACCACCCAACTCCAAGAGGCGGTCGCCGATGCCGGTTCCCCCGATCACTGCCACATCGATCTGCATTAGCCGGATTATACGGCTCCAAACGAAGCGAAAGCCAATCTGCTGAGTAGACTTATCGACATGACCTTACGCGAGGTCCTCCACGCCCATATCCCATACCTCACTGCCGACAGCACGATTCGTGATGCCGTCGACAAAATGGATATCTATCAGTTCCCCGCGCTGGTCATCGTTGACGACGATCACGCCCCCATTGGGGTGATAACAGAGGGTGATGTTTGCCGTGCCGTTCAGATGAAGGACAGCATGACCTCCATGTCGGAGGACCCTGCGCTCGTTTACGCCACCAAGGAGCCAACAGTGATGAGCTCCGATACTGAGATAGGCGACGCTTTTCACCGTATGCTAATGAGCGGACTCACGATTCTGCCCGTCGTCGAAGACAAC
The DNA here is from genome assembly GCA_019638775.1 of Fimbriimonadaceae bacterium. NCBI lineage: Bacteria > Bacillati > Armatimonadota > Fimbriimonadia > Fimbriimonadales > Fimbriimonadaceae > Fimbriimonadaceae bacterium. The sequence continues at coordinate 118,495 of JAHBTD010000004.1, read as the reverse complement.
CGTTTAAGCGGAGTGGTCCTGCGTGTAGATTTGATGCAGGCGATGATGATGGACGCAGCAGGGAAGTCGTAGCCCGAGTTTGCATGCGTGCCCGGTTCACAAAGACGACTTTCAAGTAGTCTGTGTAGAGATATGATCGACGTTGGCTCCCCCTTTCCCGACTTTGTCCTCCAAGATCAGGATGGAAAAACTTGGACGAAGAACGATCTGTACGGCTCCAAGACCATCGTGTACTTCTACCCAAAGGACGATACTGCGGGGTGCACCACCGAAGCATGCGAATTCCGCGATCTCCTTCCCGAGTTCTCGGGTGCCAAGGTCTATGGCGTGAGCCCCGACCCCGTCAAGAAGCACAGGAAGTTCGCCGACAAGTTCGAACTCAACTTTCCACTCCTCGCCGATACCGATAAATTCCTTTGCGACACTTTGGGGATCTGGGTTAAAAAGACGCTTTATGGCAAGAAGTATATGGGCATTGAACGGACCACTTATCTTCTCGATGAGAAGGGTGTGATCGAGAAAGTTTGGCGCCAAGTGAAGATCGAAGGCCATGCCGCAGAAGTCCTATCGGCTTTGAGCTAAGCATCGCGACCAAGCCACTGATGAAGATTGGACGGTACAATCCGGGCCAATATGTCCTCAAAGATCACCGCTCCGGCAGTGAGGGCTATGAAGGCCCAGGGGAGAAAAATCGTGAGCATCACCGCTTACGATGCTCCTACCGGAGCCATCGCCGACCAAGCTGGCGTCGATATTGTCCTTGTCGGTGACAGTGTAGGCAACGTATCTCTAGGTTTTAAGAACACGCTTCCGGTAACGATGGAGCACATGCTTCATCACACCGAAGCCACCGCTCGCGGCGTCAAGAACGCCCTTCTTATTGCGGACATGCCCTTCGGCTCCTACCAAATCGGCATAGCCGATGCTGTCGATTCGGCAGTGGCTTTAATGAAGATTGGTGCCGAAGGTGTCAAGCTTGAAGGAGCATATATAGATGAGATAAAGGCCATCGTGAAGGCTGGAATCCCCTGCATGGGGCATGTCGGCATGACCCCACAATCCTATCACAGCTTTGGTGGACACAGAATTCAGGGGAAGGGGGACGATGGAGAGCGAGTCATGAGCGAAGCGCTTGCGATCGAGCAGGCCGGGGCATTCGCGATCGTCCTTGAATTGATCCCTGTAGAGCTATCGGCGGAGATCACAAAGCGGTTGCATATCCCAACAATTGGCATTGGCGCGGGACCCCATTGTGATGGTCAAATCCAGGTATTTCACGATGTCGTTGGATTAACTGAACTTCATCTAAAGCATGCAAAGCGCCACGCCGAAGGCTGGACCATCTTTAAAGAGGCGATTGAGGCGTATTCGAAAGGAACGCGCGATTAGCTGACATAAGTCTATGAGAATCGCACGCCATCCAAATGAGATCACACTAGACAGCACCCAAACGATCGGCTTTGTCCCAACTATGGGGTCGCTTCATGAAGGCCACATGGCGCTAATAGCCGAGTCCGTTCGGGAATGCGATCAGACGGCAGTTTCAATCTTTGTCAATCCTAAACAGTTTGGACCCAAAGAAGATTATGCAAATTATCCTCGTGATGAAGAGCGTGATCTTAGGATGTGCGAAAGTGCGGGAGTAGACGTCGTGTTTGTTCCCACAGTAGAAACAATCTACCCGTACAACAATATATCAATATCAATAGGTGGAGTGTCCCAACTATGGGATGGGAAGTCGCGCCCTGGGCATTTTGATGGTGTTGCGACTATTGTAGCAATATTGTTCAACATTGTTAAGCCAAACATTGCATATTTCGGGCTGAAAGATTTTCAGCAATGCGCGGTCATCGACAGGCTTGTGCATGGTTTACACCTTGGAATCGCGCTAAGATTTGTCGAAACCGTGCGCGAGCCCGATGGTCTTGCAAAGTCAAGTAGAAATGCATATCTGACGCCGCAAGAAAGAATCATCGCACCATTATTGTATCGAACACTTCACTCCGTCAAAGCGAAGTTGCTTGATGGCGTTGCCTCGGTACCTGAATCCGATGTGATTATAGAGGAAGCGAGGCAAAGCCTCGTGGAATCAGGATTTGATGTGGACTACATCGCACTGGTTGATGAGAAGTTATTGGAACCGGTATCGGTACTTAAGGGATCGGCCCGACTCATCGTTGCAGCCAAGATCGGAAGCACCAGACTTATTGACAACATTGGCATACTCTTATAGACTTTTTGTGCAGACCGCTACGATCTGTACAAAGCATTCGTCATAACAAATGGGGTTTAATAAACTTCACGTTTAGGAGAACGTCATGAGCAAAACAGTCCAGAATGTCAAGAACTCGCTGAAGTTCAAAGCACAGGTGAAAGAGGGATTACTTTCTGTAAGAGTCGGGGTCAAGAAATACACCCTCCCAACATCTGTCCGAATTCTCAGCAACGGAAGTCACATCTTCCTTTCGTTTACAGCTACTTCGGAGCTATTCAAGGTCACCAACGGTGCCCTCGAAGCCATGTCCCCGAAGGAAGATGCCACCGAGGCCTTTAATGCCCTGAATCCGGGCAAGCGACGAGGCCGACGGCGCGCACAAGCCGATGTGCCCAAGGAGCTTTCAGATGCCCTCAAGCACATTCCCACGGGTTACAAACTTGTTATCGACAAGGACGGTACACCACGGTTGGCAAAGCGACGACATCGCAAGCCACGTGCTAAGTAACTCAACGCTACAAGGAGATTTTAGAGACGGGCTGGTCCCGTCTCTTCCTACTTTTGGTCCATCAAAAATTCCGTCTCGGGTATAACTCGTAGGCTAAAATAACAACCCCGAAAGCCGGATTAGCTCAGTGGTAGAGCGCCCGCCTTGTAAGCGGATGGTCAGGAGTTCGAGTCTCCTATCCGGCTCCAGAATCCTCGGTGATCTCCCCTCAAGGCCTTAACTCGTTAAAGATTTCTGCACCCGTACGACTAGGCCAGTCGATATCTTTCGGTTCTGCACAAAGCGACCAGCGCTCCCCGACCCCTGCGTGCGACAAGGAAGCGCGAATCGCAACAGCCGCCACATCCCATCCGGACAGATCGAGTTCATACACGCAATCTCTTCTATTGGGTCCAAGCTTAAATGCTGATTCGCTCTTTTGTATCACCTGTGAATCTGCGATGCACAGAACTTCAACCGACAGTGTGTCATGAACCGTTTCTTGGCTATCGTTAATCACAAAGAAGCGGCACAGACTTTCCGCCATTTCAGCGGCAATCAATATCGGCGCGTATAGCCTTTGCAGCTCCCAGCCCGCAAGCTTCATTTCGCGTGCGTAGTCCTGCACCGCCCAGCTTTGAACCGGCCAACAGTCGTTGAATTGCCAGATCAAAGTCCCTTTACAGAATTCGGACCTTCTATAGTGCTCAATCGCAAAGCGCAAGGCGTCGCGCTGATTGAGCTGGCTGGTATGAATCCATTCCTTGAGAGTGTCCGAAGTAGGGTAGTGAAGCTCTACAAAGCCCTTGAAAGTCTCCCAAGGCTTACGAGTACGGTCGTGCCAACGTACCGCAGGATGGTCAGGCGAGGTCTCCTCAACGTCCACGCCAGCGATCTTCCAGGCTTTCGCTGAACAGGAGCTGGCAAAACCGAATTCCGAACTAAAGCGCGCAGTAGAATCGCCGTAATATTTCCAATCGCCACGCCCGTGCCACGCATCCCAATAATGCTGGTCCCCATGGCTTCCGTCATTCACGGTGCCTTTCTCGTCAGACGGATTCTGCCCTGTCGGGCTCGTCGGAATGTATGGCTGTCCAGGCGCAAATTGAGCAATCAGTGAGGGAAGCAGGTCTTCATAAAGCGCCTGACCGTAGTAGCGCGGCGGGATCTTATCGTCGTCACCCCAACGGGTTTGCCACATCCACTCGTTCTCATTGTTGCCGCACCAAAGCGCGAGACAAGTGCGGTCGCGCAGTCGGCATATCTGATAGCTAGCCTCAACCCGTAGCGTTTCTTGAAACTCCTTGTTATCCGGGTAGTAGCTGCAAGCGAAAGGAAAGTCTTGCCACACAAGGATGCCGTTCGCATCACAGGCATCATAGAACGCCTCCGACTCGTACAGACCCCCTCCCCAAACGCGCAGCATGTTCATGTTCAACTGTGAACAAGCCTTCACCTGTGACTCGTAATCGCCAGCGGAAATGCGAGAAGGGAAGGCGTCATTCGGAATCCAGTTTGCCCCTCTTGCCCAAATCTCTTGACCGTTCACAACAAATGTGAAGGACTCACCAAAACGGTCGGGCTCGCGTCTAAGTTCGATCGTGCGCAAACCTATTTTTCGAGTCATGGCATGATCCTTCCCAAGCGAGACGGAAACTTCATAGAGGTGCGGTTCTCCGTATCCGTTCGGCTGCCAAAGGATCGGGTCGTCGAGGATAACGTCCAAGTCTCCTGTGAACACGCCGAATCCAGAAAGTTGCGTGGTGTAAGAAGCCTCCCCTTCAATCTGAGTAGTTGTCCAAATCCTAAACTTGCCATCGGCAAGTTGTTCCTGCTGAACTCGAAACTCCGTAACCCGCTCTGAATACTCCAAGAGCTTAACCGGCTTCCAAATCCCGCAAGAAACCAGCCTTGGCCCCCAATCCCAACCGGACATACATTGGACTTTTCGTACAAACGCTCGCTCGTCGAAGAAGGTGGTGTCGTGCCGCAGCCCCTCTTTCTGGAAGTAGGCGCTCCTGCGCTCATCGCCCACCCGTACAGCCGATTCGAACTCGACCTGAAGGACATTATCGCCCTCGCGCAAGGCCGCCGAAACATCAACCTCAAGCGGCACAAACATGTTGTCGTGCGCGGCAATCAGGTCGTCGTTAAGGTAGATTTTGCAAACGGTATCAAGACCCTCAAAGAGCAGCTTGCGATTCGGCTTTGTCGGGTCTGGCGACCATTCGAAAGTTGTCCGGTAAGACCAATTCGCTTGATCGACCCACTGGCAACCCGCTTCCGCTTCGCCGATAAACGGATCCACGATCATTCCTTGCCGAACAAGGTCAAGATGGACATGTCCAGGAACAACTGCGTCGCGCCAAAGATTATCGGGATGGTGTGGCCTGTAATATCCAGGTCCAGCATCCTTTGTTCTGAACAGCCAGCCCTGATTCAGCTCGGTAACACGCATAGGCAGCGACAGGTTACCGATACCTGGCAACTTTTTTGGCGGTAATTCGACCCGCTTTTGCGCGCAAACGATGACCCTGGTACTTCAGCCTGACTGGCCGCACGTTAGAACGCGGAAGAACAACAACGTCGATGAATTAAACAGACCAAAGAAAGCCAGAGAGGACTTGATCGACTTAATCCTCCACACCCTCCAGCCCTACGGGCCGACCTCGCCAGTCGGCCCTTTTTTTACAGCTATGGAGCCACTTGAAGCCAATCATCCCAGAGCGTTGTTTGAGCAAACAGCAATTGAGCGTAATCGGACTGAAGTGTGTTGAACAGCGACGAAGACGAAAAGTCGATAGAGAGGCCCTGACTATTCGGCGAGTTGATGTTATGCCCTTCCCAAGCCAACGCCGCTTGTAGCTTCGCCTTCACATTGAGTGCAGCGTTCTGAACCGAAGGGATGGCGATCTGCGCGTTGATAAGGTCACACAGATGACCGATGTCCCTGAACACACGGAATGACGTCGGGCTATAGGCCTGAGCGGTGCTCCGAATGTTCTGGATTTGTGTGCCGATCGTGCCTTCATTCGCAATCAACTGCGCGGCAAGGCCATCCAAAGCCGTGGCAAGGTCACCAAGCTTCGCCGTCTCGATGGAGCTTTGTGTGATCTTCCGATTCACATAGGACGGATTATTAAGCATCCCGTCCACGAAGGCTTTGGTAAGTTGCCTTGTCGAGGCGTCTGGATTGTCTCGGAATTGAGCAAAGATCGCATCGTAGGGATAGCCCTCACCAGGGGGACTCTCCTCGCTGCCCACAACATACTGAGCCCGATCCTTGATCTCAAAAGCGACCTCCATCATCTGCATAAGGCTCGCATCCCAGGCAACGATGTCGAGCACATTGTTGCCAATGGATTGCGACAGTTCCCAAGTCTGAATGGCATTGCCCGTCTCGTCGTCGAAGCTCACCGCGCGGGATAAAGCCGGTGTCCGTTTCCATCCGCTTCCGTGATTCCAAATGATCAGGCAATAGCGGTCAGCAGGATAGAACGTCTTGCCCCAGTTGATGAAGTTGAGGAGGGTACTCGCTTGCCCCATGTCCACGTCGGTCCCCATGTCCTGAATCAGTTCACTGGCAATCTGGTTCGAGAGGTCCGGCTTCACCAGGTACCGACGTGTGCCGTTAAACGTGGACGACGGCCACGCATTTGTCGATTGCTTCCATTGCAGAACAAAGCGAACGTCGGGATTGCTTGCGACCTTCTCCATCTGATTCACGTTGAGCGTGCTGAATGGGGCGAGGTCGTTTGCCGCGTTGATGAAAACAAGAATGGTCCACTTGGTGGTTGTTGTTGTGAACGGGTTCACATGCAGGAGCCCGCTGCCCTGAGTGCTCGTCGCCAAATGCTGAGCGCGAACGCTTCCATCGCCTTGCGAAGTCCCCAAAACCAGACCGGTTGTGTTAACAGAGGCCACACCACCGAGGGTTGTCCACGTCATACTGCCGGGTTCCGTAAAGACGGCTCGATTCGATCCGTTGTAACCGCAGGCATAGAACTGCCGACTTTGCTGGACTGTCAGGTTCGCATTTGAGGGCGAAACTTTAACGCTCGTCGGGTCCTCACCAACAGCCGAAAGGAACTGCGTTTTGCCCTGGATGTTCACCAACGTATCGATGACACCCGTCTTGACACCCGCTAAGTCTCTCTGAGAGAACAGCTCGATCAGAAGGCGATAAGAGCCTGATGACGCCACCTGGATATCGGTTGCTTGGAGTCCGTTTTCGTCCTGATTCATCACCGAAGTGGAGACCAAAACGCCGTTCAAATTGTAAAGGGCAATCCTCTGTGAAAGGCCCGTAACGGCCCGACTTCGATTTGTCCAGTCGGATCGATAAGCCAAGCTGGGGCTCTGCCCGCCACCGGAGCCACCGCACGAGACAAGGATGTGGGATAGCCCGATCACCAGGACCAGCAGGCCAAACAGCCTAAATCTTGAGGAACGAATAGGAGTGCTTTCTGACATGGTTTTGACAACTGTTAGACGGGTTCGGAGCCGATACGTTCGTTCGATTCTCGAAAGTTCGCTCCTGACGCTGTGGAGGGTCTACCCGAAAATGGGGAAAACAGCGGGAATACCAGGTACGGGTTGAGCCTATTTTGAGCCGATAATCCGAATAAGTTGTCCGAATCTTCGCAATTTCAAAAGCTGATCGAGCTACTGCATCATTTTGGTGTTCACACCGTCCAGGATCGCAAAGGGGAGTTTGACACCGGATTTCCAGTGTACTTGCCCCTACAGGACGGTGGCTCGCTGCTGCTTGACTTGCCCGAGCCTGGGCTCATTTCAAGTCTCGATCCAGATTCGGTCGGCGTTGCCGTCATCGATCTCCTTGGCTATCCGAGGGCAGTGTGGGGGCTTGCACGTCGTGTACGATTCTTCAAAGGAACCGATAACGTTCTTTACACCGATATTGGTGCCCTCGTAAAGGCAGCGATGGATGGCGTGAGCGGCTCGTTGTACCTCGATGGAATGCGTTTTCATGTAGGGGGAATCGATCCACGATCTGCGACCGATTTGGTTGTGCTCGTCACCAACGCAAACGAAGAACGCAGTGCACGAAGGCAAGCCTCAAAAAGCTCACGAGAAGCCGAGGCGCTCAAGAGGCTCGGACGCGTCCTCAGCATGAACCAGCAGCTCACACCATTGGCGATAGCCGCTGTCCACGAGATCACATCTGCAACAGAGCTTGCTGCTGTGCTGCTCTGGGTTGCAAACCACGAGACGCAAACCTTGTCCCTCACCGCAAGCACAGGCGCAAACCGCTCAGGAACCAGCGCATTGCAATCGCTTGATTTGCGCGGCGGTGGCACTTGCATCGCCGAATTGGTCGCGATGAGTAAGCAAGGATTTAGCATTCCAAACGTAGCCGACCACCTTCTCACCGCTGACCTTGAAGCGAAATTCTGCTACCTCAAACCCGGGCCAATGAGCGTCCACCCGCTGGAAATTGGTGATACTTTAATCGGAGTTCTTGAACTTATCGGAAGAGAAGGCGAGGCAAACTTCCCTGAGAATCTTGAGCTATTTGAGGTGATGGCAGAGCATCTGGCGCTTGCGCTGAACAACTCGCTGCTCTTCGAAAAGCTGGAAAAGCAGGCAAGCCACGACCCCCTAACCGGCATTGCCAACCACCGAACGCTGCACGAGTTTCTGAAAGGCCGGATCGCTGAGACCCAGCGCACTGGACAAGAGTTGAGCGCAGTCATGATCGACGTCGATCATTTCCGCAGCTTCAATGAGGAGGAGGGCCACGAAGCCGGCGACACCGTTCTGAAGATGGTTGCCGACACCCTCAAAGCCGCGTTGCGTCCTTACGACCTTTGTGCGCGCTATGGAGGCGAGGAATTCACTTTGGTACTTCCAGGCTCAAATGCCGAAGCCGCGCTGATCGTCGCGGAGCGAGTCCGAAAGCGCATCGAAAGCGTGCCGTTCATTACGAGAACCGGAAGGATGCGCCATGTCACGGCAAGCATGGGTTTAGCCGTTTACCCCGAGTCCGCCCAGGACGGGGTCAACCTATTGCGCGCTGCCGACCAAGCGCTCTTTGAGGCCAAAAGAACCGGCAGAAACCGAATCGTGGTTTTTGAAGGTGAGCTTGGCGAAGTCCAGACCGACGATTTTGACGTGTCGAGTCTCTGGAAGTTCGTCACGGCCAAGTCAAGAAAGAAGGTCGAGGAGAAGCTGGACAAGCTGGAAGTTCATATGCACCTGCTCGAAGTCTCGCTTGGACTCACCAAGTCTCAGAGGCAGATGCTACGTGGCCTTGCCATGCTGCAGGACGTTTATCGCCGCGCCAAAAAGAGCACACGAACAGGCATGTTGGAGAAACTCGAAACCGCGCCTGAACTTCGTGCGCTTCTCCCTAGCCTTCAGGCTCTCGAAGAAAGATACGACGGGCGAGGTCCCTTGGGTCAGGCAGGGAACCGAGTGCCGTTGCTCTCGCGAGTTTTGTCCGTGTGCAACGCCCTTGTTGAAGATAGCGGAAAATCGCTCCTGGAGCCGCCTGGCAAATATGACCCGGAGATTGTAGCCATCGTTGCTCGAATGGAGGACGCGGCCTAGGGGATTGGAGATTGGAGATTGTAGATTGTAGATTGTAGATAGGAGATAGGAGATAGGAGATAGGAGATAGGAGATTGTAGATAGGAGATTGTAGTTTGGAGGTCACGGATTACGGATCACGAATCACGAATCACGATCACTCCCTTCTCCCAGAATCCAAAATCGCAAATACTCCTGGTCTTTGGTCCCCTTTCTCCGCCCCCAACTGAGCTGAGCCTATGACCTCATTGACGGAGGAAGGTTGCTTGTGCCATTATTTACGTTCGCGCCCGCAGGGTGTTAGAGGTTTCGAAATGTACGTAATCGTCCAGACTGGTGGAAAGCAGTTCCGCGCTGAAAAAGGCGAAGTTCTGATCGTCGAAAAGCTTGAAGGCGAGGTCGGCGCAAAGCTTGAACTCGCTGATGTTCTGGCCGTTTGCGACGGCGGTGATGTCAAGCTGGGTTCTCCCTACGTGAAGGGTGCCCGAGTTCGATGTGAGATCATTCGCCACGGAAAGGCAAAGAAGATTAACGCCTTTAACTATAAGGCCAAAAAGAACGAGCGAAAGCGCTGGGGACACCGCCAGCCGCAGACGCACATCCGTGTTACGGAGATCGTTGCAGGGAGCTAACGATGGCACATAAAAAAGGTCAAGGTTCAACAAGAAACGGTCGCGATTCAAACTCGCAGCGCCTCGGCGTCAAAAAGTACGGCGGTGAGATCGTCAAGTCTGGCACCATCATCATTCGCCAGCGCGGCACCCAATTCCACCCCGGCACAAACGTCGGCATGGGCAAGGATCACACCCTGTTCGCCACGATTGCTGGTCAGGTGAAGTTTGAGGGCCCAAGGGACAAGCGCCGAATCAGTGTTTACCCAGAACAAGCAGAGTAGTTTTTAGGAACAAAGTTTTGAGAAAGAGCCTGAGCAAATGCTCAGGCTCTTCTTATTTCAGAACCTCTTAGCCCAGCGAATTCCAAACGTAAAATCCGGCCCGATGCTAACGATTTGGGGAGCGCCGCCGTTCAACAGATCGCGATCTTCTGTAAAGAACATCTCTAAATCCTCGACCTCGGACATTCGTCTGCGAATCCCAAAAGTCAGCGTTCGCTGAGTCTGGTCAGAGCGCGATACCCCTAGCTCTAGCGCCGACGCTTCGCCTTGCCATTGGAGGACGTAAGTATCCCGAGTATTGGCATGATAGCCAAAGCTCAGAAGCTCTTGGTGAACCAATCGACGGGCCGGACTCAGCTCGTCCGAAACTCCTTGATAATCCACTCCAAGCTGAGCGGTGGCGGTCCACTTGCGCGGTAAGGTCCACCGCTTTGCCAGAGCAATTCCCGCATCCCAAGCTCCACTCCCAAAAAGTTTGTCAGCCTCACCGGTCGGAGCCTTGAATCCTATACTGGCAACCATCCCGTTTGGCAGCTCTTTCTGGAAAGTCGCCGACACATCGCCTATCCCCGAACCCGAGCCAAAGATTCGAGAGTCGGTAAATCGAACGACAGATCTTCCAAAGGGTCGTTTGTTTCGAAATGGATCGGACCACTGCAGAAAGTTCTCATGCCACCAGTCGATCATCGGGTCCATGAACCCACCGCCCCGGCTGAGGTAAGGCAGCGAGAGCGAGACATCCCACCCCTTGCCAAGCCCACGCCGATAGCTCATCTGCAGCACCTGTGTTTCTGCATCTTCGATGGAGAACTTTCCCGAGGACATGATGAGCTCGCGAAAGTCGTTTGCATTCGTGTATGCAAACGACCATTCGGTCTTTCTCAGCTCTAAGACCTTGCTGGGCACGGGCGTTCGATAGAAGGGAAGGGAGTAAAGCCGATGGTTGCGGGTATGGATGACGTCGTAATCGGATCCATGCGCAGCACATCCAAAGGAGAGGGCAACCAAAGGGACAAAAAACTGAGGAGTTCTCACCTACGTAAAATTACCGGATTTGAGTCCGAACGAGTATGAATCTGGAGATTCCAGATGGGTTGTCTGCATCGAAATACCGATTTATTAAGGTTAGACGCTAAGCGTCAATTGATAAGTTATGGCTGCTAGTTCACCGCGAGATTTTAATGGAGTCCGCACTCGGTATCAAAGGCTCGGCGATTGTCGATTCTTTACCGGCTGGGTGCAGAACTTTATGGGCAACAACATTGTCGTCCAGAGTTCTACGGACGTAGTGCTTACACCAGGACAAGAGTTCCTGTTTCAGATTTTTGGCGCTAATGCGATGGCGATTTTTACGGCTCGGCTGCGTGCTGTAGATTCCATCGATATGGTCAAGAATGCAGAGTTTGTCTTTGTGGAGGGCACTAACGCGCAGGTGATGTCTGTCACCGAGATGGACTTTGACTTTGAGATTACGAGCCAGATTCGCTATTCACGGGCAACCGAATCTGTGCGCAGGCTTGTGACCACCACATGCGCGACGATCACCATCGAGGATCAATCTCCTATCGAAGTCATGGTCGCAGATGTTGCGTATGAGGGCATCGGATTTCTAAGCGGCGAAAAATTCGAACCAGGCGCTAAATGCACAGTCGAGATCTTTTCGGAATACGGCGTGATTTCGGCGGAAGGTGAAATTCGATACAGCCGCCCCGACCCTCGAAACCTACAGACTTTTAGGACAGGAATTCAGTTCGCAGAGATGAGCCGGATCGACGAAGCCAAGTGGCGACGGCTCATGCCAAGGGCGGCATAAAGACTTGAAATGCAAATGAAGGGGATAAAGCATGGAAGCTTCCAGTTTTCTTAGAACCAGAGCGCGGCTACAAAGGCTGAAGGATTATAAGCTTCTGTCGGGTTGGGTGACGATGGTCTCAAAGTACGAGGTCGTTATTCGACTCAACGGGGAGAACATACTTGACGCCGAGGACGCCGTTTTTGTGCAGGCTTTCGGAGACAAGGTTACGGGGCAGTTCACAGGGAAAGTATTGTCTTCCCGAGGGCAGAGCTCTACGATCGCCTTTACCACCGAAGTGAAGTGCGTCACCGCGATAGAGGAACTGCGGCTCAAGACCGATCTCGTACTGGGTGAGCTCGACGCCGGGGGCTTCAAAATGGAGTTTCAAGTCGTGGACGTCTCGCCGAGCGGAGTTGGGATTCTCACAAAATTACCGCTGACACGTGGTGCAACCATTCAAATGAGAATGGATGAAGGGGCGGCTAGGGTTGACTGCGAGGCGGAGGTGCGCTACTGCCGCTCTTTGGGCGAAGGGGATTTGCCGTTTCGATCTGGCCTAAAGCTTGGCCCGTTGGATCGGCTTAACCAGGCACGGTGGAACCAGTTCGTCGAGTCGCTGATGGAAGCGGCCTAACCGCCCGTCAGCTCTTGCGACTTCTGACGGTTCTTTTCGATGTAGTCGCGCCACTGGGAGGGCACATCGGTATCCACAAAGATGGCGTTCACCGGGCATTCCGGTTCGCAAAGACCACAGTCGATGCACTCATCGGGGTGAATGTAGACCATATCCGGTCCTTCATAAATGCAGTTCACGGGACAAACGTCCATGCAGGACTTGTCCTTTACGCCGATGCAGGGTTCTGTGACGATGTAAGGCAACTCTTCAACTCTCCTGGAATACGCCTAATTTTGGCATATCGGATGCCCTTCACGCGGGTTCCTTAGGCATTGGCGCGGATGAACTTCTGCACCCACCAGGTCGAGTCTTCTGTCGTCGGAGTGCCTGGAAGGCCAAGTTGGGGGTTAAGCGAGAGCGCACCGACGATGAACAAAGTCGCGTTTCTGCCAATCGGTTCAGGATGGATTACACCGTTCTGGCTTGCCTTAAGCAGCCCTTGGCATACCGGCTCAAAAACGTTCTCAAGGTAGAGCTGAACGATCTTTTCCCGTCCCTGTGCAGACTCCATTAGTTGCTGGTCACGAAGCGTTGTGAGGATGTCTATCCGGTGGGTTTGGGAAAGAGTCCTCGCCATCGACCGCAGCATAAGATATGGATCACTCTGAGCATGAAGAGAGTCCTGCAGGTCTTGTCCAAGCTCCGTAAAGGCAATCTCCGCCCATGCAATATACAGATCTTCTTTGTCCTTGAAGTGATAGTAAAGGGAGGGTGGCTTAAGCCCCGCAATCCCCAAAATCTCCGCTACCGAAACCTGCGCATACGACTGCTTGCCGAAAAGCTGCGACGCAGCCTGAAGCAGGCGCGTCTTGCCATCGGTAGCAACAGCATCAACGATTTCGGAGGACGACATATTCTTCTCTACGTTGGTTCATATCGGCGTATCTGCCTTGCTTTTTTTCTGTCTTCTTGCCTGTTTTTGGCTGAGTAACGGGGCGATGTGACAAAATTAGCCGTATAACCCTATTGAAGGCAATAGTAAGGAGCTTGAATAATTGGCGATAACACTGACCCCCCGTGCCGTTACAGAACTGAAAGATCTTATCTCGACCCAGGAAAAAACTGACGCAGCTTTGCGAGTTTGGGTGGCCGGTGGCGGCTGCTCAGGACTGAGCTATGGCATGGCGCTCGATTCCGAGACGCCCGATGCCGAAGATCAAGTCTTCGAGCAGGACGGCATCAAAATCTTTATTGACGCCCTAAGCCTGAACTATATGGACGGTGCGTCGGTGGACTACGTCGACGAGCAGCTTGGCGGTGGATTCAAGATTGAGAATCCAAACGCTGTGTCGAGCTGTGGCTGTGGTTCATCCTTCAAGACCGAAGATTCCGAAGGCGCTGCCGCTGGTGGTTGCGGAAGCTGCGGCTGCAAGAGCTAACCCGCATATCGAATTAGGAAAGGCGGCTCCACGAGTATCGTGGAGCCGCTTTTTGCTTTGTGTCAGAAGTGTAGCGAGTTTCTAAGCCACCCGCGTGGTTGGCTCAAGCACCTCGGCGCTATTACGAAAAACCGACACTCCACCTAGTCGCTTTTGGATGACATCAACCGCCTTCTGCAACTGGCTGTCGGTTTTGAGGTTGCCATAGGTGGGATTCAGCTTGAGATCCAACGGCACTTCATAATCGGGCTGTAATCCACCCGAGATGTACTGCCCATCCTCGTCGAGCTTCCGTGCGATCTCGGCTTTGCCGGGAAGGATGTATTTCGCGATGGTGACTTTCGCACTGGAACCATCAGCAAGCGGGAAGACATTTTGCACCGAGGCTTTGCCGTATGTGTGCTCGCCAACAAGCGTGCCGAGCCGATAGTCTCGCAACACACCTGCGAAAATCTCAGCGGCGCTTGCCGAGTCTTCGTTGATCAGCACAACGATCGGATAGCGAATCGTATGCGCCTGACCGCTGAAGCTGCGCACAAGCTCTTCGCCGCCACCGCGCATTCGCACCGTAACCACAGGCTTGCTGCTGATGAAGTTGGAAAGGATCGCACGCACACTCTCGAGGAGTCCGCCCGGATTATCTCGTACATCCACGACCAAACCCTTAATATTAGATCGTTCAAGCTTGCTCAGCACAGTATTGAACTGCGCGCTTGTGGGCTCCGAGAACATGCTGATCGACATATAGCCAATCTCTGTCCCTGGCAGCACTTGACCCTCGACCGTCGGGGCGATCACCTGTCCGCGAGTTATTCGAATGGTAAGCGGCTTTTCCGTGCCCGTTCGCACCACTGTCAAGGTCACCACAGTTCCGATCTCTCCCCGAACGATCTGCACGACTTCATCAACCGGCATACCGTTAATCGGCTTTCCATCAACGTGCGTGATCAAGTCGTTCTGCTTCAGCCCAGCCCGTTTGGCAGGACCATCTTCAAAAACGCTCGGTACTTTCGCGCCCATCGGGTCAGGACCAAGTCTTGCCCCAATACCCCCAAACGCCCCTTTGGTGTCCTCGGCGAAATCCTTCGCCATCACCGGCTCCATGAAAACGGTATGCGGATCGCCAAGAGCGCTCATAAGGCCCGACATCCCAGCAAACTTCAGCTCCTTGGGGTCCACCTTGTGATAGAAATTCGCCAAGATGTGATCGTAACTGTCCTTGAAAACGTAAGCCGGACTCCCCGCTCCCGTGTTGCTGTCCATCCCAATGAGGCGAGCCAACGCATTTGAAGAAGGCAGCTCACGCGATTTGATGTCACGCCACGAATAGCCAAAGAGAAAGAGGACGAGGAAAAGCGCGAGCGCTCCAATGATCGTGCCGACAACTTTCACTTGCTCTCCCCCTTCGCGTTATAGCGGCCTATCGCCAGCGTGTACCCGCTACCGACCGGCAGCCTGATGACCTCGGTCGCAACGGGGTTGTTGCCCGTCGTACCCTCGATTGTTGCCTTGCCGCTGTTCTTCAACGCAAGAGCAAAAATTTCGGCGACGCCCTGAGTGCCCGCATCCACAAGTATCTTGAGCTTGGGCGGAGACTCCGTCCCCTCCTTAACGGTGAGCGCGATAGCGTCGGGCTCACCCTCTTTACTCAGAAAACCGTACGAGCCCTTCCCGCCGACAACTTCCAAGCATTTGCGCATTGTAGGGTAGTCGCCAGTGGCAACTCCGCGCAGGTCAAGTGTGGCCTCCGTCTTCCCATTGAGCGCTTCCCGAAGGTCTTTGTCCGTTCCGGGAACGAACCGAATCGCAATCGATCCGTCACTCCTTTGTTCAAAATTAGGCCTTGAACTTGTCGATTTTTGAATGGAAAGCGTCTCCGTGCCTCCGGGCGTCCGCCACAAAACTTTGATGGATCCCGTCGTTCCAGTGGTCAGTTTCTCACGAGCCCGCAACGGCGGCATGTTTGTATCAAGCTTGGTTCTGATCTCCTCTCTCAATTCGTTGAGTGACTCGGGGGGCATTTTCTTTTTGTTCACAAGGTCACGCGCTTCGTT
Organism: Fimbriimonadaceae bacterium; assembly: GCA_019638775.1. NCBI lineage: Bacteria > Bacillati > Armatimonadota > Fimbriimonadia > Fimbriimonadales > Fimbriimonadaceae > Fimbriimonadaceae bacterium. The sequence continues at coordinate 102,442 of JAHBTD010000004.1, read as the reverse complement.
CACCTTGTCTTGCAGACTTGGGTTCATCACCCAGATGTCATTGATACTATCGACCCAATAGCCCTGCTTCACTCCTGCGCGGTCGGCTGGACCTCCCGGCACCACACTCGAAACCATCAGTTTGGGGATTCCACCCTCGACCAATTCGCCGGTCTTCTCCGACTTCACCTGCTCGCGCACAAAGACAAGATCGACTCCGATGCCTTCATATTGACCCTTCAATTCGTTCAGATAGACGGGGAAGGTTTTCTCGTCGTAATAAACAGAATTCGTATCTCCCAATGAGCCGACCATGCCGCGGACTGCACCCGCAGCCAGCTTCATATCATCGTTCACCTTATCGACGTATTCACGCTTAATAAGATCGGTAAGCCGTGTGAAGTACTGCTCAGCCGGGATATCTGGCGAGTCCTCGCGAGAGACCAACGCTCCACTTCCGGCAAGGGTTGGGCGTGCAAAACCAAGGTCAAGCCGGTCACGCGTATGGATGCCAAAGATGACGGCTCCCGCACCGATGCAAACACCGAGGGTGACAAGCAGATTCTTTTGGTTTTCGGTCATAGGGTATCGATTCCCGATCTGGCGACGAGTGTGCCTGGTTCCATTGTCGGACATTTAAGACAACGTTCAGTATTCTATTCTACGTTCCAAAGACGCCCATACTGGGCTCTTCATCGCCGTTGTGCGGTGTAATTAGGCAAGTCCGCGCGCTTTTAACAGGCGCTGATAGGCAGCCTTAACCCGGGGATCGGTATCCGTGCTTGCGCTCTGCACGTCCTCAATTCGGAACGGATCGGGCATCTTAATGAACGCATCAAGCGCGGCTGCTCGCACTTCTGGGTCCACATCCGCGATGGCAAGGCGTAGGGCATCCCGTGCGGCCTCGATCGGGTGCTTCTCGATGTATTGAACCAGTCGCAAGCGAACGATGCGGCTGTCGTCACGAACGCCTTTATAGCCTTCGCTCATCTCCTTGGGCTTGCCAAATCGAATGAGTCCAATATTGCTCCACAGTCGAACCATATCGCTTGAATCGTTCACCGCGTTCCAAAGCAAACGTCGCATGATAACGTCCAGTGGAAGGGTTACACCCCGAACTACTGCCAGCCTCACCGATGGGTCCTCCTCTTGCAGAAACGCCATCGCTGCTACTGCCGGTTCGTTGTTCGGGAGCGATTGCAGCGCCTCAACCCCGGCCCGTCGCACCCTCCAGTCGTTGCTGGCATAAAGACGGTTGATGGTGCCCGCGAGCTTGGGGTCCTTCCGAGTGGCGAGCATCTTTGCCGCCGAGGCCTTGGTGAACTCAAACGGGCCATTCTCCAAAGCGCTGCCCAAGATCAGCCAAGCTTCTGGCGTATTCTGGAACGCAAGCGCCTTGATGGCAACATCGGCAATGCGAGTGCTGATAGAGCGAACCGCCTTGCCTAACGTGGCCTCTGACCCCGCTAACGTAAACCTTGTAAACACATTGCAGGCGTTAAGCCGCACCGTGTCATCGGTGTCCTCAAGGAGCTTGAGAAGGTTGGCTTGGGCCGTCGCGTCCGTCCAGTTTCGCGTCCGCAGGATGTAGGACAGCCGTGCAAGTGGGTTCGCATCCGTCGCGTTTGGATCGGGCAGTCCTGGCACGGCTTGAAGATCGTTTGCCGTAGCAGAAGCGCTCAGCGTGGGTTTTGCGATTCTCAGTGTTGCAGCAGGCTGGATCGGCTCGAAGCAAGACGTTCGAGGATCGGTTTCAATACGAATCTGAGTTATCCGGGAAAGGGTAGTCGCGTCGAGAATCTGGCGCAGGTCGATGCTGACCTTATTCCAATCGGTCTTGACCATCCCGGGCACGTACTTGGTGGGAATCCGTTCCGATCCGGCGGTTTCAACCGGTTCGGGCAGCGCCATAAACAGGGAGATCCTGGCCGATGGCCTGCTCGCCCCTTGTGTATAGAGTCCTATCGTCCACGGCTCAACCTCAGTTGCCCTCAAAGCCAAGTTCAGGAATGGATTGGCAACCAGGTCAATCTTTGCCCCAGCAGGAACCAGGTCGAGACGTGCGATCCATGGGTTCGGCTTAAGGTCAAGACGCCATACATCCCCATGTTCTGCGTCCTTCTCACGACTGGCGATTACGTTGCCAATCACCGGAACCTCAGCGGGTGGAGCCGCCACGACGTCGGGTCCAAAGCTGAACCCTGGCAGAGTGAGCAAGCTTACTTCGGGGAGGTTGTCACCGAACTTTGCCGTCTTAAAGACAACGTAGATGCGCTTGAAAACAGGATCGCCATAAAGGGCGAGCACACGAGCCTTCGCCGCGCTGGCAAAGTGGCTCCCGAAAAGGTCCGCAAAAGGAAGATCGACAAAAACGTACTGATCGGAGCCGTGCCCGAGCGTAAAGCTGGCTTGAGTATAGGGTTTCACGCCTACCTCATTCGACCAAGCCGAAGACAATCCGAGTGTACGGTTCAACTCAACGCGCCCCTGCAACCAAGGCAGATGGTCCAAAGGAGATGTTCGCACATCTGCCCAAGCTTTGCCCTCTGCTTGGTAAGTCTTAGTGGCGTGGGCAGCGTAATCGGCGGACTTGGGTTCTACTCGGCTCGTCAGCTTCCCCCATCCCCCAGGAGGCATAGCGTAGATCATCGCAGGAACGGGAGCCATCCCACGAACTCTCAGGGATTCCTCCGGGCCAAGAAAATCTGCGTCGGTGGGAGTCGCGTATCCATGCTTGGATAGCGCCGAAAGGACATCGCGGTTCCACAGGCTAAAGAGGTAAGCCGCCATCTCCTGCGCAGTCCCGCCACAGTCTGGACTGTAATAGGGGAGCGACCAGCTTGGAGAGTCGTTGACAACGGCCCTCGCCGTGTCTTGAACGAGCCCAGAGTGGATCACAAAAATCGAATCATACGGACCACGGTAAGCCCGATCTTCGGCGATGTATCCAGCGCCGTTGATCCTCGCCTCCAAATACTCTGTTAGAAAGGCCGAGCCGTAAGGCTTCGAGCCCGCATAGGCGTTCTCGGGGGCGGAATCGGCGTCGATCTGCAACTCAATCTGCGGTCGAAGGGCGCCATCGGTGGTCGTTTCAATCAAAGCCGCCAGGAGAGAAAGGGCAGAAAGGGTTCGCTGAAGCTGGGGGCTTTCCAAGCTTCCCTGACGTGCGCGCAGCATCCCATCGGCGTGCGTCTCCAAGAGGTCAGATCGTGTAAGAACAAATGCCTTGATGCGCCAAGCCGGATTAGAGGGCGATTGTCTTGCCTTTGCTTTTTGAGCGCGCTCGGCAAAGTCGGACCAAGAACCGTTGCCACGAACCCGAGCAACCACTCGCCCCTGCCCATCCACGACGTATGTGTCCTCGCCAAACTTCACGCTCGTGCCCAGGAGTTCCGTCTTCGAAGTCGGAATCACTTCGGCAGCAACCGCTCTCGACGCTCCGATGTCGTAAAACCCAAGTCCTATCGGGGCAGCGGTGTCTTGCCCGAGGGCAGCAAGTGAAAGCGTCGCAAGGACGGCAGTAAGCATAAGCGTTAATCCAGCAGTTCGTAGAGTCGAATGTCGTCGTCGGTGGCGGCGTGGCCGTCGCCCCGGCTGTAGGTTAGGCCATCGCGCGCCCCTAATCCTGAAAGGTCGGCAGGCATCTTCTGAATCAAGGTCATCACCACCTGCTTGGCCTTCTCCGCGTTCGACTTAAAGACCTCAAGTACGTCATGCGCGGTTACGGCCTCATGGCCCGTGAACGCCCCGCTGTCGTAGTCGGTGATGAGTGCGATGTTCACAACCGCCATTCCAAGCTCTCGGCAGAGGTAAGCCTCGGGATACTGGGTCATGTTAATGACCTGCCATCCGGCATCGTGGAACCAGCGGCTTTCGGCCTTGGTGGAGAATCTCGGGCCCTGGATCACCACAACCGTGCCCGACTCATGACACTTGATCCCATGCTGCTTGATCGACTCAATAGCAAGCTTGCGAAGGACAGGGTCATAGGTTTCGGCCGGCGATATGTGCGTGACGATGGGGCCATCGTAAAAGGTGTCGATTCGGCCCGTCGTTCGGTCGACGAACTGATCGCAGACGACAAAGCTTCCTGGTGCCACATTAGGCTGAAGCGAACCAGCCGCACAAGGGCTGATGATGGCCTGCACTCCCAAAGACCGCATCGCCCAAACGTTTGCGCGGTAGTTGATCTTATGGGGGGGAATGGTGTGGCTTCTTCCATGCCGGGGCAAGAAAGCCACTTTGCGACCATGAACTGTCGCCAGCATCAAAGAATCACTGGGAGGACCATAAGGGGTATCCACCTTAGCCTCACGAACATCCTCAAGCAGGCTATAAAAGCCAGACCCACCAAAAACACCAATCTCCGCTTTACTCATTCTTCCTCCATTCAACGTCTCAGTTCGATGTCTGTTTTCGCATCATGTCGATCATCTCGCCCATCACTCGATCGACACGGCCTCCCCGCCGAACAATAACGTCTGCATTGAACGAGAAAACGCGCTTGTTCTTGATCGCCGAAATACTTTGTAGCCGTGGGTCCTTCGTCAGGGCCGTGGCGTCACCACCCGAAAAGATCACATCGGGGTTGAGCGAAACAAGCTCTTCGATATTTGCCGGCATGAAGGCTGTGCCTTTCGGACCAACGACGTCGGCTCCGCAGTTTCTCACCATGTCCGCCTGGAAGGATTCACTCCCCGCCACAAAGTGCTCCGACCCTTGCCCCGGCAATATGATTGCTGCCTTAGGCTTAGGCTCGATAGGCACGCGTCCGCGCTCCTGTGCGCGCTGCATGGCGATCACATAATCGTTCGCGTGCGACTCCGAGCTTGTCATGGAGGCGAGCTTATACAACTCGGTATAGAAATCCTCCAGCGTATTCGCCTTAAACCCAAAGGTGCGGATATTCAGATCGCTAAACTTCTGAATGTCTTGATCGGAAAACAGGGCGGCGTCATAAACAACCAGGTCAGGCCGCAGACTTGCGATGGCCTCGTAGTTGGGCTTGATGCCGTTCATCACCATCATAGGAGGTGGAATCATCTGCTTGATGCTCGGAGGCCAGTTGCAACTCTCCGTCACGCCGATCATCGTGACGTTGATCAGCTTTGCGCCTGTAATCTCCGTCGTGCTCGGGCTCAGACTGACGATCTGCTTCGCCGGGCTTTCATTCGGCTTTCCGCCAATGATCGGATCGTTTGAACCGCAGCCTGCGATTAGCGCGAAAAGAGGGACAGCCAACAACCAACGGGTGAACCGCATGCCCCTAATTTTGGCGCATCGCGAAGTAAGAATGCTCAGTGTCATAAAGCGTGGCAACGCTGAAAACCAAGCGGGAAGTTCCGAAAAAGGGAAGTGGCAGGGGCGACAGGATTCGAACCCGCGACCTATGGTTTTGGAGACCATTGCTCTACCAGCTGAGCTACACCCCTGCGAGGGTGACCGATTTTACCTCACCGACCTCTGAGCGTCCTAGTCTCGTGGCCCTTCTTGAATCGGATTCTGGCGAAGATGCACAATCAACGTCTCGCCCCCAAGAATCTCCTCGCCACTCTCACGGTGAAGCACCACATCAAAACGGTAGACCCCGTGTCGCTCAAAAAGGATGGGTCGATCCCACGGTACGTTCAGCGACACAAAGGTACGGTAAGGGATCGGGTCCCGCGAAGGCGGAAGCTCCAGCATCAAGACGTTCTGCGCAAGTACGCGTCCATCCTCGTCGATCAGCCTTACGTCCAGACGGTAGTCATTGCCATGCTCAATCGGGTCGCTTTCAAGCTCCAGAGCCAGAAATGAGGGATCGAGACCTGTCGGGAAGCTGACGGTCTCCATATGGCTGAAAATCCCGACAAGTACCGGACTCCCGCTGGCAAGGCGGTCGGCGAATTGGCACAGCTTACAGAGCGTCAGGCGCATGATTGCAGTTTACAGCGAGCGCTGGCAAACCCAAGTCGGCACTATCGCTCCAAGAATCCTAGCAGACGCTCTTTAACCGATGGCCAATCCTGATTGGTGATCGCAAACATCGCCGTGTTGCGAACAAAACCGTCATGCCGCGTTTGATAGTTCCGCAGAATCCCCTCAAACTGTGCCCCGATCCTCAAGATCGCCGTACGCGATGGCTGATTGCGCTCATCCGTCTTCAATTCCACACGGACAGCCCCAAGCTCTTCAAAAGCATGCTGCAAGAGCATCAGCTTGCACTCGGTGTTCAGCGCCGTTCGACGGTGATCTTTGGCGTACCATGTCCAACCAATTTCCAACCCCCTTTCGGCATGACGAATACTCATGTATCTCGTGGCTCCCACAACCTTGCCCGTATCGCGAAGCTGGACCACAAAGGGGACTTGGTGTCCCTCGGCTTGTGCCTTCAACGCCGTCCGAACGATGCTCTCCATTTCGCCCACGGTTTCCGGCTGTTTGACAAGCATCCATCGCCAGATCGCCTCATCCTGAGCAATCTCAAAGAGCGCGTCGGTGTGGTCAAGGTCAAGAGGGGCCAAGATCGCCGTCTGGCCTTTGAGGGTAACGGGTAGCGGCTTCATGGGTTTGGGTCTGTGATCGATAAGGTCATCACGGCGGAGTTTCAATCAGCGTCAGTTCGATAATTCAGGGTCTAGCTTTTTGACCTCTTCGGTCGCTTCGCCAAAATAGATGTTGCATCCAGAACTGTATTTCACAGGAGCATAAGCCGCGTCAAAAGGCGTGCCTGCAAAGCCCGTCAGCTCCGAAAGCTTGCTGTCCAATTCCATCAGCATCGCCTGAGAGTAGCCAGGCCAAATCTTCTCAATCGTCTTGTCAGACCGCAAAAGGACCGTATAAACCGAATTCTCAAGTCCGTACGCTTTGCACACCTTGCCATCTTCATCGACCAGAATCGGAAACTTCACCGAGTGATCCTTTGTCCATTGGTCTATGCGAGCCGGCCCTTGCGTAAACAGTCCAACGAAGTTCGCTTTTCCGTCAAACTTTTTCGCCATTGCATTGAAGAGGGGCTGAGAGTCGGTCGTACATGGGCAGCCTTCGAGCACGGCAATCAGGACGGTAGGTCCGCTCTTCGTAAGGCTATCCAGCGAATACTCAACACCGGCAACGTCCTTGAGCTTGAAGTCGGGAGCGGCTTTGCGAGTGTATTCTTCGCTGACCTTCACCATCTTCTCGGTTACAGGGTGGCGTGGTGTGGACTCGGCGAGCGTCGTTTCGGCGATCTCTTCCTTCGGTACGCGCTTGATCGTTCCCGTGGTAACGAGAAATAGCGTGACTGCGCCGATGGCGAAGACCGCAAAGGCCAAGAGTTTGGCGACCTTCATAAACTTGAGTGTATTCAGATTTGCGAAGCTCGTGCAGGTGACCTACCATAAGCTAGGGCCTATGTCCAGGTGAATTCTTTGGGCATGAACTTCCCAATTCCTGCCTGGTATAATCTGCTTCGCGTTTGCGGGCATAGCTTAGTGGTAAAGCTCCAGCCTTCCAAGCTGATTATGCGGGTTCGATTCCCGCTGCCCGCTCCAGAAAACCCTTCCGGCTCCCTGGACCGGAACATCGCGACGAGCCGAAAACGACGGCGGCGTAGCGAATACAAGAGGTTTTGAACGAATATGAGCGAATATACATCCGACGCGGGTATGGACCGCGATAAGGACCTTGGCGCTGGTGGCGGAGAGCCAAAAGCCCGCGGCAAAAAGCGCCGAAAGGTCAGCATTCTCACTCGCGAGAAGATTTATGATGTCGACTACAAGGACATCGCGCTGCTTCGCCGCTTCCTGAATGATCGCGGCAAGATTCTTCCGATGCGCCAAACCGGCACAACCGCCAAGCAGCAGCGCATGATCGCTTCGGCAATCCGACGCGCTCGCGAACTGGCTCTCCTGCCCTACATCATGGCGGACATGACTCCTGGTCGAGACATGGGTTACCGACGAGATCGGCGAGATCGTGGCGACCGAGGAGATAGGGGCGGAGATCGCGGAGATCGTGGCGAAAATCGCGATCCGAATGCAGAGCGAGCACAAAAGCTCGAAGCTGTAGCCAAGACGGCTGAAGCCGCCGCGCCCGCAGAAGCAGCAGCTCCCGCATCCGAAGCAGAGGCTCCGGCAAAGGAAGCCAAGCCCAAGAAGGCTAAGGCTGCTCCCGCTGAGGAAGCTCCGGCAGCTGAGGCGCCCGCCGCAGAAGCGCCTGCTGCAACCGAATCCGCAGAGTAATTTCAATTGCGAAACGCTAACGGCGATCGGCTATCTTCGGACAGCCGGTCGCCGATTGCTTTCTAGAGATCAGAAATCGGAAATCGGAAATCGGATTTCTTGCGTTTGTGATGCAGAGTGGCGGATCATTCTTTCTCTGATCTCTGATCTCTGATCACACATCCCCTTTCTCTGATAAACTCCACCGCATGCGCATTGCCATCATCGGCTACGGCCGCATGGGCCAAATGATTGAGAAACACGCCACTGCGCGTGGGCATGAGATCACCCTCAAGCTCGATCATCACAACAACGCAAATCAAAGCGGCATCACGCCCGCCTCCTTTGCCAACGTGGACGTCGCCATCGACTTCTCCCTGCCCGACCAGGCGCTGGCGAATATCCAAGCCGTCGCTGCAACGGGCAAACCATTGGTAGTGGGGACCACTGGTTGGCTAGAGAGCCTAGCCGAAGTGAAGGGTATCGTCGAACGGTCCGGGATTGGATTCGTATGGAGCCCTAATTTTTCTATCGGCGTCCAAGCGTTCTTCAGGATCGTCAGCGAAGCGGCAAAACTGATGTCTCAGCAGCCCGAATACGAAGCCTGGGCGTACGAAATTCACCACTCAAAAAAGCTCGATGCCCCCTCAGGGACCCTGCTGAAACTCATCGACGCAATGAAGGAATCGGGCTACAGCTCTAAAATTGACGTCTCATCGAATAGGGCCGGGAATATCCCCGGAACCCACGAGATCGGCTTTGATTCGTTAGCCGACACAATCACCCTCAAGCACCAAGCTCGCAGTCGCGATGGCTTTGCACTCGGAGCCGTTCATGCCGCCGAGTGGGTTGTCGGTAAGTCCGGGTTTTATGAATTCGGCGAGACGCTTTGGAAGTGAGGCATTGGATGTCGGGCCTGTCGCATGTTTTCTGTGTGACAATACAGGTCCGATAAGTCCTATATGTCCAATGATCCATATCCAGGACTGACGCCCAACGCCCTAACGCATCAGCGCCCAAAGTGTAAACTCCTTTTGAGCCCCAAACCGAACCTTCGGTCCAAGGTCAACCCAGGAGAAGAAAATGACTAAATTTCGCGGCTGTGCAAGCGCTATCGTTACACCGTTCCGAGCCGACGGCTCGCTCGACGAAGCCACCCTGCGCAAGCTCGTAAAACGTCAGATTGACTCCGGGATGGATTTCGTCGTCCCCTGCGGCACCACCGGCGAAAGCCCGACCCTCACCCACCAAGAGCACCTTCGAGTCGTCGAAATCACGGTAGAGGAGTGCAACGGGAAGGTTCCAGTACTCGGGGGAGCAGGCGGCTACAACACCGCCGAAGTGATCAGCCTTGCCAATGAGCTGAAGAGAATTGGAGTGGACGGCATTCTTTCTGTCACCCCCTACTACAACAAGCCGACCCAGGAAGGTCTCTACGCCCACTATAAAGCGATTGCCGAGGGTGTCGATCTTCCCATCGTGCTCTACAGCGTCCAGTCCCGAACGGGCGTGAACATTGAAGCCCCGACCGTGCTTAAGCTCGCCGAGATTCCAAACATCGTCGCGATCAAGGAGGCTTCCGCAAACATCGGGCAAATCGCCACCATTTGCGCCGAGCGGCCCGAAGGTTTCGGCGTTCTTTCTGGCGATGACGCAATCACGCTGGCGATGATCGGTCACGGCGCGGAAGGACTCGTCTCGGTGGCTGGCAACGAGATTCCTAAGGAGATGGCAGACCTCGTTCACCTCGCGCTTGCCGGAGACTTTGCCGGAGCAAGAGCCATCCAGAAGAAGTTCATCTTGCTTATGAACGTGAACTTTGCCGAAGCCAGCCCTGGCCCGGTCAAGTACGTGATGTCGAAGATGGGTCTGCTGGAGCCTGTTATCCGGCTCCCGCTCGTTCTGCCTCGGCCCGATACTCGGGCCAAGCTCGATGCGGTGATGGCGCAGGTGGGAATCGGCTGATGCAGACTGAGATCGAATCGCTTTTCGACAATCCGCCGTCGGCCTATACCGCCGAGCATCGTGCCCTCTTTGATGCCTTCCTCGCCGAACTTAACGCGGGCAAAGTGCGCTCGGCTGAGCCGGATGCAGGTTCGCCGACCGGATGGAAGGTCAATGCTTGGGTGAAGAAGGGGATCCTTTGCGGGTTTCGTATGGGCGGACTCGTCGCCTTCGACGTTCCCGGACAGCCTTTCTTCGACAAAGACACCTATCCGCTCAAGCCTCTGACCGTCGAAGATCGAGTGCGCGTGGTTCCCGGCGGGTCGAGCATCCGCACGGGCTCCTACGTCGCCCCCAGCGTGACCTGCATGCCGCCGATGTATGTGAACGTCGGCGCGTACGTGGACGAGGGCACGATGATCGACAGCCACGCGCTGGTGGGAAGCTGTGCCCAGATCGGCAGACGTGTCCACCTCTCGGCTGCCGCCCAGATCGGGGGAGTATTGGAGCCAATTGGCGCATTGCCCGTAATCATTGAGGACGACGTCCTTGTCGGGGGCAACTGCGGCGTGTACGAAGGGACCGTTGTGAAGCGGGGGGCCGTGCTGGGCACGGGCACGATCCTGAACCAATCGACGCCGGTTTACGACCTGGTGAACGAGACCGTGATCTCGGCCAAAGAGGGTCCGTTGGTTATCCCAGAGAATGCCGTCGTGGTCGCCGGTTCACGGGCGATTCAACGAGGAATTGGTAAGGATTGGGGCTTGAGCTTATACACACCGGTCATCGTGAAATACAAAGACGAGAAGACGGCAGGGAAGATTCAGCTGGAAGATTTACTTCGTTAACTTTGGGAGTGCGCGAATTTATTCGCGCACTCCCAATGCTCCAAACGCGCAGTCGAAGGCTTCAATTGTCATCCCCCGTCGCTTGCGATGGAGGGTCTTGCAGAGAGCTTCCGCTCCTGTATCAAGCTCTCACACTGAGGTTGAATTGAGAGAGGCAACACCCCGCGCCTGAACCCTTTGACAGTAGCTACCGTCCACTCTCACAACCGTGACCGAGGCCACAACCCACCAAATCCGAATCCTGAATTGCCTCCTCGGAACAGCCATCGGAGATTCGCTCGGGCTTCCGTTCGAAGGCCTCTCCCCTATCCGGGCTGCCAAGCTCTTCAAGGGTCCTCTGCGCCACAGACTGTACTTGAACAGGGGCATGGTCAGCGACGATACCGAGCACGCGCTCATCACTTATGTCGCCTTGCGCGACTCCGATGGCGACGTCGAGGAGTTCGAAAGACTGCTTGCCAAGGGATTGAGAGGGTGGTTCCTGGCGATCCCACCGGGCATTGGCATCAGCACGGCTAAGGCGTGCCTGAGGCTTTGCTTCGGGATTTCGCAGAAGCGATCGGGAGTCTATTCCGCGGGGAATGGCCCGCTCATGCGAGCCCCGATCATTGGCGCGTTCTTTGCCGATGACGCAGACAAGGCCATGGCCTTTGCCAAGGCTTCGGCAAGAATCACGCACACCCATCCCCTTGCTGAGCAGGGTGCCGCCCTCGTCGCCCTCGCAACGTTTGGCTCCGCCCAAAGTGATCCCATTAGGTTCAAAAAACTCGTGAAGGATCTACCACTTGATCCCATTTGGGGAGACCCCCTCCAGCCTCCTAAAGTCCATCCCAAAGGAGTCGGACGATTTGTGGTTGACACTGCCAAGGCTGCGCTCAGCGTCTGGCAGGAGCACCCGTCCGATCTCGACAGTGCGATTGATCAAGCGATAAGAATGGGAGGCGATTCCGACACCACGGCAGCAGTCGTGGGTGGCATTGTCGGCGCACATCCGCAAGGAAAGGTCAATGAGCAATGGCTGAAGGCACTAAGGGATTGGTCAGGCAGGCCGGCAAGACTCCAACGGATCGTGATTGAAGGCGGGCGAACCATCTCGTACCCGGCCCAACTCCTGCGCAACGGCCTGTTGTTGGGATTGGCCTTGGGACACGGATTCAGGCGGATGCTCCCACCATACTAATTGTTTGATTGCCTCCAAACGCACAGTCGAAGGCCTCGATTGTCATCCCTCCGTCGCTTGCGATGGAGGGTCTTGCCGGAGAGATCCGGGACCTTCATACTCCCAGAACGAAGGCTTAATCCGACGCAAAAAAGCCTCCAGACGACGCATCAAGAGACAGCGCACTCTAACCCCGAATATGCCCCTCCAACCACTTCGTCATCGCATTTAGAGCCTCCTGAACAACTGGGCCCGTCGTCGAGTTATCCGTTAGACCCGTGACTTGTTTGTACATGTGGCTTGCCTTCGGCACGATGAAGAGTTCGCAAGTACCCTTGGTGCGCTTGTTGTAGGCTTCTACCAACAGCTGCGCGTCCTTAGTGGGAGAGATTTGGGAATCGAACTCTCCGTTCATGACGAACACATCGCCGTCGTACGCAGCGGCAAACGATGTGGGCTCAATTGTAAAGTACGAACGAAGAAGCTTCACGGTAGCCCGATTAAAGAGGGTATCAAGGCCAGGTGGTGCATTGTCGGCTGGCAGCGTCCCGTCTTTGCGAATCTGAGCAATGGCTCTTCGCGAGTAGTCGAGATACTGCTCGCGCGTGGCAAGGTCAGGAATCTGAAGCCCGAGTTGCAATTCCAACTGGTCCATCATCGCAATATCAATCCTGCGCCCTGGGCCCGCGAGTAGCATAATGCCTTTTGGCGCCTCTTGGGTCTTGGCAAGATCGTGAGCGATCTGGGCCGTGATCAAGCCGCCTTCACTATGCCCAGCGATAACAACTCTGCTTGTGTCCACACCCTCTTGCTTCCGAAGCAGCCGATATCCCTCGATCGCATCGCCGATGAAGTTCTCCCACACCATTAGATCGGCCATGCCTTCAACCGTCTTTGGATATTGAGACGCATAGCTCGATGGGACTGAGCGCTTGTCGAACCGGAATACGGCATACCCTTGCTGGACAAGGTGAACAGCGATCTCTTTATACGTGTTGGTGACGTACGCAGTGCCCACGTTGCCATCACGGTCCGGCGCTCCTGAGCCCGGCAACAGCAAGACTGCAGCAACCTTCTTCTCGCCACTAACCTTGGGCATAAAGAGCGTGCCTTTGAGTTCGAATCCACCTGCTCCCTTAAAGCTCAGCTCTTTCGATTCGTAGCTTGGAGTCTGAGAATGCGCTTGCACCGATAGCCCAGCGCATAGCAGCAAAACAACAGCTGTCATCGTGGACTTGTTAGGTGGGTTCATTTGGCGATAAATGATGAGCGAGTACAGAACGGGATACAAAGCCGCCGTGATCATGATCGCAAAGACCAACGCTAAGCTGACGCCAGAAAGGGCCAAGACTGTGGAGATCGCACCGACAGCCGTCCACAACCGGCCTGCAAATCGGTGAGTCTTGTTCCAAACCTCATCGCTGGCTAGGGTCCAGGGCGTGCGCACACCCACCCAGAAGTTCTTTCTGATCTTGCCCATCCAGTTGCCGATAATCGCAAAAAACAGCATCAGCCCCCCGATCAGATAGCGGCCAAAGTCAACCTTCGGATTGAGCCCAGCTTGGAGCATCGCGATGGTGAGATAGCCCGCGAGGGCCATGACGCTGATCGTGATAATGTTCAACGTTTTTCGCCAGGAATCAACTTCATATCCTTTCGGAGATAAGAAGCTAAGCACCTGTAGAAGAAGTGGAATGCCCACCATCATGCCCAGCATAAAAAGGCACGCTTGCCCTTTTTCAGACCAGTCGTCTGGCTGGCCCGTGATCCCCCAATGAGTAGGAATCTCCGCAGGCAATTTAGGAAAAACGACGGCTGTATATGCCCCCACTCCAGCAAAGAGCAGAGCAGCCAGAATCCAGGCAGTACGATTGTTCATTCGATTACGGTCTCCTGAGTAGTGTCCAATTGTTCTGTATCAAACTTAAATATATCCATGAATACTGTCATGAGGTCTTGAAAGGCAGTGGTGTTCAGCGAGTACAAAATTTGCTGACCGTTCCGTCTAGTGAAAACGAGGTCGGCCTCCTTCAAGATATTAAAGTGATGCGACATTGATGGCGCCGTGATATCAAAATGCTTGGCGATGTCGCCAGCGGTCATTTCGTTGCCGTTCAGCATCCGGAGGATCTTTCTCCGGGTGGGATCGGCCAGCGCTTTGAATGCTCCTTCTTTCAAATTCCCTCTTTAGATATTTAGACAAATATCTAAATATATATTAGCCGGATTTTCTCCTAGGCATAGGACTTTTTGTAAAAACAGCGAGTTCTTGATCTCTTGACGTGGCGTGGGTGGTCCCGCCCATGCCACCCACAAAGCCGAACGCAGAGACGCCTCAGCATCAAAACAGGCCCGTCCTTCATAATTCAACTGGATTTCCCCCCGGACGCTTTGATGCCGGGGAAGAAGGACACAACCTATGAACCTCCACGGAGTCGACATCTATATATGGAGTTCGGATATGCCGGACGTGCCGAAGGAATTCGGCAGCTTTAAACTTACGATGATCACCGACCGCGGCACCCGAGTGTGGCCGCCCCCTGCCCCGGAGATCGCCCCGTCTGATTGGCCGCGCTGCCGTTACGAAAGCGATGCCGAAGCGACCGATGCCGACGTTGACGCGTTGGTGAAAAAGGTCAGCGAGCTTGGATTGGTCTGGACAAAATGCCAGAAGCTGTACAGGCAGGACGGGAACAACCTGTATTCGGCGGCCTATTAAGAGGGAGCGATCGGCTATCAGCAATCTGCAATCGGGAACGGGCTATGGCTAAGACTTTTCGTGAACTCAAGGTTTGGCAATTGGCAGTGCAGTTTGCATCGTCGATCTACGAACTGAGTCGGACGTTTCCAAAGGACGAGTCTTTTGGAATGACTTCACAGATTCGCCGTGCAGCCGTTTCCGTTTCATCAAACATTGCCGAGGGCTGGGGCAGAAACAGGAGCACAGAGTTTGCGCGATTTCTTGAGATCGCTCTTGGCTCCTTACGCGAGTGCGAGAGTCTTCTTGAAGTCGCGCTTGAAGTTGGAATCACAACGCATGAGTCGGTTGAGTCACTGAAGAAGCAGGCCGATGACCTCGGACGTGCACTCTACATGCTTCACAAAGAAACGAGCCTGCAGGCAGCAAACCGAATCGTTCGCGAAGAAATCGCTGAATATGGATCAAACGAAAGCTAATAGATCGCCGATGGCTGATCGCTGTAGCAACATTTAACCAACGAAATCTAAGGAATTGAATAATGTCACACAAAGTTTGTTTAGTACGCGGAGATGGCACTGGACCAGAGCTGGTCGCTGCCGTGGAGAAGATTATCGCTACTGCCGGAGTAGATATCGACTGGATCGATGTCGAAGCCGGCCTAAAATGCGTTGAGGCTGGGAAGCCGATCGTCCCTGAAGAGACGATCAACAAGATCAAAGAGGTTGGGATCGCCCTCAAGGGCCCGATGACCACCCCGATCGGAAAGGGAAGCGTCAGCCCGAACGTCACACTCCGCAAGAGGCTCGACCTCTATGCCTGTGTACGTCCTGTTCGCGTCCTTCCCGGTGTGAATACGCCGTTCGAAGGGCTGGATCTTGTGATCTTCCGTGAGAACACCGAAGACCTGTACGCACAGATCGAATACATGGCAACCCCCCACGTCGCCCACTCGGTGAAGATCATCTCCGACGCAGGGACCGAGCGCATCGCTCGAGCTGCGTTTGAGTACGCAAGAAAGCACGGACGCAAGAAGGTTACGGCGGTCCATAAAGCCAATATCATGAAGGTCGCTGATGGACTCTTCCTGAGAACGTGCGAGGCCGTGGCAAAGGATTATCCAGACATCGAGTTCAGCGACGTGATTGTCGATAACATGTGCATGCAGCTCGTCACCCGCTGGAAGAACTACGACGTACTGGTCACCCTAAACCTGTATGGCGATATCATCAGCGACCTTTGTGCAGGCATGATGGGCGGGCTCGGCGTTGCTCCTGGCGCGAACTACGGCACAGGGTGCTCTCTGTTCGAGGCTGTTCATGGCTCGGCGCCAAAGTACGCGGGCATGGATAAGGTCAACCCTACTGCGCTGCTCCTTAGCGCAACCATGATGCTTGATGCATTGGGCGAATCCAAAGCCCGTCAAGATATCGAAGGCGCGCTTGAAGCAACCCTTAAAAAGGGAATCAAGACTTACGACATCGGCGGAAGTGCAAAGCTTTCTGAATTTGCCGATGCTCTTTGCAGCGAGCTAAGGGCATAACAGCCACCTTCTGCAACCACTAAAATCCTGGCTTGACCCTTCCAGGATTTTAGTGTCCTTTCCTATAAGAATCCGTCTCTATTTGGCTATCTGACTGGCTCAGCATGCCTAAATCCCCAGCAATTCTCCAAGGAATCAACGAAATCTTGCGCAAATTTTGCGCCTAGGTTGGTCAAACGGCAAAATTGCTTGTACGATGATTGAACTTGTAGTGGTTACCGCCCATTGGGGAGAGATGGTTTATGGCGGCATTAGTTAAAGAAGACCAGATAAGGAAGAGACGGCAGTACCGTGACGCGATCCGGCCGATGGTCGTCAAGCAGGCCATTGTTTTCGTGGTCGTGCTTCTCGTTTTTCAGCAGATGCTCAATGCTGGTGGACCCCAGTGGAAAGCCAGTGTCGTAGCAGATCTCGTGACAGCTACGGTAGCCGCGATCATAGGTGCATTCGTGCTCTACCGCGTAGCTGTGGGCTCGTTCAAGCAATATACAACGGCTGTTAGTCAGCTTGAAGTTGCCGAGATAGACATCGTTGAGCGCCTTGCGAAGGCAGCAGAATTTCGTGACGACGCAACTGGTGGTCACGTTCAGCGGATGAGCAATTACTGCGGGTTGCTTGCCAAACTAGCCAACTTCTCCGAAAGAGATGTTGACCTCCTGATCCTTGCCAGCCAGATGCATGATATCGGGAAGATCGGAATTCCCGACCAAATCCTTCTCAAAGAAGGAAAGCTAACTCCGGAAGAACGTTTAATCATCGAATCTCACGTCGATATCGGAGCCAAGGTCCTCAAACACGGTGATACTCCGCTCGTGCAAATGGCGTACGAAGTCGTCCTTACTCATCACGAAAAATGGGACGGCACAGGTTATCCGAATCGACTTAAGGGCCTGGAGATTCCGATCACAGGTCGAATCGCCGCATTATGCGATGTCTTTGAGGCGCTCACATGCTCGAGGCCTTACAAGAGAGCCTGGTCGTTCCATGAGGCGACCAGGGAAATCGCTCAACAAAGCGGAAGGCATTTTGATCCACAACTCGTTGACATCTTCATGAACAATCTTGATCAGTTCAAAGAGATGTATGATAGGCACCTTCCTGATACCGAGCCCTGGAAAGCTGTTGTGACCGTTGAACAGACTGATGTGCCCGCAAGAGTTGCGGAGAACAAATTGAATGAGACGCTCGTTCTACACGATTTTAGCGATAAGGCACACGCTATCGAATATTAAAATACTTGGCTTCGGGGTGGTGTACGATAATCGCTGAAGTGGATTGCTCAGGGATCAGCATATACTCTTCACTTAGTTCAATGCCGATATCTTGAGGGTTAAGTAAATCCATCAAGATGCGCTGATCCTCAAGATTAGGACAAGCTGGGTATCCGAATGAGTACCGCGCTCCATGATATTTAGCCGAAAAGAGTAATCGTTTTTTGTCTGGCTCTTGGTCGTCGATGCCCATCTCTTTTCGTATCTGTTCATGCCAATACTCCGCCAGCGCCTCGGCAGTTTCAACTCCCATCCCATGAACATAAAGGTACTCCTGAAAATCGCCCTTTGCAAACAACTCGCGCTCATACTCCGAGACCTCCGAGCCCACCGTGACAATGTGAAAGCCAACAACATCCATCACGCCTGAATCGGTCGACTTGAAAAAGTCAGAAAGGCATTGGCGCCGGTCGATGGATTGACGCGGGAACCTAAATCGAGCTCGCTCACCCCTCTGATCTTCATCATAAATGATGAGGTCGTTCCCCTCCGATTGGCACCAGAAATATCCCCACTTGACCTTCGGCTTAATAATCCGAGCCAAGTCTCGCTGGAGCCTCTCAAAGGTGGGTTGAACATTGGCATCAAGCCATGCAGTAAATTCAGGATTCGCCATACCATCAGGCCGTTTAAACTGCCACTGGCCCCGGAATAAGGCAATAGGATTAATGTATTTGTAAAGTTCGAACATATCGAACTTTTCAAACTTTCGAGCGCCGTAAAATGGAAGCGAAGGGGGGATGATGTCGGTGGATACTTCACTCTTTACGCCATCAAAGACATAGAATCGCGCTTCTTGATCGGGTAGTCGATGAGACTTTACTCGTGGGATAAAGTCAGCATCTTCACTTGTTGACAACTCTGGAATCGGCGCATCTTGAATAGTCTCCATAAGGTGAAGACCTTCAAAAGCATCCTTAGCATAGTAAACGTTGCCCTGATAGATCGACCGTAAATCCTCTTCAACATACGCTCGGGTAAGCGCCGCACCCCCCAAGATCACAGGAATCCTGGTTAGCTTGCGCTCGTTCATTTCGATGAGGTTGTCCCGCATCACGAGCGTACTCTTGACGAGCAATCCGCTCAGTCCAATCACTTCACAGTTGTTGTCTTGGGCCTGTTGTAGGATGGTGTTGATCGGCTGCTTGATCCCAATGTTCACAACCCGGTAGCCATTGTTCGACAGGATGATATCGACAAGATTCTTGCCGATATCATGCACATCTCCGGCAACGGTGGCAAGCAGAATAGAGCCCTTCTCGCTCCCTTCCACACGCTCCATCAAGGGTTCCAGGTAGCGCACCGAGGCCTTCATCACTTCTGCGCTTTGCAAGACAAACGGGAGCTGCATCTTGCCTGCGCCAAAGAGTTCGCCGACAGTCTTCATGCCGTCGAGCAGGATGTTGTTGATGATATCCAGCGGCGTGTAGCTTTCCAATGCGTCGGCCAGGTGAGCCTCAAGGTTCTTCTTGATGCCGTCAACAATATGCTTTTTGAGCACGTCTTCGACGCTAAGGCCTTCAAACGGATCGACCGACGTATCGGTTGCCTTGACGTTCTCAAATCGAGCCATGAGCTCGATCAATGGGTCATAGCTGCACGTTCGATCGTTGGGTGTGTCCATACAGTGGTTTCGCCGAGATCAGAAATCAAATTTCCGAGATTTGATCTCAGCTCCCAAGAATTATATCGGTTTGGAGTTTGAACTTACCGTAAGCCAAAGGAAAGCAGGCCGGAGGGCTGTAAAAGCTAAGGATGTGCGTCGGATTGCGTATATGCCAGAAGTCATTTTGAAGACGCCGATATGTAATCCTTCTCTCCCTTGAGGGAGAGGCCTGTGAACGCAGTGAACTGGGTGAGGGTGAAGAAATCTCTGATAGAAGCTAGACCATCGCTCCCTTCAGGGAACCTTACGAGCGGGGAAAGGACCACTCCAACCGAGAGTTCTGCGGCCCCGTCCCAGCTTGGTTTATGCACCACAAACGACGTGCATCACGCAATCGTGAAATACACCCCGAAAGTCCAGCAGCTTCGTGTTTTCCGAAGTCGGATGCACTCGATTGCTCAACAGCACGGCAAACATCTCTGCCTCCGGGTCAATCCAGATCGACGTGCCAGTGTAGCCCGTATGCCCATAAGCTGTCGCATGCATCAGGGACCCCGCTGAAGCCACAACCTCCGCTTTCGTATCCCATCCCAAAGCCCTCGTGCTCTCAACCGATTGTCGCATCGTCCAGCTCTCAACCGTTGAAGGGCGAATCAGCTGCCTTCCGTTCATCTCCCCTCGGTTCAGCATCATCCGGGCAAACTCGGCAACATCCCGTACATGCCCAAACAGCCCTGCATTCCCAGATACTCCCCCAAGCATAAACGCCATCGGGTCGTGAACCCGCCCCTGAATGAACTCATCATGGTCGTTCTCATCCGGGTTCGGCCACCAAGACTTGCGCCAGTCGGGCGTGGTCTCGGTGGGGGCACAGAGCTCACGGTGCAGGGGTCGAAAGGTGAGGGAAGTCAGGCCTGCCGGTTCAAACAGATTCTTGAAGATGAAAGCATCCAACGACTCCACAGAAATCCTTTCGATTACCGATTGCAGCACCACAAACCCAAGGCAGATATAGACCGTCTCCGATCCAGGCTTCTTTTGAAGCGGAGCAGAAAGAACTACATTTCGCGCTTCGGCACTTGGGGAAAGAACCTCCTGATACGGCAAAGAGAGCGGCAGCCCAGAGTTATGAAGCAGGAGATGCTTCACCGAAACATCCTCCTTGCCCTCTCCACGAAACTCCGGCACGATCTCTGTGACGGGTTGGTCGAGGTCCAGCAAGCCTTGATCGAAAAGGATCATCGCCGCAGTCGTCGTAGCCATGACCTTTGTGAGCGAAGCAAGATCATAGACAGTCTCTTCCGTTACAAGAGGAGCATCGGGCCAGTAGCGCACGCGCCCGACTGTGCGTACTTCAAAGCCCGACGGATCGCCAACCGCGAACGCGCAGCCAGGAAATGTACCCCCGGCAGCTGCCCGCTCACAAAGTTCGACAACGGGAAGCAGACTCACTAATCGGCAACCTCAGCCTTAATGAGCTTGTGAGAGTCGTCCAGCGGCACAAAAAGCAGGCTGAGCAATCCTGGGATTGACATGAAGATCACTCCTATAAAGACGCCCGTATAGCCAAAGTTTGCTTGCAAGACCCCGCTGAGCACACCCGCAACGGCGATGCAAAGCGCCCCCATCCCAGTCCCGATGGCATAGTGGCTGGTCACATACTTGCCACGCTGGGCAACCCACATCAGATAGATCATATATCCGGCAAAACCGAAACCGTATCCAAACTGGTCGAGGAAAAGGGTCCCCCCGACGACGATGTTCAATGGCCCTATCCAAGGCACCTCGACGGAAGGCATCGGCAGCCAGCGGTAACTCAACGCGAGGTAAAGCAGATTCGGCACGTGCATCGCCAAAGCTAACGGAAGGAAAGACTTTCTTAGCCCGAGCTTGGAGACGGTGAGACCGCCGATGATGCCACCTAAGATGATTCCTCCAACGCCCAAAAGCCCGTTTAAGATGCCGAGCTGCTCGTTGGTGATGGCAAGCCCACCCTTGTCAATGGCATCTTTCAGGAAAAGTGGCGTGATCTTGGAGACCAACGCCTCGCCGAATCGATAGAAAAGGATGAAGAAGAAGATCGCCCCAAAGCCGGGCTGGGCGATGAAACTTCCAAGCGTCTTGCTAACCTCAGTCCCGGAAATGAGTCGCTTCCACGCATAAAGCCCACCAAGAAAGATAAAGCCACAGACGCAGAGTTGCGCCAGTTCCACGCTAACAGCGTTGAAGGGCAGTTGCTGCCCAATCACAAGGTTGTCCTGAGGGAGCATCCATCCCTTCTGCGGTCCGTTAGGGTCAGAGCCCGTAAGCGCCCACAACCCGTGCGCCGACAGCCGAACGACCGCGTTCAACAGAAAGTAACCACTCAGCCCCAGCCCGAGCATGTTGACCGTTCGGAGCGCATGGCGAGCGGTCTCAGCTGTATCGGAGCGATGCTCGATATCGGCAGCAGGGCGGGGAACCCGGAATCGGCAATAGATGTGCCCCAGCAGATAAACGCCATAGCCAATAAAAAGAACGAGGGTCCAGGCCGATGCAGGGTCGGTGCCTTTCACGGGTGGTGACTCGGTGCCGTCGGTAGGAAGGTTTCCGATAACGGTGCGCTCTTTCAGAGTCGTGGCGATCACGTCGCCCTTGCCATCAACCTCTAATTGGAAGGCACCAGCAGGAACGGTGATCGCAGGCTCGAACGGACCTCTTTCTTTGTCTGCAAGGACTCCGTCCCGAACCACCACTTTGGACTGGATGACGGGAGCGCTCTTATCGGGCCACCAAGCCACTGGCAACTCAGGCAGTCGCATCATTAAGCCAGCAACGAACACCAGAAGCGCCGCGCAGAACAGCCTGCCCAGCCTATAAAAGGTGCTCATAAACCCAGCCATTTGCGCTTGCTGAGTCCGGTTCATCGCCAAGAGCGAGAACCCATCCGTGGCGATGTTGGTGAGGGCCGACATCACAGCCGACAGCCCAAGGATTACGAGCGCGACAGAGAAAGCATTCGGAGTTTTGAGCACCAACGCAGTGCCGATCAAACCAACCGTGATGATCGCCTGACCGTTGAGAATCCAGGATCGTTTCGTGAAGTTCAGATCAACAAGCGGCCCGAAGAGCATCTGCATCGCCCACGGCAAAGCGATCAGTGAGGTCCAGCGGGTGATCGGCTCATTCGCCACGCCGAGGTCCTTAAAAATTACGGTGCTGACGTCTTGGACAATGGCAACCGGAATCGCCTGCAAGAAGTAAAGGACGGGGATAAACACCCAAGGGTTAAGCCGTGGCTGCGTCGGTTGGGTGGTTGCGAGCGGTTCGGACATGGCGCTGACATAAGACAGAATGGCGAAGTTTCTTCACCCCTCTGGCATGAAGCGCCTACTTTCTGCGTTAATTAAGGACGTGCGAAGACGTATTCACGGTGCTGAAAGCACAATCTCCAACCCCACGCCCGATCTTGCCCTCAACCGCGATCATGGTTTAACCAATGGTTCGGATTCTCAGCAGAACTTGAATAGAACTCCCCTCCCTTGTCAACTCTGGGGAGTTGATTCCGTATCTCAACAGTTTGTGTACAGCACCCCCCTCCCTCGTCAACTCCGAAGGATTGATGAGGGAGGGGCAGGGGAGGGAGATAAAACAAGCTCTATCCACCTCCTCCACACTAAGTCTTCGACGTCAGCCAGGAATGCGGAACGTCTAGCGAAGTTCAATCCCCAATCCCCAATCCAAAACCCAAAATCCAAAATCCAAATTCCCTCGCGCCTTCGCGAGAACTCTAGCCCGATCAATCCAAAATCCAAAATCCAAAATCCAAAATCCTTTCCGTCTTTGCGTCTTTGCGAGAAACTCTTCGTCATTTCGACTCTTTTGCTGGTTGTCGGCTGTAGCTCCAAGCAACCCTCCTCAGTGGTCGTTGACCCCAGCCAACCCAAACAAGTGGTTCAAGAAGGCGACGGCTGGACTCTCGCCACATCTGACGCAACGCACACGACTCCCGTGCTCCTTTCAAACGGCTTGATCGGGATCAGGCTGAACCGCTCAATGGACTCCTCCGGCGAGAAAGGGCGTCCACTCGACGCATTCCGCGACGACTTCTATGACCTTAACGGGGAAGAAAAGCTGCTCCCAGTCGATAACCCCATGATGCTGGATATCCGCGTGGAGGGGGAGAAGCTCGTTGCCGAAAGGGGGAAGAACTACCACCAAAGCCTGGATATGAAGACGGGAGTGCTTAGGTCAAGTTGGGAACAGCAGGTAGGGGGCAAGCTGATAAAAGTGACAATTTTGACAGTCATACACCCGACCGAACGCGTCATTGCGCAGTCCTTAAGCGTCGAAGCAAGCCGGGATACGAAGGGTGAGATCGCTTTCTGGGCACCCAACATCAAGAGCGCTGAAGACTCCCACACAGAAGCGTTCGATTGCGGCGTTAGTAAAGCCCGCATCGTTTGGAAGTTGTCGAACGGTGACCTGACTTCAAGCTGGACGACGGTGCCAATCGGTCCAAGGTGGTCGGGGTCGATAGACACTGACCCCGCTTTAACCTTCGAGCGCGTAATCTCGTTTGGGCGGAGCGAGCGTGCAGTTGAGATGCAGGAGAAGCTGATGATGGCAGACATCCAGCCGAAAGTGGAGCTCTTCGATCCACCACAGTTCGACACCTTCGACACAGTCAAGAAAGCAGCAGCCGACTACTTTGCCACCCAGTTTTGGAACACTGACATTGAAATCGACGGCCCCGTCGACGACCAGCAAGCCGTCCGCTCGATGCTCTACTACATACGCTCAGGCATCAGCCCCAACGCCCAAATCGCCCCCGGACCCTTCGGCCTGGCCAACCAAACCTACAACGGACACGTCTTCTGGGACGCCGACGTCTGGATGTTCCCAGCCCTCGCCCTCATCGACCCCGAGCGCGCAAAGGTGATCCCCGACTACCGCATCCGTATGGCAAAGGCTGCCGAAAAGAACTTTCGCGAGGCTCGGTCTTGGGCAAAGAACAAGCCGGACGAGAAGGAACTCGCCAAGATCGACGCTCTCCAGTACCCATGGGAATCGAGCGTGACAGGGCTGGAAGTCTCCCCGACTGAGACAAAGCAGCAGCACCACATCACTGCAACCGTACTCTTCGGGCTGGACCATGCTGCCGCGCTCGGATTGGCTGACGAGGAGGCCGTTAAAAAGATTGGGCAGAAGGCCGCGAAGTTCTATGACTGGAGGTCCGTGTGGTTTCGACAACGCCCAGGAGGCCCCCCGGTAAACAGCGCGATTCAGAGGACAATCGAAGATACGATTAGCCCCGACGAGAGTTTTTGGGGGCATGACGATCTTTATACGAACTGCGTGGCAGAGTGGCTTATGGAGAAATACGCTCCGAAGTCTGAAGTGGCAAACGCCTACTGGTTCTATCGTCCAAGAGACCACGAAAGCTTCCTCAACTACACCGGCGACCGCCTCAAAGGCTACAAGCAGGCCGCGGGCATCCTTGCCATCTATCCGCTCCAAGACCCTCAGGTTGAAAAGCAGGCCGCCAAAATGATGGACCGCTTTGCCGACAAAGTCATCGCCAACGGCCCCGCGATGTCAGATTCGGTAAATGCACTGGTATGGGCCAGACTCGGGCAAACCGACAAAGCTTATGAGACGTGGCGGAAGAGCTGGAGAGAATTCACAAATCACCCCCTCATGCTTTTCAGTGAGAAGCGTAGGAAAGAGGAGACGTATTTTTTAACCGGAGCGGGCGGAAGCCTGCAGACGGTGCTGTACGGTTTTCTGGGATTTCGTATAGACTTACAAAAGGCATCGAGTGCGGCGTGGTCCATTCAACTCAAAGATGGCCGGTGGCTCTCGGTGACACCCAATCTCCCGAAGGGGTGGAAGAAGGTAACCTTGAAGAACTTCACGGTTTTGGGTAAGAAATACACACTCATCGCAACCCACGACCAAGTGCGCGTTACGTCAGGAGATAATTGAAATATGCCAAATGTTGTTCTCACGATCGACTGTGAGGGCGCACACCACGACCGGTGTTTCGCCAAAGATTACATTGATGTCCTCGAAGAATCCTTCATCCCCGCGTCATGGCTCATCCATGTCTCGCTCAAGGATCCGAGCGCGAATACAGACCTGTACTATCATGAATTCATTCACAAGATTCCGAACTGGCATGAAGTCGGAATGAAGGTCAATTTCGAGGATGACAGAGGCTACGTCGAAGACGAAAGAGAACGTGGCAACATCATCCGCGTCGCAAAAGACACCCTAAAATCTCACCGCATCAAAACAACCAGCTTCCGAGCCGGATGCTTTGCCCTCATGCCCTCCGACATCAAGTATCTCGAGGACGTCGGAATCATCGTCGATTCCAGCGTCGTGCCGGACGCCGACTACAAAATGTTTGTGGATTGGGCAGGAGCTCCGCGCAATCCTTATCACAGCTCCGCCGACGATCTAAAGAAGGAAGGAGCAAACCGGATTCTTCACGTACCAATCAGCACACACAACGGTGTCCACGGCTACCTCGACCAGGGCTTCGACGTCCTGGAATCGCTCTTCGAAGCGAACCTGAACAGCGAAGTGATCTGTCTCGGTATGCGCGACTACCAGGACTCCATCGAGGACCTGCGCAAGACCATCGCCTACTTCCGTGCAAAAGGTGCCCACTTCACGACGTTGACGCAGGCGGCCAGCGAGCATTACGAGCACCACGAAGCGCTCGCAGCTGCCCGATAAATCTAAGCGAGTAGCCAAAGCCCCTCATAACACACGTTATGAGGGGCTTTTTTGTGCATGCTCGACCGATGCTTCATTGCGCAAAATCGGACTATTCTGCCCCAGCCGCTGAATCTTCGTTTTTTCAAGCCAATAATTTTTTTGCAAACGAGGCGTTGGCATGGCTGCCGTCCCGAACTACTACCGTGAGTTACCAAGAGAGATCGTCACGCGATTGCATGATCAGTTTTCGCGTGAGGATTGGGGCTGCACCTACGTCGTTACCCTCAACTACGACGGAGTAGTGCTGCCAACTCCGGTCATGTATGAAGTTGATGAAGCCGCCGTCCTGCAGCACAACCGAACGATGCTTATACTCATCGGCTGCGTCTTGCCAGACAAACTCCATCTCCTCCTGCGTGCCGGTTCGCTCACCCCCGGTCGGTTCAAGCGGTTTGAGGAGGCTTTGCGCGACCTCAAAGATGCAACGTCGGCAAGCACAGTGCGGCTCTTGAAGCGCCCCGGACACCTTTACGCCGACCGCAACTTCATACGCCCGGTGGAGTCGGAGGAGGAGATGTATCAGTTCGCTCTCCAAATCTATAAGTCTCCGCTCGCCGATGATCTATGCACGAACCCGATGCGATATCCTCATCTGCTCCTTCCCTGAACGGCCCACTTCCTTACAGCCGCCCGCCCGCAATGTTAACAACTTGCCGACCACCTGCCGACTACCTGCCAACCACCTGCCAACCACCTGCCAACGCATCCCCCTCAAGTAAACTCTAACGAATGGCCACCGCTGTCAGAGGCTTTCACGCAGTTCGCGTCTACCTTGAGATGATCAAGATCGAGCACTCGGTCTTTGCCCTGCCATTCGCGATGATCGGGATGATGTGGGGGGCGCTGTCCACGGGCGACTCGGCGTGGCCTGGCTGGCGGATTTTTGTCTGGATCGTCGTGGCAATGGTCTCTTGCCGCAGCGCGGCAATGGCCTTCAACCGCATCGCCGACCGAGACATTGACGCCAAAAACCCACGCACCAAGATACGGGCTCTCCCGGCTGGACTGCTGCAACTCCGCCAAGCAAACCTCTACTTTGCCCTCTCGTGTGTGATCTTCTTTGTGTCGGCTTGGATGCTGAACCCTCTCGCGCTCATGCTAAGTCCTGTCGCGCTGGGTGTCACCCTCCTCTACAGCGTCACAAAGCGCTTCACGCCGCTCTGCCACTTCGTGCTCGGGCTCAGCTTGGGAATCGCCCCCGCCGCGGCATGGATCGCCGTAACCGGCGCTCTAAGCTGGCCTATCGTCGCCATCACCGCTGCTGTCACGTTTTGGACCGCCGGGTTCGACATCATCTACTCCCTCCAAGACGAGGAGTTCGATAAGGAGAATCATCTGCGCTCTTTGCCACAGACGGTAGGGAAGTCGAAGGCGCTGTTTATCAGTCGGTGCTGCCACTTGATCGCGGTTTCCGCGTTGGTGATGGGCGGGCTGATGACCACCCGGGGAGTATGGTGGTTTGTGGGTGCCGCAGGGGCAGCGGCGCTGTTGATCTACGAGCAAAGCTTGGTTAAGCCCGACGACCTCAGCAAGGTCAACATGGCGTTCTTCACTCTCAACGGATTCGTCTCACTCGGACTGCTCGTCTTTGCGATTCTCGACGTGGCGCTGTAGCGTCGTGAGTTGTAGCAACGGGTCCGGGAGGAAATCCCCCGGACCAGTCTGTATATGAGAGGTGAACTACCGACGACCGGCGAGTTTCATGAACAACTTCAGAAACTCCCAGTACAGCCAGACCATCGTCACCAAAATCGCGAAGCCGCAGTACCACTCCATGTATTTGGGTGCCCCTCGCTTGATGCCTGTTTCAACCAGGTGGAAGTCCAGCGCAAAGTTCAGCGCGGCGAGGATAATCACGAAAACGCTAAATCCGATCCCGATCGCGCCGCTCTTGAAGATCACCATTTCGCTCATGCCGGGGATGATCCAAGTGAGGAGATAGGTTGCCATGATGGCAAGCGTGGCGCCAGCAACAACCATGATGAAGGTCTGCGTGACTTTGATGATGCGGCTGGCATACAGCCCAAGCATTATCCCTAGCGTCGCCATGGTTCCAAGCACTGCCAGGGGTACGGCGTTGGCATATTTTGTGTCTGCAAGCTGCACCGTTACCACCTTGGAAAGTGTCCCCATAGCCAGACCCATAAAGATGGAGTAGACCGGGGCTAAGAATGCCGACCATTGGGGCTTAAACGCGAGAGTAATCCCCACGGCAAGGGTGGCGACAACTCCCGCAACTAGAAAGGCATAACTGGGGGTTTGCCAGCCAAGGAAGGCAAACGCCACGAGAATGGCAAGCAATATGACAGTCTTGCTGATCATCCCGCTCAAAGTCATCGGCGTTGCGTTTACACCTTCGATGGGGCCAAATTTGTCAAAGGTTTCTTCGTTTAGTGTTGGATTCGAGGTTCGAAAACTCATAGACCACCTGTCGATAAATGATAGGGCGCAACATTTGCGCCAGATCCTTCCTATACTTTACGCTCTATTCAAAGACGCGTTGCTAAAGGAATTTGTACCGTATCGCCTTCAAATGTCAGCCTCAAAACCGGCCTAACTTTTGCGTCGTCCTTGTTGTCCTTCGAGTAGAACTTGTAGATGCTTGACTGCCCGCCCTCAGAGGGGTCGATCATCGAAGTCAACGCGAGACAGAGCGTCTTATCTTTGCTCGCAATCCCTTTGGCAAGATAGTCTGCGAATTTGCTTTCCTTCTTGAAAAGATCAATGCTGACCGTAAAAGGTCGATCCGCCGGAATCTCGGTTGGAGCGGCCTCACCAAAAACGTCTTCCTTTTTCGCGCTGGGAACGATCTTCATCCCCAATTCATAGCTCCATGCCTTCTCCGTGAACGTCCCGATAAGCGCTCGAACTTGAATAGGCGACTTCTTCGCGGCTTCTAAGCTATATCCCGGGTTGGCGTTATGCGTCAAGATCAGTTCCGCCGCTTCAAGCTTCTTGTCAGTTGGGCAGCGCTCAATATCAAAGCGAAGGTAGGAGAACGAGTAATTGTCGCGGTCGTTCATGTCGGCGGGGACGGCAGCCCCGGCTTGACCCCAAACCCTTAGAAAGCCATCCGACTGCGGATCGCTGGCATGAGGATAGACCCAAGCATCGTCAATCGGGTTCATATCAATGACTTCATGCGCTCCTGTAAGCGCCATGGCGGCAAGAATCGTGGTGATCATGAATCTATCTTGGCTGATTTGCTTGCACGTTCGTTTATCCCATCCAACGAACGCAGTCCCTATTTGATGCAAGCTCACCCTGCCAAAATGCACCTGACGATGCATGCATTGAAGGTGCTTGAATACGGCGCGATCTTGGAGCGGCTGGCGCAGCAATGCCAGACGCCACTCGCCGCCGAGTATGCCGGGCAGCTTCAACCCAGCTTCAAGGCCGACGAAGTTTGGGAAGACCTCGCCCTAACTGCCGAGGCTTTCGATCTCATTGGAGAAGACTCCCCGCCTTCGCTTTCTGCGGTTAAGGACCTCAAGCGAGAGTTCATCAAAGCCGCCAAAGGCGGCGTGATCGGAGGAGTGGAGCTCTACCAATGCGGCGAAACATTGCGGGCAATGCGCCAGATGAAGGCGTTCCTCAAGCCTCGGGCGGCGGCGATGCCCCGGCTCTGGAAGTTTGCCGAGCACATGCCCGAAGCCCAATCTGTCGAGATGGAAGTCTTCAACGCCTTGGAATCCGACGGAAACGTATTGAGCTCGGCAAGCGAAACACTGGCGTCCATCCGCAAGCGCAAAGCTGGCATGGGTAGCCGGATCATCGAGAAGATTCAAAGCTATGTATCCGGCCGAACCCGCGATCTCCTATCCGACCCCCTCTACACCGTCCGCGACGGACGCTACGTCATCCCCCTCAAAGCTGAAAATCGCGGCAAGATCAAGGGAATCGTCCACGACACTAGCTCCACGGGTCAGACGGTCTATGTAGAGCCCGACGACGTGCTCCAACTGGGCAACCAACTGCGCGAGCTTGAAGCGGCCGAACGTGCCGAAATCGGGCGCATTCTCGCCTCGCTCTCCGCAAAAGTTGGCACAACGATGACCCAAGCGGTGGACGGCATCGACAAGGCGGCATGGCTAGATTTCGCAATCTCCAAAGCACGTCTTGGACAAGCGATGCGCGGCGTGTTACCTAAGCGGCTGGCTGAGCCGGGCGTGGAGATATTCTCAGG
This sequence comes from Fimbriimonadaceae bacterium, assembly GCA_019638775.1. Lineage (NCBI taxonomy): Bacteria > Bacillati > Armatimonadota > Fimbriimonadia > Fimbriimonadales > Fimbriimonadaceae > Fimbriimonadaceae bacterium. The sequence goes on along the minus strand of JAHBTD010000004.1, from coordinate 72,260 downwards.
CAGACACCCACTGTTGGACTCTACAACGGTTGTTCCCGTCACGGTCAGCGTTGGAGGAGATCATCCCGGGTTGTTGATCACAGGTCCGAACACCGGTGGAAAAACCGTCGCCATCAAAACTGTCGGGCTCTTTGCTCTCATGGCCCAATCGGGGTTATTGCTGCCTGCAGAAGAGGTCCGCCTTGGGCCCTTGAGCCAAGTTTGGGCCGATATCGGCGACGAGCAAAGCATCCAACAATCGCTTTCAACCTTCAGCGGACACATCAAAAACATCTCCACTGCGTTAAGAGATATGAAGCCGGGCGCCCTCGTTCTCCTCGACGAGATCGGGGCTGGCACCGACCCGACCGAGGGAGCAGCCCTGGCCAAGAGCATCCTCCTGGAGATGCGGAAGAAGGGTGCTCTCATCATCGCCAGCACCCACTACGGCGAGCTCAAGGCGTTCGCCTACAACAACCCAGGATTCCAAAACGCGGCCATGGAATTCGACGCGAAATCCCTCGCCCCCACCTACCGGCTCATTATGGGAGCCCCCGGAGCCAGCCACGCCCTGAAAATCGCCGAACGATACGGCATTCCCAAAGAAACGGTCGACCTTGCAAGAAGTTCGCTGACTTCGGAAACCCAAGATGTCACTCTGATGCTGGAGAAGCTCGAACAGGCCCAACGGCAAGCCCGCATCGCCCAAAGTGAAGCCGACCGCCGATCCACCGAGCTTAGAAAAGCCGAAGAACTCGCCCGGCTCAAGATCGAAGAGGCCGAAGAGATACGCCGCCGGGCAAACCGAAACGCTACCGAGGCGATCGAATCAACACTCCGCGAACTCCGACTAGAAGCCGCCGACATCTTTGAGCAGCTAAAGTCGGAAGGCGTCTCCCAAAAGAGCATCGACCGCGCCCGCACAAAACTCAAAGACCTTCAGGTCACCGGGCAATCTCTCGCCGAAGACGTACGTCCCGAAAAATTCGACGACGATACCGTCCGGGGCAATGTAGCTAAGGGGATGCAGGTTCGCGCCGAGGACTATTCGCAGATTGGGATGGTCATAGAAGAGCCGAAAAACGGGACTGCCCTTGTGCAGATGGGGGCGCTAAAGATGACACTCCCCCTATCCAAGCTCACCGCCTTCGACAAGCCGCCCCCACCAAAGATCACCCGAAAAGTCCGCGAGAGCACGATGCTCGACAAGGCGGCAAACATCTCCACCGAACTGCACCTCCGCGCCCTCCGAGCGGAAGAGGCCGAACATGAACTGCAGCTGTTCATCGACGAAGCCGTCCTTTCCGGCATCTCAAAGATCAGAATTGTCCACGGCAAAGGCGAGGGCATCCTACGTAAAGTGACTCAAGATGTGCTGAAGAAACGGAAAGAGGTCACCGGATTTCGTGATGGCGAGCCCGCCGAAGGCGGGCAAGGCGTCACGATTGTGAACTTTGATTGACTATATGGGAGTGCGCTTGTGGGAGTGCGCGAATTTATTCGCGCTTTGCAATCCTGTCGTATATTTGGGAGTGCGCGAATTCATTCGCGCTGTGAACTGCGGCGATTAATCGCCACCAAGCCTTATACTCAAGCCTTACTTCACCGCGAAATGAGGATACGCAAGCATAGAAGTTGAAGAAAATGGCAAAAACCTCTACAATTCCAAACTCTTGAAGCGCTTCTCGGTTACGTCTAAGTTTTCCGTCAAAACTTGATAAGCCCAGTACACTTTCCGGTTGATTTCAACGGCCTGATTCTGCTCTTCCGATCCTTCCGGAAAGTTAGCTGGATCGCTGCGTTTGCTAAGCCGGTCAAAAGAAGCTTTAATCTCTTCAAAGCTCGCGCCAGCCGCAATTCCCAGCAGTTTTCTGGCGGTACGGTCTCGCACCTTGGCCCGCTCAATCTCCTCTTCGGGCGACAAGGTTTGGATGGGCGGGGGCTCCGATTCTGTCTTGGGCTTGTAGCTATAGACTTCGGTCAGTTCGCGCTCTGCCATGTCCCGCTCCATGCCCTTGATCCGGTCAAATTCGCGGCCGATAAAAGCCCGTCCGATATCGTATGCCCGTCGAAACTCGCTCATGATCTTAAATCGCTTTCCATCTCCAGCGCCTCCGTGAGGCTGCCCTCAAGACTCCGAAGTCTCATTATGGACTCTCGGAAGTCCTCGTCATAGCTGCTCGGTCCGTCCGTGCCCAAAGCCGCCGCATTCAGTCGCGACTTCATCAGCTCCAACGCCGCCTCCGCTTCCTTCATCCCTGCGTCGATCCGATCTAAAGCCTCACGCGCCTTTCCCGCTTGGGCAGAAGTAATCTCGTAAGCCGCCGCCGCCGACTCCAAACTCCGCTTCTCCTCTTCCGACTGTGCCGATTCGGCTCGCGAGCGAAGCTGGCTGGATGCGTCGGCAAGGTTCGGATCAAACGCCCCCGACTTCAAAATCCTATCCCGATGCCCAAGCATCTTCACGCACTGATTCAGGATAAGATCAGCTTCCGAGATCGTTTCACCACCGATCACCTTAACCGCCGCATTAGTCTGGTTTTTTGCAACTATAGAAGAAATATCTTCATATATCCGCTTGACGGGGGCAATCCTCGCACGGTTGTTGTTGCTCACCCTATCAAGAATATTGCTCGTCGCCGTTACGGTTGGGGCGCGCCGCATACCAAAGAAAAAAGCCCCCGCAACGACAATAAGAATAACCCCCACAACCCATTCGACCACGGCAAAAGGTGGCAGAAGTTGGTGGACCGTATCGAGGTTGAATCCATTCATAACTACAAGCGGATGTGGAAGGCGACGCTAAAGTCAAAGACCTGCCCCTTTTTAAGACGAATAAGGGGCTCCACCCAAGCGTTCCCCGTCACCAAAAAACGCCCCTGGGCTCGCAAGGTGTTTTCGTTGTCGGTCCAGTTTCTTGTCCATCCAAAAGTAATGCCCCGATATTTGGAGGGATCGAACGACAGTTCAATGTCGGAAATGTTGAGGTCGTCATCACCGGCATGGTGCCCATCTCGGAACGCGATGAATTCGGCTTTTGCATCCAGCAACCCGATTTTTCGACCTAAATCAAGCGCAAACGCCTGACGAAATCCGCGTCCCTTACCTGGGGCGTCCTCCATATCCCGCATGACGGCCAAAGTCGTGGGGGAAATCCCAAAATGCTCACCCACGGCAAAGCTGAACCCTATCCTTGTGCCAATCCTCCCGATCAAGCCGCGCTGACGCCCGCCTTTAGCGTCGCACCATGCGATGGAAAGGGGAAGGGCATCGCTGCCCAGCGTTGTGTTTACCCTTGCCGCCGAGACCGATTCTCGAAAGAGCCGCTGCTGCCCAAAGGGCAAATACTGCTTGCCAAACCGCCAATATCCAGGGTCCTCGACGTAGTATTCGTCCAGCATCTCCGGGTCACCGCCGGTCGGCAGTCGCTGTAGGCGCTCGGAAAAGAGAACTGTAAAACCAGGCTCAAGGGTGAAGGTAAGCGCGACGGTGCTCAAATTGCCAAGGCTGTCATACCAGCGGAGCGTTGATCGCCCTTCAGGAATGGTGCGGTAATTGATCCGGGCGTCCAGCTTGACAAAAACATCGGGAGTCTGTGCGGCTGCAAGCGAAGTCACGCCCAGTGCAATAGCTATCAAAACCCGCCGCATGTTAACCTTCTACCCGAATCATCGCCTCAAGGTTGCCGACCGGGGTCTCAATCTGTTCGCTCGTATCCAGGTTTCTCAGGGAAACGGCTCCGTTCGCCCACTCGTCCGGCCCGACAACGATCGCAAACCGGGCCTTTGTGCGGTCCGCCATCTTCATCTGTGACTTCATGCTGCGCCCATCAAGATCGAGCCCGCAAGCAAAACCCTTCTCACGAAGCTGAGCCGCAAGCGTCACCACTTGATCGCGCATCTCCGGGGTCACCGCCACGATAAAGGCATCAGGACGAGGAGCATCCCAGTTCTTCTCCAGAGTCTCCAGCAATAGCAGCAGGCGCTCAATCCCCGACCCAAACCCAACGCTCGGCACATCCGCCCCGCCAAGGCTCTTCACAAGGTTGTCATACCGCCCGCCTGCAAGCAATGTACTTTGCGCGCCGAGCTTATCAGTGATGATCTCGAAAACCGTCTCAGTGTAGTAATCCAGTCCCCGTACGATCTTGGGATCAAGCTGGAATCGGATTCCCGCAATCTTCAGCAGTCTCTGAACCTCGTCTAGCCGCTCTTTCGACTCGGGTTCTAAATAGTCCAAGATCGAAGGGGCATTCTTCATCGCTTCTTGAGCTGCCGGGTCTTTCCAGTCCAGCATCCTGAGCGGGTTCTTGCGGCCTCGCTCCTGAACCTCCGGCGATTGCGTCACCAGATAATCCTTTGCCGTCTCCAAGATCGCCTCGGCATAAGCAGCACGGCAGGTCTCGCGCCCGATCGAGTTCAGCGAAACGGTAAGATCGTCAAGGCCGATCCGCTCCAAGAACCGCATCCCGATCTCAATCACTTCAGCATCCGCCGCAGCCGATGGGCTCCCAACAAGCTCTAAACCGCACTGGTGGTGCTCGCGCAGGCGGCCCTTTTGAGGTTGCTCATAGCGGTAGTGAGCGGCGATGTAATACATCCGCTCCACCACTCCCGGCGGGCAAAGGTTGTGGTCAATCAGCGCCCGCATGGCAGGCGCAGTGCTCTCCGGCTTGAGCGCGATATTACGTCCACCCTTGTCGACAAAGTCGTACATCTGCTTGGTGACGACCTCGCTTGTATCGCCCGAAGATCGGGTGAAAAGCTCGGTCTCTTCAAACACCGGCGTACGGATTTCGCGGTAGCCGTAGAGCCGGCAAACCTCCCGAAAGGCGCCCTCAAGATGCTGCCAGAGGTGAGATTGGTCTGGCAGAACGTCTTTGGTGCCCTTCGGCGCTTGAAATCGCATAGCATCCTATTTTGGCGAATAGCGGTTGTGAGGCGGGCGGTGGGCCTAAGAACAACCGCAGATTGCCTCCAGATTCGTGATATGAAGGCGTTTTTCCCGGCAATCCGCTTCAGGCCCAGCCATCTGCGATCACCACGATGTTACGAATAAAAGTCTCCCTCCCCCTTGACGGGGGAGGGCTGGGGTGGGGGTGGCAATCGCACAAGCCGCGATCTACAAATGAGGTCACCTTCCCCCTCGACGGTTGCTCTGACCGAGCGAAGCGAGGGTGGAAAAGGAGGATGAGGAAGACTTGCGAGCAGGCTGAATGTTGATAGCATTCGACCTGACCTGCTAGTTCAATCCGCGCTTCCAAACCCTGCAATGCCCGTCAGAAATATCAAATAGACCTATACCTATCGAATCCACTCATGCTATCATTCTCGCCCCAGCGGGTTCTGGTGCGCAGGATGCAGCGTTGCCTCATTCCAAGTTCGCGGTTAGTCTGCTGGGGGTGTATAGGAACACAACTCTAAGCGCTGGCAGCTGAGCCGTCGCCCTCGGGCAAAGACGATCAAGGCCCTGCAAGCTAAGACTTCCGCCAAGACCGTTGACGGTCGCGGCTGTCGGCACAAGAAGACTATGAAAGAGAGGTAATTGAAATGTTTGGCAGACGGACGTTTATCGTCATGGAACATCAGGAAGCATTGCTCTTCCACAACGGAAAGCTTGTCGAGGTTTTAAACCCTGGCAAGCACGCCCGCTGGGGAAAGCACTGGCACGCTACGCCTTATGACAAGCGCATACAGGCGGTGACTCTCGGCGGTCAGGAACTGATGTGTGCCGACGGTATCTCCGTCCGTGCGAGCGCTCGCGCCGAGTTTCGCATTGCCGACGTGGCGGCTTTCTACCGGAGCTTCAGCGAGCCGTACGGCCTGTTGTATGCTCAGTTGCAGGAGGCTTTGAGGGAGGTGTTCGGTCCGCTGACGGTGGAAGACCTGATGGCGAGCCGCGCTGCGCTCAACGAGCCCATCCTGGCAAAGATGCGCGAAGCTTCGGAAACGACGGGAGTCGAGTTTCTGAGTGCGACGGTGCGCGACCTGAACATCTCAGGCGAGATCAAGCGTGCCTACGGTCAAACGCTGATCGCTCAGAAGGAAGCTCAGGCCGCCCTTGAGCGGGCTCGCGGCGAAACCGCCGCCCTACGAAGCCTCGCCAACGCGGCCAAGATGATGGAGTCGAATCCGAACTTGTTGCAGCTGCGGTGGATTCACGCCGTTTCGCAGGCCAAGGGATCGACCATTGTCGTCTCGGCAAGCGGGATGGGCGCGAATGCGGGCGAAGGCATGGTCATTCCGACTGGCCCAGCGCAGTAGGCATGGGGCTGACGGCTGTAGCCGTTCAGCACCCCCCATACTTCTGACTGTCGTCCTCCCCTCAACCTATGAACTGATGTCTCCCTCCCCCTTGACGGGGGAGGGCCGGGGAGGGGGTGGCACATGGCTATCACTTCAGTACCGCGCCTATCGCAACCCACACCTCAGGGTAACTGAAGTCGACGACGAATCGTCGTCGGGCGGATGCTGCTGGCGCAAGCAATAGCCAGTTTGGTCGGCATGCGTCTATTGAACACCTGTGGCTTGCGCCCATGCCACCCCCATCCCCACCTCTTCCATCCTCGCGATGCTCGGTCGGAGCCACCGCCGAGGGGGAAGGGGACCTCGATTCTTAAATCCAAAATCCAAAGTCCAAAATCGAAAATCCTCAGAGTTTCCCGTTCAAAGACTCCGCCAATAGCTTCTGAAAAGCATAATCCGGCATTGACCGCGCGCCGCCCGACATGTTCGCCACCATCACGATCTTCGCAATCCGCTCAAGCGTCTCCATCCGGTTGTAGGCATCCCAAACGTCGCTGCCCATCACCACGGCGCCGTGGTGACTCATTAAGAAAGTCTTGTGGTCGTCAAGCAACGGCTCGATCGCGTCGGGAACCTCATCGGTTCCGGGGTAGGCAAAAGGCACCGTTGCCACACTGCCAAGCACAACTGCCGACTCGGGCAGAAGGTTGTCGGGAATCGTTTCTCCTGCCAGCGCCAGCCCGGTCGCGGTGGGCGGATGGGCGTGGACCACCGCCATGCAATCCTTGCGCTTGTCGTACATGCGCAGATGCAGCTTGATCTCGCTGCTTGGCATCGCCCCTTCCTTCGAAGGCTTGCCTTTGTTGTCGATGACGATGAGGTCATCCGGGCGCAGGTGTCCCTTGCTGAGGCCGGTGGGCGTACAGAGAAGCTGGCGGGCGCTTAGGCGGACGCTGATGTTGCCCTCAGTCGCACCGATGAGCCCGCGCTGCCAAAGTCTGCGGCCCACCTCACAGATCGCCGCTCGAAGCTGGAGTTCCGACATGTGGGTTGATTATGGCAGGATAGCTAATAGCGTTGACAGGTGGTCGGCAAGTGGTCGGCAAGTTGCGAACAACGAAGTGTTCCCCCTCCTCGTGAACGGCGAAGCCTTAATGAGGAGGGGGTTAGGGGGTGGAGATCCGTGATTTCTAGCTCGCGGGACGATAACTCCCAGCATCTACTGCTGCCGAGCAGGTGGAGGCGGCCCGCGCTTCACGACCTTCGAAGCCGTTGCAATCTGTGACGGCGAGGCTCCCAAGAACCCAATCGTGAATCCCACTTGCCGCAGCGATGAGGAGACTTGCCCGCTCAAAGCGACGATCACAATGAGATACACAATGGGAATAAACAGCCCGATCAAGAAGCCGAGAATGTACCCCCAGCCAGACTTGGGGAAAGCCGTGATCGCAAGAAACGACGAGACAACGAGCAAGCCAATCCCGATGACAATTCCCGGAATCATATAGGGGCTCGACGTGATCGAACGGCCCGAATCAAATCCACCTTGGCTGAAGAAGAGATAGGCCATAAATGCCGTCACCGCCAGGTAGACGAGCATAGTCAGCATCATCGCATATTGCAGTTTTGCCACGAGCACCATACGGACGAGCTGTTGATAGTCCGCACGGGTTTCAATGATTGTGTTTGGACCTCGAAAATACATACCGGCATTATGCCGGACCAGGGGTCAATCCTCAACAAGTTTTTTGCCTATCTTTGATCTCCTCGATAATTTCGAACCAGCGTTCGCGCATGCTCAATTTCTGTTACCCTCACAGTCAACCCGGACATCGCAAATCCTTCGTTGGCCAGGGCACGACGAACTGACATCAGCATGCAGCCTGAGACAACCAATAACAACGGTGCGACCAGCGTAAATGCTGCGGAGATTAACAGCAAAAGTATCCAACCCAGCCAGTTCGGATAGGCTTGGATCGAAAGATAGATCATGAAACAAAGCAAAACAAATCCGGAGAAAACGATAGCCCAAAAGCAAGCCATACCTCTGTCAAAGTCTTGTGACAGAAACGCAATCGGGAAGCAGAACACACAAACCAGTAAGTGCAAGATGCAGGGTCCAATCGCTAACCGATGCGCCGTGGCAATCTTCGAGAAGTGATCAATCCTTGCGCAGTCTTGATGATTCTCGATAACCGTGTTCTCACCTTCATAGAGCACGATTTATTATAGGGAGCGTCAGCAGGCAGTTGACGACTTATTTCCAAGTTGTCTCCAGATGACCTCGATGTGGATGTCGTTTTAACTGAATAGGTCGAAAACACGAACAACTTGCCGACCATTTGCCAACGCCCAAAAAAGCTACTCCGATTCACTACCTGCAAACGGACTCGAATAGTTCGGCGGCTCTTTGGTAATCCACACGTCGTGAGGATGGCTCTCTCGCAGGCCCGCGCCTGTGATCTTCAAGAACTCCGCATTCTCCCTCAGTTCGGAGAGGTTCGCTGCGCCAACATAGCCCATGCCCGACCGCAAGCCTCCGATCAGCTGGACCATCGTATCGTTTAGTTGGCCCTTGAACGGCACGCGGCCTTCGACGCCCTCAGGCACGATCGCCGCGCCCTTGGCCTTGAGCTGCATATAGCGGTCGGAAGAGCCCAGCCGCATCGCGCCGATGCTGCCCATGCCGCGATAAACCTTGTAGGCGCGGTTTCGGTAAATCTCGATCTCGCCAGGGCTTTCTTCGCAACCGGCGAACATGTTGCCCATCATCACGCAGTTAGCACCTGCGGCGAGCGATTTCACGATATCGCCAGAGGTTCGGATACCGCCGTCGGCAATAGTGGGGATGCCAAGCTTCATGGCCTCTTCACAACAGTCCATGACCGCTGTGAACTGGGGAACGCCAACACCGGCCACCACTCGTGTCGTACAGATCGAGCCAGCGCCAATTCCAAGTCTCAATCCATCTGCGCCGAGTGCATGCAGGTCGCGCACGGCCTCTTTTGTGGCGGCGTTTCCGGCAATAACCATGAGGTCCGGGAGCTTTTCTTTGAGCATCTTCACACAGGCCATCACGCCCTTGCTATGCCCATGAGCGGCATCAATCACGATGAAATCGACGCCTGCATCCATCAGCGCTTTCGCCCTTTCGTAAGACTGTACAAGCGAGCCGATAGCCGCCCCAACAACAAGCCGTCCCTTGGTGTCTTTTGTGGAGTTCGGATGCTGCTTGACCTTAAGGATGTCCTTGATCGTGATGAGGCCTTGGAGTTTGTTGTGCTCATCGACGATGGGGAGCTTTTCGATGCGGTGGTCTGCAAGCATCTCTTCCGCTCTTTCCAGATCGGTGCCCACGGGAGCTGTGACCAGGTCTTTGCTAGTCATTCGGCTGCTGATCACCTTGGTGAAATCGGTCTCAAATCGGATATCGCGGTTGGTGAGAATGCCGACAAGAGTCCCTTCTTGGTTGACGATAGGTACGCCGCTGATGTGGAATCGCTCCATGAGGTTGACGGCTTCTTGTATCGTCTTCTCGGGCTCAAGCTTGATCGGGTCCCAAATGACGCCGTGCTCCGATCGCTTAACGCGGTCGACCGCCTCAGCTTGATCGTCGATGCTCATGTTGCGGTGAATCACGCCCACTCCACCCTCTCGGGCGATGGCTATAGCGAGACGAGCGTCGGTGACCGTGTCCATTGGGGCAGACACAATCGGGACCTTCAGGGTGATTCCGGGGAGAAGCTCGGTCGAAAGGTCGACCTCAGTGGGGAGAACCTCGCTCTTTTTGGGAACGAGGAGAACGTCGTCAAATGAAAGTCCTTCGCGAAAAACCGGCATAGTGCTCCTTGGCTTTTCAACCTATTATGGCGCGTTGGAGGGGGGTGCCCGCAGGGACTGATTGGGACGTGGGGGAGAGCTTAGGCAGGCCCTATAGGACTTATAAGTCGTATAGGAACTAAAAGCACAATCTCTCACCAACTCGTTCGAACCGTATAGGTGAGCTTCACCACCTCTCCGGCCTTCAAATTCACCGTGTACTGGCTGGTGTGCGAGTCCAGCTTTTCGCTCTTGATACTCTCGTTCATGATCTCCCAATTGGCCAAACGGCGCTCCAAAACATAAACGGTCTCTGCCACTTCCTTACGGTTACGGACCTCAATCTCAAAGGTCTCTTCAACCGAACTGGAGTTAAGACGTCGGAAGTTTGTGCGCTTTCGTGAGGACACGACATCGAATGACCGGCCCACGACCAACGAAAGTTTTTCATCCTTGGGCGTGTGCTGAATGCGGTCCTCGCCAAGCATCTGCACCGAACCGGATTTATCGCGTTGATATACCTTGACGTTGCCTGCCGGAAGCGGCATGCCGAGCTTGTTTTCCTTGGTGTTCAAGAACTCCAGTCGAACCTGAGGCTTGATGTCGCCGGTGCCGACTTCGCTTTCGCTGGGAAAGTAAATGCCGTAGTTCATCATCGCGTCGATGATCAGCTTTTTGGTGACCTTGATGCCCGAACCCTCAAGCAAAGAAAGCTGTTTGCTCTCACGGTTTCGGATAGTTGCGGGTCGCTGCAGCGTATAGAGGTGATATTCAAAGAGCGATTCCTCTTGGAAGCCAGCATCTCGCTTCGCCATTTCGTTGGCAGCTCCGCCACGTCCACCGCCGAAAGAAGCCGGGGGCGCAGGGCGGTTGACTTCTCCGGCAAGCAGCTTCAGCTTGGCGTTCTCAAAGGTCGCGCCAGAGTTATTGTTCAGCGTGACCCAACCCTTGAGGTCAGCCGAGCCGAGGCCGTCGATGGTAAGCACGTAGTCCGAAGTCCAGCTCATTCCACGAGTGAGATAGCTCAGCTCAATCGTCTGCTGTCCGGCTCGATCTGCGTCGATCATCCAAAGCAGCGTAGGCTTGCTGATGAGGCCTTCGGGGATTGAGGAGACCTCAACCTCACCGCTCGGGTTGAGCAAGATACGTCCGTCATCGGTTTTCACGACCATGCCGTTGTAGGTGTATCCGCCACCGCTATCCGGCGCATTCACAACCGCTGTCGGAGAGCTGACCAGCGTCCCCTCAAGCACCTCTTTTTGACCGTTTGGTAGTACGCGGTTAAACCGTACGCGTTTGCCAACAGCCTTATTCAAGATAGCCTGAACGCTGATCAAGTCGTACTGATAGTTTTGCTCCAAAACCTGGAAGGAGCCGGGGTTGGAAACCGACCGGATGCCCACGCTGTTGGTTTCGATAAGCTGGGCGACGTCCTCTACTGCGACGTTCTGAATGCCCTGTTTCAACGTCATCATTCGCAACTCTTTCACCAAGGCGAAGCCCTGGTTGTAGATGGTGACTTCGTTCTGGCTGGGCGCTTCGGAGCCCTGTCCGAGATTCGTAAGGTCGTTTGTATGCAGTGCCGAGCCAGCCATTTGAGCCATGACAACACCAAGCGCGAGTTTGAAAAACATAAAGGTAAGCCTCCTGACAGTGAATTCAACTATTTTGACGGTTCGCCCGAGTTGATGTTGCGGTAGAGGTTGGGAGCCCTGATGATTTTGGATTGCGGATTACCGATTACCAATTACCAATGAATAAGGTGCTGCTCGGGCTCAAATCCTATTCACCCCCCCAAACGATGTCGCCCTTGGAGCTGTCCTGAACAACGTTGTAGTTCTTCCCTGAGCCCGAGACCACAAAAATCGGTGAGGCATGATCGTCAACTCCATCAGGGCCAATGCTGTAAAGCTGAAAGGCGTTCTTTGCAGGAATGTACTTAAGCGGCTTCCCTTCATTGAACGGATCGCCGGGAACGCGTTTCAAGATTGCCGGAGAGAGCTGCTCCAAGTTCTCAGGATAACCCCCATGAATGCTGCGATACTCCTCAAGTCCCAGGTATGCGAGCAACATTGAATTGCTTGCACGATCCCTAGCAAACCAGAGCATCGTTTCGGCGACTGTATCTTCTGAGAACAGTCCGGCTGCCATCTCGCCAGTCGGGCCAAGGTCAGTGAAAGAGATCGGGCTGCGGGAATAGAACCTCGGCATAAGTTTCTCTGCCTCAGCACGTCGCGAGAGCCCCTTGTCGATGAAGTCCCGCTTCTTAACAATGCCTCCTTTTAGTTTCTCTATAAACGTAGGTTCAGGCATCGGATACTCACTGGGCTCGTCCGGGGCGAGCCAGTCGCTATCTTTCATCTTGGTCAGCCATCGTGAAACAAACTCGTCGCGCTCGCGCCGAATCAGGGCATTCAAATCCGGCGTTGTGTCGAAGTGACTCTCAATCAGTGGGATGTATCTCTGTGGGTGCGTTGGCGGGCCTTGCTCAGTGCATTGAATGATGTAGTTCCTCGCCCTGCTCATGATCGAAACAGCAACAAGCGTCTCGATCTCGAATGCCCCCAAGAGATACCAATTGGCGCCTAGCTGCCACGAGGCAAAGCACTATCCGTAGCCTTCTTCGGTATTCCCATCAATAAGTTCAAGAATTCCTTTGGCTCCAAGATGGACACCGGCAGACTTCGCTTTGCCGCTTGTTTCGGTTGTTGGGTGTCGTGTGAGGAGGGGAGCGTCAAACGGTTTCTCGATAATCTCTCTGAGCCTCAGCAGCGATTCGGTTTGCAGGCTGACAAATGCACGTCCCACTTTGATGCTTTCTGCGTTTCTACTCCGCGCATTGAGAAACTGCACTTCATCCATTGAGTAAGCCCCAATGTGCTGAATCTCTTCCCTCAACGCTTTATAGTTTTCAACGTATTTGACTTCCCGCACGGGCATGGGAACGTCCGGCATTGGGTCGTAAAATCGCCAGAAGGTGACACCACCTACGGCAATTAGCAGCGTCCCGAACACAATCTTCAACGTACGTTTCGTCTTCACCGAATAGACCTTACATATATCTGGCCAGAGAAGTTGCTACGGCTTTCTGATCGGCCAAGTGATGTCTCCCAACATTTCAAGTTTCGTGCTGCCAAAGACCATATATGAGCCATCAGGCAATTCTAGGAAAGAGCCCCCATTGTCGATTCCATCGGGGCCGACGCTGAAGAGAACGAACTTGTCTCCGTCGCGCCGATAGGCAAGTGGCTTGCCCAAACCGAACGGATCGGCATACCCGATTTTCAAGATTTCGGGCGTAAGTTCAGAGAGTTTTGCGGGATATTCACCGTGCTCGCGTTTGTAAAGCTCAAGGGCCAGGATGTGTACGAGGAGCAGGTCGTAGGCGCGATCAAACTCCCATTGCCCCCAAGTATAGGAGAAGAGCAAATCTGAGCATGAATCACCAGCAATCTCGTGCGCGTCGGTAGTCGTGGTCATGATATGCACAGGCTGGTGAAATGGTTCATTTGCGTACTGCAAAGCCTCTTGTCTCCGTTCTAGTCCGGCCAGATAGTAGGATTCACGACTGATTCTTCTGTATAAAGTCTTCTGGCTCTCGGTCATCTGAGAAGGAGACAACGGTGCGATCAGTCGGGTTCTCCAATCTGGTCCGTTTAGTTCTTTTTCGCACAGGTTTTGGAATTCGGCAATTTCGCGGATCATTACTGTTCGAAAGTTTGAGCGTGCTTGAAGGCTTTCTTCCAGCATCGCCAGAAAAGGAGCCACGTTGCTCGGTGGCTTTGTCAGAAGGAGCACGTCAATCTCTCGCCTTGCCACACCTTTGATAACCTGACCGGTGATTTGATCGCCTCCCATTGCATCAGTGGTTGCCCAAAGATCACCTAGCTTCCAAGCCAGAAAGAGGGAATGGTATGCGTCATCTATTCGTCCGCGCTCGCGATCGACAAAGGCTCTGGCGCAGAGCACTTTTCCGACGCTTGCTGCTGCATGCATCCTCTCTAAGTTCTCAGCCGCAAGTGGATACGGCGCTTGGAAAGGCTGATCTAATACCGTCTCAATCTTTGCCAGGTCCAACTGAAACTTAGCCACCTCAGCCTCTGAATCTGGCAAAGCTCTTTTGGGGTCGTCGTTGTTCGGGCGGGAACGGTAGATTGGGAATCGTGAAAGTACGACCTTTGGAAATCGGTCGAGCTCTGCAATGAGTTGGTCGTAGCCGTTTGGATTCGGAAGCGCTAGCGGTGGGGCATGGACAGCAAAGTGTTCATCCTTGGGCTCTTGCATCGCCAAATAAAAAGCCGCACCCACCACAGGAATTCCAATGAAGGCAAGCAAGCCAATCCACTTTTTCTTTTGAGGCTCCATGTGCTCGTGTCCAAATCAAGATTAGCTCAAACCCATTAGAACAAAAAACGCCCTCCCAAATTCGGGAAGGCGTCTTGAATTACCTTTTGCGACAAGGCTGATCAATCATCGTCCAACTTTGCCTTTGTCGCCGTCATCACACCCAGGCTGTAGTGGCCTTCCACCTCAACCTTCGACCCGTTCGACAGCGCCGCATAGAACTGCGTCGAGTTGATCGTGTTGCCATCGTCGTCGCGGTAGGTCGCGCCATTGGTGTTTACCGTGATCACCTGCCCCAGCAGACCGCCGAATCCCGACCAGCCGGTGAGAGAAAGCTTAAAGCTCTGCCCAACCGAATTGATGTCGGAGACCGATCCTTCGGCCTCGGCATTGCCGCCTCCGCCAGAGTTCTGACTTCGCAATCGGGCTTGTTTCGCCAAGATCACGTTTCCTTCCAGATACCCTTCAACCTTGACGTGGAAGCCGGGCATCGAAGCAAAGAATTGAGTCTTGGTGATCGTTTCCCCGTTCTGATCGCGGAACTTTGTGCTGCCGTTGGTCTCCACTCCGATGACCATTCCGTTCGAGCCGTTAAAGCCTTCCCACTCGGTCAGCGTAAGGTTAAAAGTTCCGGCGATGGAGTTTTGAGCGCTCGGGGCTCCTCTTGCCTCAACTTCATCATCATCGTCATCGTCATCTTCGATCTTGGCTTTGAACGCTGAGAAGTTTGCCCCGTCGTACGTTCCTTCTACTTCAACGTAGCGCCGGTTGCTGGGCAACGCATCAAGCGCCGCGTAGAATTCGGCTCTCGTCAATGCCAGTCCACGGTGGGAGAACAATCGAGCATTTTCTGTCAGCGTGACAGTCGTTGTCGTTCCAGAAGGTATGAAGCCTTCGGTCTGGCTAAACGTGAGGGTGAAAGTTCTCGCTCCAAGATTGAGGTCCGAGGCTAATCCCTTCGCTTCGTCCTCATCATCGTTGTTGTTGTCGTCGTCAATCTTGATGGTCATCGCGGCGAGCTTGCCCGTGCTGGGATTAAAGACTCCACGCACTTCAACCTTCTTGCCATTGGCAAGCGTAGGATTCGGGGCGCCGCTTTCGTTGTAAATATTCGTGCCGCTATCAAAGGTCACCTCAAGCTGTCCGCGAGGTCTGTTGAGCTTGAAACTGCCCGCCGCAAGCGCGCTGATCGTGCCTTTATAGTCCTTGTCGTGGTGGTTATTCCCGTTTGTGAAGGCTGGGTTTGTGGCGGGGAAGTCGTCAAGCCCACTGCCCGAAACATCGACGTTGCCACCATTCTCCGACCATGTGTCCAACTTGAAGTCGAGAACTTGATAGGTCAGGCCAATTCCAAACGTCTTCGCAACCGAGAAGTTGTGTGTAAGAACCTTCTTGCTGTTGCCGTTCAGGCCAGAAAAGACACGGGCATTACCCGTCGCGCTGCCGGTAGGGAAGATCGTCAACGCGTCGTCCATCGTCACTCGAATCCCCGTGTAAGACCCCTGTGGGATGGAGTGTCGGTTCGCAAAGAAAAACTTGTTGGTTCCGCTGTCGTTCAGAGCGCGTAGATCGAGGGCCGTACCCGCCGAATCTTCAAAAACTGTGACAGAACCGCTCGAAGACAGCAATTCAACTTTTTCGACCTTGACCCAAACATGGTCGTAGCCCGCGTTCAGATCATCCGTAAAAAACAGCCCAACATTCGAGCCGGCGCCACCGCTGCTGCCGCTGCCTCCACCACCGCAACCGGCGATGATCAGCGCCATCAGAAGCGCAATGTAACCCAATAGTTTTTTCATACTTTCCCTCGTTTCTTCACCTTGTCGTCATCGGAAGGAGGTCGGGTGTGTGCTTTCATACATGACGTGAATGGGCACAGGCCGCACGCCGACAAAACTCCCTTTCGATTACAAGAGCGCCGCCTCTCAAAGTTTGATTCATCGATTAGGACCAAAAGTTCAATTTATTCTATTTTTGCGCGAATAATCGCTCGAATTTGGTTCACCACGTCAGAAACGGCCAGTCCAAAAGATTCAAGAATGATCGCATCCTCGGCGAGGGTCAGTGGGCTTTCGTCGCGAGAATAATCGCGATGATCGCGCTGTACAACATCTTTTACGACCTCTTGCAGCGTACTGTTCTGATCATTTCGCGAACGCATCTCCAGCCACCTTCGGCGCGCTCGCTCTTCAATGCTGGCGGTCAGGAAAATCTTCACTTCGGCATTCGGGGCGACAACCGTCGTGACATCCCTCCCCTCAAGGATATATCCACCGTGAGCGATGATCTCTTGCTGACGTTTGACCAGTTCGGCTCTCAGTGGCCCGTACGTGCTGAGCGCGCTCGCAAGCTGCCCAATCTCCAAAGTCCGGATGGCATCGGTGACGTCTTCGCCATCCAAGATCACCCGCTGCGGCTCCCCTTCTTGAAACTCAATATTGGAGTTCTTGGCGAGGTCGGTGGCTGGACCCTTATCCTCCGCCGACAGACCAAGCCTTTGTGCTTTAAGGGCAATGCACCTATACATCGCACCCGTATCAAGCAACCGCATCCCAAGCTCGGCGCAAAGCGCCTTGGCGACGGTGCTCTTGCCTGCTCCAGCAGGACCGTCAATGGCGATGGTGATGTTAGTGAAGTCAGTCATAGCTTGTCTTCATGGGAGGACATCGCTCCGTTGATGCCACGCAGATTGGGGATTGATGATTGTAGATTGGAGATTGGAGATTGGAGATTGACAGGGCACCGCAACACCGCAACACCGTAGCACCGTAACACCGTATCCCCTACAAAACACACAACCCCCACAGATCCTTCTCAAAATCAGGATAGCTCGTCGCGATTGCCTCCGCTCCTTTGATTGTTGTCGTCCCTTCCGCGATCAACCCCGCCACCGCAAAGGCCATCGCAATCCGGTGGTCCCCATGCGCATCAATCACGGTACCTGTCAGCTGCGTCGGACCGCTGATATCCATCCCGTCTTCGTGCGTCTCCACCTCGGCTCCCATCGCCCGCAGTCCTGCGGCAACCAGTTCGATGCGGTCGCTCTCCTTCACCCTTAGCTCACGGGCATCGCGGATGCGAGAGACCCCATCAAGCTGTGTCGCCAAAACGGCGAGGACTGGAATCTCGTCGATGAGCCGGGGCACCAATGCCCCAGAAATCTCAAACGGCCTCCCAACATCCACTGCACGAACATCGATATCCCCAACGGGCTCGCCCGCTTCTTCATGCTCGTTCTCCACAAAGTACGGGATCATCGCCTGGTCAAACACGTCCAGAATGCCAGTTCGAGTGGGGTTGACCCCAACATCCCAAAGCCTTAGATTCGCTTCAGGGATGATTGCCGCCGCGACCATAAAGAACGCCGCGCTGGAGATGTCAGCCGGGACGCTGAATTCAAAACCTTCCGGCTTTTGCCCACCCCTCAAACCGACCTTCAGATCATCCTCAAGCAAAGTCACACCCATCGCCCTAAGCATCCTCTCGGTATGGTCGCGGCTCTTGCTCGGCTCCATGACGGTAGTTGTGCCTTCTGCCCGTAGTCCGGCAAGCAGCACGCACGACTTAATCTGAGCGCTCGCAACGGGGCTGGTGTAATCGATGGGCTGCAAGGCATCCGAGCCGATAATGTGCAGAGGTGGCGTATCGCCCTCGACCGTCGCACCCATCAACCTCAGTGGCTCCGCGATTCGCTTCATTGGCCTACGTGAAAGCGAAGCATCTCCAATGAGCGTAACGTCCAAGCTCCGCGAAGCCAAGAGCCCGCTCAACAGACGCATGGTCGTACCGCTGTTGCCACAATCGAGCGGAGCGGTGGGTTGGGTCCAGTGCTCAGCGGGCGTCAAATGAACTTCGTGGTTGGAGACCCAGTCTGTGGCTAAACCCAGCTGTCTCAAGCAAGCGAGTGTTGCTTCGCAATCCTCTCCACGCAGGGGATGCTTCACCACCGACGGACTGTCGGCAATCGCCGCGAACATGTAGGCCCGGTGAGTAAGGGACTTATCCGATGGAACGCGTAGCTCCCCACGCAGGGAAGCAACACGCCCAACTTTTAGCTCCAATCTACTGTCTCCAAATCACCTGACCATCTTCTCAAGCGTTTCCAGCGCCTTCTTTTGCATCTCGCCGTATTTTGCCCAATCGCCAGCCCGCTGAGCTGTTTCAGCTTGCCGCAGATAGTCAAGCGCTTGGCGCAAGAGGGTTTGGTCTGCCGATGTCGAAGGTTCATTTCCAGCTGCAGGCTTCGTGCCAACTTCCGGTGGCTTCTGAGTCCTTGCTTGCCCGTTTGTGGTGCCCAGCAGTTGGTTCAAGGCCTGCTGATAGGTATCCGCGACGACCACGTTATCGTTCGTCGAAAGGATGACCTTGCGCAGTTCGGGAATCGCGGCGATGGAGCTTTGGATAAAGAGTGGTTTGACATAAAGGATGCTTTGTCCAAGAGGGACAATCAGCAGGTTTCCAGGGACAATCTTGCTCTGTTCGCTATTCAGCAGCTTGTTCAGATTAGCAATCTCATTGTCCTGATTGAACTTCGATTCGATCTGAGCAGGGCCCGGAATGTTAGACCCCTTGGGATACTTATTGAGAGAGAGCTTGCCATAGTTCTCAGGATCGCAGGGCGCGGCCAGCCACCCCGCCATATTGTTCTTTTGCCTCGGCGTAAACGGCAGAATCAGAATGAATTCGTCCTTAGGCGAATTCGGAAGCTGCATCTGCACATAGTAGGGCTGCATCGGTGCGCGCTGCCCCTCAAGCCCGATCTCGTGCGGCATCTCCCACGCATCCTCATTGTTCAAGAACGCAATCGGATTCGTGACGTGATACTGGACTAACTGGATCGCCTGAGCCAAGAACATGTCTTCGGGATAACGGAAGTGCTCCTCCAATCCCTTCGGCAAGCTGCCGATGTCCTTCACGAGGTTCGGATAGATCTTGCGGTAAGCCTTCAGAATCGGCTCGTCCGGTTCAATCGCATATGCCGTGGTTTCGCCCGAATATGCGTCAACTGTGACCTTCACCGAGTTGCGGATGTAATTGATTCTCCTGCCGCCATCGATGAGTTGATCGGAATAAGGGACGCTGCCGGAAGTCGTGTAGCCGTCCAGAATCCAGTAGAACTTGCCACCGAAAACCACCACATAGGGGTCCTCATCGAACCTCAAGAACGGATAGATCTTCTCGCATCTCTCCGTCACATTGCGGCGGTAAAGGATCCTCGAATCGGCAACGATGTTCGGCGAAACCAGCAGATTGCCATCGGAGAACAAGATCGAGAACGCTAGCTTAGCTAACAACCCACCGACCGGAACGCCCCGGTCGCCGGTCCACTTGTAAGTCTTCGATCCGGATTCGGTCTCAGTCGGGTAATCAAACTCGGGGACCTTGGTTTTCACCAAAGCGTAGGGGTCGACCTGGCCGCCTCCTGCATCTCTAAAGTCGCTGAAGTAGATTCGCGGCTGCTCGATAGGAATGTCAGGGATGCTAACAACTGGAAGGTCCTTGGCGATGAACGACGGTTGTCCAATCCTTGTCGCCGTGTTTGTGGGTGCCATCGCCACGCCGTAGCCATGTGTGTATTGCAAGCGCTGGTTGACCCAGTTCTGGGCTTGCGACTGCAAACCTTCGATCCGAACGTCGCGAGCCGCCACCATCACTTGCTGCTGCTTGCCGTTGATCACGTAGCGGTCAACGTCCACGTCATTGAAAGAATAATAAGTGCGGAAGCCTTGGAGGCTGTCGATAGAGCGTCGCAAGACTTCGGGGTCCCACAGCCTCATCTGATCCAGAGTCGGCTGAGATGCGGCGACCTCTTCGTCGGTCGGGCCAACTCGGACATTGGTCTCCGAGACCGCGATTGTGTCCAGGCCATACGCCCACCTCGTCATTTCGATAGCCCGCGTAGCATAAGGCGCCTCGACGTTCAGCTTGTTCGGATCGACTTTGAAGCGCTGCACCACCGAAGGCCAAACCGCAACTCCCAAGAACCAAACTCCAGCAAGCCCGCTCGCGATCCAAATTGCTCGTCGGAGACTGTCGGTCGACTTCATCATCAGCCAAGCGGCGATGCCCCCAACTGCGGTCAGCCCGCTCATCACCGTCACCATCTGAAGTTGCTGTGTGGCGGCGTATCCTGCGCCAAAGAACTGGGCGCTTTGTGTGACGGTGAATCCATAGCGGCTTAGCCAGAACTTGCCGGCCAGAGCCATCAGGGAAAGACCGATCAGGAACATGGTGTGGGCGTTCGATTGCCGCTGATCCAGCTTGATGTTGCCCGCCTTTGCGAGCGCGGCCAGCCCATAAGAGATCACAGCCGATAGGACAGTTGTGAGAATGATGATGCCAAACAGGAGTCCAAGCATCGCCTCCCAAAACGGCAGTCGAAAGACGTAAAAACTTAGATCAAGTCCAAACAGAGGGTCCGTCTTGCCAAAGGGAACGCTGTTCTTCCAAAGGAGATAGCTCTGCCACTCTCCCGCAAAGGCCGAAGCGTAACTGAAGCCAAAGACAAGAGCGATCACTTTCGGAGCCCAAGTTCGAGTTTGCACCCAGTCGAATATCTGAACAAGCGCTTGTTCGGTTGGTGATTCTGGAATTCGATTGAAAACGGGGGCGATCTTTAGCGCACGGCTTAAGTTCGCATAGATGAACAACACGCCAAACACGAAGGCGATAGAGAAGAGAAGCCCTTTCGTGGCATATCCGATCGTGAAGACTTCCGGGTGGCGCGCGTCGTGCGAGAACCAAAGGAAGTCGGTGTAGGGTCGCACAATGCTCATTCCAATAACAAGCAGCACGATCGCGGTGAGGCAACCAATGCCCGCCTTGGATGCTTTTCTTACGGCCTGCTGATCTGCAGGACTCTCAAACCTAAATCGTGTTTCGTCCATAAATCGTATCCCTGTGCTGCGTCCCTTGGGGCGCGTGCCATTATGCCTTACGGAGTTCGGGCAGCTGGCGTTCGGAAATCCACCCAACTACTTGCTCGGCATGGGCTAAACCCTGCCCAGCAGGACCGGGAGCGATGGAATCGAAGAAAGTTGGCATCCCCCACTCTTCCGCTAACTGCTCTGGAATTCGATCCTCGAATTCGATCCCGCCCAGGGTTAAGCAAGCAGCCGCCCACATTCGCGGCACTGTCCCTAGGTTGTACCCACCTCCGCCGACCGCAACAGTTGGTAGACCCAGAGCCTTCACTCTTCTCACGGCGCTCACCCAGTCCTGCGCCGTGGCTTGAATGTGAGCGAGTGGGTCGAGAAAATGTGCATCCGTTCCCATCTGCAGCACAACGGCCTCCGGATTGAACGCCTCAACCGCAGGAAGTATGCCCTGCACAAACGCCCACAGCCACACGTCGCCTGTTGTCCTTGGCATCAACGGAACATTGACCGATGTCCAGGTTGGCCCAACCTCGTCCACCGCACCCGTACCCGGATAGAGCGTGCGCGGGTCTTGGTGGATGCTGCAGGTGAGCACTCTCGGATCATCCCAAAACAGAACCTGCACACCGTCGCCGTGGTGAACGTCGATGTCGATATAGACAACTCTGGAATACTTCTCAAGAAGAATCGACACGGCTATCGCCGGGTCATTAAGAATGCAAAAGCCGCTGGCATGATCTCTCTGTGCATGGTGAAGGCCACCGGCGATGTTGAAGGCGAGCACGCTTCCGTCCCTCACGTTTTCGGCAGCGCGTACCGTTCCCCCAAGGTAAGCAAGCGAAGCTGTGTACATATCTTCAAAGATGGGATTGTCAGCTGTCCCAAACCCTGCCGCCGAAACAACCTCAGAGGGTAAGCGCTCGCCAGAGCTTAGCTTCGAAACGATGTCCAGATAACTCTCGGAATGAACCCGAAGGGCATCTTGACGGGTGGCCAAACCGGGGTCAAGAACGGGTGTAACGCCGAGAGTTTCAAGTAATAATAGGGTGCGGCGCAATCTTTCGGGCTGCAAGGGGTGTTGCCCGCCAAAATCGTAGCCGAGCATTCGAGGGTGGTAATAGAAGTTTTCAAGCACGGGTTTGAAGGATTGTCTAGATATCTTCGGGTGACGCTAGCAAAATTGCGCCATTTTAGGAAAATACACAAAAAATACAATACGGATGCATAGAGTCGGTGTTATGATGCTTGGTAACCGGGGGCTGGTGGCGTCTTCACTATGGCATCCCGTGGTTAGACCTGTCTAAGCAAGTTGAACGGTCATGGAACGTTGGATTGGCCCATATCGGTCTGTTGGGGAGCATTGGCTTCCTTCTGCCGAAGTCTTGGAACTACGGCGGCGTGCTCGCAAATATGTGATGCTCGGTCGCGTAGTGTTGTGTGCCGCGTTCCTGCTCATGTTCGCTTGGGCTCTGGTCTCGTTGTACGCACTCGTCTTCCATCAAAGTCTCTGGTATGAGCAGCGCACCCTCGTATTGTTTTGGATCGTTGGCGGCATTCTCGCTCTTGTCGCAACGGCGTGGGGTGGATACAGGCTTGTCAAGATCGGGCAAGGGAACAGATGCGAAGCTCTGGTCGGGATGTTCGAGCGTTTCGTTTTGACGGTTGACATTGAGAGCGTTCGGCAGACTTTTGGAATCGACGAAAGTTCGATTCGAGAAGGTATCCCTCAGGACGCCCAGTCCGATCTCTACATCGACGTCTATCCTATTTCACAACGCATTCGCACCATCAACGGCGCGATTGTCAACGGCTACCAAAAAGCCAATATCCGCACAGTCGCTCCAGCTCGCAGACGCGATGGCGAAGGATTCCCAGCCCACCTCGCTGCCGAAGCTGGCCCGATGTTCCTGCCGAAGTTCACACGCTATCTCAACGTGTACGAACGCTCCGAACTGCGCGCTATCGTTTTCCGTTTCCTCAGAGCAAAAGTCGCGCCTTGGGCTATCGCCGGTCTGATGTGCGGCGCGCTAACCGGCCTTGGTTTGGCTTGGATGCCCGCCGTGGTCGATACCTTGGCCTACGTCGCACTCATCATCACTTGGACCTGTTTCACAACCGTCGTCTATCGCAGTTACCAACTCGTTCGCGATCTGCGTTCGAGCGTGGTTGTGGAAGTCGCCGCCAATGAGAAAACAGGCGCCGGAAGAAACGACGATCCGCTCGAAGTGCTTCCACATACGCAGTGGGTTTGGACACGCGATGGTCAGCCCGCACCGTGGCGAAAGTCTTAGGGAAATCCCTTCCCAGGCCACAAACCCGCAGGTAGACTCCAACCTTCATGGGCAGCAGCTTCGGCACCATTTTCCGCATCACCACATTCGGCGAATCGCATGGTGGCGGCGTTGGCGTCGTCATCGACGGTTGCCCGTCGCTCCTTCCAATCACCGAAGCCGAAATCCAGTTCGAACTCGACCGACGTAAACCCGGACAGAGCAAGATCGTCACCCAACGAAAAGAAACGGACACCGTCGAGATCTTGAGCGGCATCGAAAATGGAGTAACGCTCGGCACCCCAATAGCCCTGCTCGTCCGCAATGAGGACGCCCGCAGTCGCGACTATGACGAGATGCGTGACAAGTTTCGCCCCAGCCACGCCGACTTCACCTACGACGAAAAATACGGCATCCGTGCCTGGTCGGGGGGCGGCCGTGCCTCTGCTCGAGAGACCATTGGGCGCGTCGCCGCAGGGGCCATCGCCAAAAAGCTGCTGAGATTGGGGTGGGGGGTTGAAGTCCTCGGTTGGGTCTCAAGAGTCTCCGACATTGAGGCCAGCGTAGACGAATCCAGCGTGACCCTAGAACAGGTCGAGAGCAACATCGTTCGCTGCCCCGATACCGCAACTGCCGAACGCATGATCGCCAAAATCGAGGAGACCCGTAAGGAAGGGAATTCTCTCGGAGGCGTCGTCCGGTGCATCGCCCGAGGAGTCCCCGCCGGATGGGGAGAACCCGTTTTCGACAAACTCGAAGCCGACCTCGCCAAAGCCGTGATGTCCCTGCCTGCATGCAAGGGCTTTGAAGTGGGTTCTGGCTTCAACGGAACTTACTTAACCGGGAAGGATCACAACGATGAGTTTTACGCCGACGATGACAAGCACGTCTACACGCCGACAAACCGAAGCGGAGGCATTCAAGGCGGAATCTCAAACGGTGAAACAATCACTCTGAATGCCGCATTCAAGCCCACTGCGACCATCCTTCACGAACAGCACACCGTGAACGTTCAAAGAGAGAATACAACGCTCGCAGGGAGGGGTCGGCATGATCCATGCGTCCTGCCAAGGGCTGTCCCGATGGTCGAAGCTATGGTAGCCTTGACTTTAATCGACCACGCCTTGCGCCAAGAGGCGGTGCGTTTACAATTCCTTAACCGAGACAACTCAGAATCAAGAGGAAAATGACCTTGCAAGCTGTGGCCGAACGTCCGATTATCACGGAGCCGAAAATTGTCGCCGAAGGCGTAAATTTTTATTACGGGAGTTTTCACGCGCTAAAAGGGATCGACATTCAGGTTCCCGAGCGCAAAGTCACCGCTCTTATCGGACCCTCGGGCTGCGGAAAATCCACCTTCCTTCGATGCATGAACCGGATGAACGACTTCATCGACGGCGCACGCCTCGACGGAAAAATCACGATTGACGGGTCGGACATCTACGACGCCAGCGTCGATCCCGTCGCCTTGCGCAAAAGCGTCGGGATGGTTTTCCAAAAACCCAACCCATTCCCAAAATCTATCTGGGAAAACATCGCTTATGGCCCCCGAATCCACGGCATTCGCAACAAGTCAACGCTGGATGACATCGTCGAACACTGCCTAAGAAAAGCAGCTCTGTGGGAAGAGGTCGAAGAGAAGCTGACCCAAAGCGCGCTTGCTCTCTCAGGCGGTCAACAACAAAGGCTCTGCATCGCCCGAACGCTCGCTGTTGATCCTGAAATTATCCTCATGGACGAGCCGTGCTCCGCGCTTGACCCCATCGCCACATCCCGCATCGAAGACCTGATCTTCGAGCTAAAGGATCAGTACACGATTGTGATCGTGACCCACAACATGCAGCAAGCTCAGCGGGCGAGCGACCTCACCGGGTTCTTTATGCTCGGCGAATTGGTGGAGTTCAACACCACACAAGAGCTGTTCTTGAACCCGAGGATGAAGCAGACCGAAGACTACATTTCGGGAAGATTTGGATAGCCGATAGCATCGGCGATTTTAGATTTTAGATTTTGGATTTGGGATTTGGGATTGCTATTCGTCACCCTAATGCTCCGCTTGTCCTGCGCTCTTTCATGGTCGAGTTCTGATCGCTGATAGCTGGTAGCTGATCTCCGATAGCCGATCCCCGATCTCCGATCCCTCCCCTATCCCCTCGCCACCGATCTTACGAGTGAGGCATGCACTTCGTTAAAGACCCTTACCCGCGTCCATCCCCAAACCGCGCCACCCAACACCACAGTACCGGCAATGACAAAGGCCACCGGAATGGAGACAACTTGGGCTACATAACCAAGAACAAGCGTTCCAAAAGGCGACATGCCCGAAAGAGCCCATAAATGCATCGCCAGCACACGTCCGCGCAGACGATCCGGGGCAATGATTTGGAAAAGCGTGTTCGTGATGTTGAACTGCATAATCGCCGAGAACCCAAGAATGGCGAATGCAGGGAAGGCCACTAAAGGGGACCGCGCTAAGGCCATCACCAACAAGCCCACCGCAAAGGAGGTCATCGCCACGCGCACCATCATCGCACGCCCAAACCGATCTCCAAACAGGCTCACGACAAACAATCCGACGACAGCGCCCACCCCGACCATCGTGTAGCAATGTCCCAAGCCTTGCTCGTCCAAGTGCAGCATCTTCTTGGCAATCGCTGGCATCTGCGCGATATAGAACAGACCGAAGCTGCTCACGATCGCTTCCATGATGAAGAGAGTGCGAAGCTTGCGGTCTCGCCAGGTGAAGTGCATGCCCTCTGTCACAAGGTCACGGATCGGCTGCGGCTCTCGGGGCGAGGCATGAAGATCGGCACGGATGGCGAGGACGCCAAAGATGAGGGCAAGATAGCTGATGCCGTTGATGCCGTAACACATTGAGGGCCCAAACTTGGCGAGCAAGAGCCCACCGATACTTGGGCCAATCAAGCGAGCTGTGTTAAACGTCATCGCCTGCAAGGGGATGGCCGAGGACAAATCTTCGGGCGGCACCGTCCGACTGACGATGGACTGCCGCGTCGGCATCTCCAGAGTGCTCGTAAGGCCGTTGATGAGGGCAATCGCCAAAATATGCCAGTACTGGACAAACCCGTAATTGGTAGCAAAAGCCAGATAGATGGCGCTAAAGGAGTATATGAGCTGGCAAGCGATCAGAATCTTTCGCTTGTCGAACATGTCGGAGATAGCGCCAGCGGCAGGTCCGAGCACAGAAACGGGCACACTTTGAAAAAAGGTAACCAGCGCGAGCATCGACTCTTGACCAGTCAGCTCGTAAACAAGCCACCCTTGGGCGACATTTTGAATCCATGAGCCCATGAAGGACAGGAATGCGCCTGTCCAGAGGAGTCGAAAATCGCGATGCCTAAAGGCCCGCATGACCTTGGTTTACCTGATGTAAAGGTCATTCTTTAGTAGGCGGTCCTTTATCCTCAACCGATAAGAGGCTTAGTAGAGGGCTTAATCGTCCTTCTGGTAGACTTGCCAGCACATTCAGGCTAGGGAAGGGAGACATTGAGCGCGGAAAAGCCGCTTCGAATATTGCAAGTCGTGTCGAGTTCGGCGACGTCCGGTGCCGAACGGCATGTTATTAATCTTTCCGACCTTCTACGCCGGAATGGGCATCACGTTGAGGTTGTATGCCCACCAGGTTGGTTGCCTGGGTACCTCGAAGCCCACGGTATTCCCGCCCACGTATCCCACATGAGAGGCCAGGGATGGTTCCGCACGCTCGGCTTGGTGATGCGGAAAATCCGTGAGTCGGAGATCGACGTCGTGCATTCCCACCTCACGCGGGCAACTTACTTTGGAGCCATCGGTGGTGTGCTTCGCAAGACCCCTGTCGTTGCCTCTGTTCACATCGGAAATCACGACCAGATTTACAAGCGGATGTGCCACGGCAAGAACCGCCTCGTTGCCGTCAGCAACTACGTGCGCGGTCTTCTGCACGGTCGCGGCATCCACGACCGTTTTATCGACACCGTCTACAACGGAACCGACTTCGTTGACATCGCCCCCGCCTCCGCACTTGAAGTTCGCTCGGAGTTCGGCCTTCAGCCCGACCGCAAAGTCGTCGGCCTGATCGGACGGGTTTGCCGAGAGAAGGGGCACCTCATCATGGTGGACGCGATGCAGCAGCTTCGGGATAGCTATCCCGACGCCCACGTGATGTTTGTAGGCCGGGTGGAGCAGCAGTTTGAAACCGAAGTCCGCGCAGCGATCCGCGATGCAAACCTTCAAGACCGCATCACGATGACTGGGGTACGACACGACGTTCCTCGTCTCCTCGATGCTGTTGATTTCACCGCGATGCCCAGCGAACGAGAGACTTTTGGAATCGCCGCAATAGAGGCGATGGCGCGAGCCAAGCCGGTTGTGGCGAGCAGAGTTGGCGGTTTGATGGAGGTTGTGAGGCATCAGCAAACCGGACTTTTGGTTGACCTGCGCCCCGAAGCCCTTGCCGAGGCGATGGCTTATCTTCTGGAGCACGACAAGGAGCGCGAGAAGATGGGCGAAATGGGCCGTAAGCTGGTTCAGGAGAAGTTCACCCTCCAGCGAATGTTGGAAAGTCTGGAAACGGTGTACAACAAAGCGACGGAGTAGCTTGTTGTGCCCCTTCCAAGACGACCTATTCGACCTATAACATACACGACATATCGTCGTATCACCGTAGAATAAAGGCGAGCATGACTTGGAAGCTCTTTTATGACGGCGGATGCAACCTTTGCCACGTGAGCAGGCTTCGCGTGGAGAAGTGGGCAGAGCGCGCCAAGCAACCTATGGTTGTGGAAGTTTTGCAGGGCGATGAAGCGCTCCAAAAAGGCTACAGCGAGCATATGATCGTCGAAGCAGATCGCGTGTATCAGGGCTGGGAAGCCTGGTTCCTGCTTCTTACCATCACCCCTTGGTATCTGCGCTGGATGTCCTGGCTCGCAAAGTTTCCACTGACGAGGCCGTTTATGAGGTGGACTTATAAGCAGGTCGTCAAATACCGTTATAAGTGGTTTGGCACACGCGAGTGTCAGATTCCGCAGAAGAAAGCGTAAGGGTTTTGGATTGAACCTGATTGAGGATAACGGTTCAAATCGGACTTTAGATTCTTGGGTTTGGAGTCGGTCGAGTCGGAGTTCACCAGGTCGGCGCTGCGTCGTGACTCCCAAGGAAACCACATCCGTTCGATCCGGCAGCCAACGAACCTAATAATCCAATCCAAAATCCAAAATCTAAAATCCAAATTCGACTGTCCCAAGCGTCCTGAATTGTTGCTTGCCGTAAGGTATCCTCTGTCCTCAATGGCGTCGTGCCCAAGTGGTTAAGGGGTCGGTCTGCAAAACCGTTATTCGCCGGTTCGAATCCGGCCGACGCCTCCAAGTTTTTAGCAAGCCATCAGCGATCTGCGATCAGCCATCAAGTATCAGCACGCCGATAGCCGATAGCCGATAGCTGATAGCTGATAGCTGATCGCTGATTGGTCTCAAAAATAGGACTCCTTGCGGTGGGTAGCCGAGTTCCGGTATCCTTTCAAGTCGCGCCTCACGGAGTCTGAGGAAAGCAAAAAGAGGTTTTTATCATGGCAAGGGTCTGTCAAGTCAGTGGAAAGAAGGCGAACAACGCAAAGCACATTCGGCACCGTCACTCGGGCCAATGGAAATTCCGAGCGCCGAAGAAGAATCGCCTCCAACTTCCGAATCTTCAGACCGTTCGCATCAAGACTCCGAACGGCACCGTCAAGCTTCAAGTTGCGACTTCGGTTATCAAGAGCGCCGAGTTTCAGGCCGTCGTGGCAGGCGTCAAGCCCATGCCGAAGCGATGGCTCCGCAAGCCGGGTTACGACAACTAAGCTAACCTGACGGCAGATTAAGATCGGACATCAGTATCTGATGTCCGATCTTTTTTTGTGGGCTTAGGTATAGCTATCGGAAGTCGGCAATCGGCTATCGGCTATCGGCTATCAGCTATCAGCTATCGTAAATTGTAATCACGGCGCTTGCTTCTCAGATTCAGAGTGTCGGATCATTCACTCGCTGATCGCTGATCGCTGATCGCTGATCGCTGATCGCTGATCGCTGATCGCTGATCGCTGATCGCTGATCGCCGCCCGCTGCCCGGCGATCCCCGCCAACAGTCCAGCCAGATTGTCCTAAACCTCGCTGAACGAATATACTGGCGGTGTGGACCCGATCGATCACGATGATCGCCTTAAAGAGGAGTGCGGGGTTGTCGGCATCTATTCACCGGAACAGGATGCGGCACGTGTAGCTTTCTTCGGGCTTTTTGCACTCCAACATCGGGGCCAAGAGTCGGCAGGAATTGCCGTCAGCGACGAATCGGTCGTTCGTATGCACCGTGGCGTCGGACTTGTGAGTCAGGTTTTCGACGAACCCAATCTTGCCGGCCTGCCGGGGCATATCGCCATCGGCCACACCCGCTACTCTACAACGGGGGCGAGCGTGCTCCGCAATGCTCAGCCTGTCTATTGCCAATCCCTTGTCGGTGACATCGCCGTAGCCCACAACGGCAACCTGATCAACGCCATCGAGCTTCGGCGAGAAATGGAGGCCGAGGGCGAGATGTTTGACAGCACGAGCGATACCGAAGTGATCGCCCGCCTGCTGGTGAGGCACCTCGACAAGGGACCAGAGGCTGCGGTTCGAGTGCTTCTTGAAAAGGCGAGAGGGGCTTATAGCTGCACGGTGCTCCTCAAAAACATGCTGATCGGTTTTCGCGACCCCCACGGTATTCGCCCTTTGAGCGCGGGCATTTTGGGTGACGGTGGCTATATGGTCGCCAGCGAAACGTGTGCATTCAGCCCGATTGGCGGGGTGCCGACCCAAGAGCTTGAACCTGGAGAGATGGTGCTTATCGACAAAGACGGGATGCAGTTCATTCAAGTTGTCGAGCCGGAAGCCCACGCCATGTGTATGTTCGAGTTCATCTACTTTGCCCGCCCCGACAGCGAGATGTACAACACGCTCTTGTACACTGCCCGCGAGAGAATGGGCGAGGGCTTGGCGAGGGAGCATCCGGTGGAGGCCGATATCGTTATTCCTGTCCCAGATAGCGGGGTGCCCGCCGCGTTGGGCTATAGCAGGGCCACGGGAATCCCCTACCGCGAAGGGATGATGAAGAGCCGCTATATCCACCGTACCTTCATCCAACCTGACCAGAAAATGCGCGAGATGGGTGTGCGAATGAAGCTCACGCCCCTTGAGGATCACATTAGGGGCAAGAGAATCGTGCTCGTAGACGACTCCATCGTTCGTGCGACAACCACCCGCCAAATCGTCAAGATCCTCTTCGACCAAGGCGCCGCTGAGGTCCATGTCCGCATCACCGCGCCACCCATCAAATGGCCCTGTTTCTACGGCATCGACATGGCGAGCAAGGGCGAGCTCGCGGCTGCCGTCATGACAGTTCAGGAAATTAAGGACCACATAGGAGCGACTTCGCTGGGCTATCTCTCAATTCCTGGGGCGGTGCGCGCCGTTGGCAAGAAGAGCGACAAGTTCTGTTTGGCTTGCTTTAGCGGGGAGTACCCCATTCCTGTGCCTGAAAAAGTCCGTAAAGATGCCTTCGAGCATCCACCCGAAGTTGGCGAATTTGCGACGGTGGCAAGCGGACAGCCGAGGCTCATCGACGTTGAGCACGAGTAATGCGTCGAGTCATTCTCATCGTTCCAGACTGGCTCTCTGAGCCCGATGGGGAGTCGGTTTTGCGCCAGCCGTTGCCTGCGCTCGATCGTCTTGCAGAGATTGGGCAGATCAGCAAGATCTCGCCGCTGCAAGAAGCCAGCGTTCCGGAAGCGGCGTACTTGGGGATGAACCCCTACAACGTCCATTTGGCACAAGGGCCTCTCACGGTCAGTGCGTTAGGGTATGACCCACCATCAAAATCATTGCATTTTGATATCATTTTGATGTCATTTGTGGAAGGCGGAATTCTAAAGAAGATCACGCATCAGTTACCGACCGATCTGCCCACCGAAATCATCACACTTCTTAAAAAGTTGGACACCCGAAAGCTCACTTTGCTTGAGGGGTTTGACACCAATCATGCCTTGGTCTGGGAGGACGCTTCGAATGATCTGCACTGCCATGCTCCCGAGCAGGCAAATGGAAAGCCCATGTCATCCGTGCTACCAGAGGGTGATGGCGATGTGGTTTTGCGTCGATTCATCGACGATTCAATCAATATTCTATCCGAGCAGGATTTCAATTTACGACGTATTGATGAGGGGCTTGAGCCCATTAATGTAGCATGGCCTTGGGGGCTCGGATACCGATATCCGGTGCCGAATCTTTTGCTCAATACCGGCCCCGTACAGGTTGAGAGTCCAAGTTTGAGAATGGCGGGGCTTGCACGCCTTGCCCGATATAAGCATGGAGATGTCCGAGGATTTGGGCAGGGAACTGCGGTTCGGCTGGAAAGCACTCTCGAAACGACACGAAAGCACGGCTGCTCCATCGTTATGCTGCCAAACATCGCGGCGTTTAGGGCTGCGGGCAAGCTGGAAGAGATGGACTGGCTCACGCGTGAGTTTGATCGCAGGTTCTTGATGCCGCTCGTGGAGGAGCTGAAGGAGAGCGAACTGCGAATCAGTTTGCTCGCACCTTCAACGAATCCGAGCGTACATCCCGGCCTAATGATCGCCGCCGAGTCCCATCGCCATGGTGAAAACGTCTATCCTTTCGATGAGAGGTCGCTCGACGAACGGTTGATCCCAACCAAAGACGTCTGGCAGGCTGTGGAGGATGGAATACGATGGGTGGTTGGATACGAAGGACAGGGATAGTTATTGCACTTGCGAGTTTTGCATCCGCCACGACGATCCAGACTTCAGACACTCAAAAGGCCCTCGATGACGCCCTGTTTGTGGCGAATGCGAGTCGAGAAAACCTGCGCTATCCACGAGTCAATCCAGCCGATAAAGAGACCCTCCCTTTTGTTGCTGCCGTTATGCACGACCCGCTCGCTGGCATCGACACGCTGACGGGGCTGCATCAAAGGGCATCGCGACCCATCTCGCAATTGTTGCTGCTGACTCGGCGCGAAGTTCTGGGAGACGCCTCTGACTCTCCTCCGGCCACGATTTTCATCGACGATGCCGTACCGGATGCCGTCCCAACTGAATTCCGGGCCTCGATGCAGCGTCTTGCCGGTGCGATACAGGCCTCGAATACGGCGGTAAACAGCGCTCTTTCCAAACTCTCCAGCGAAGAGCAACGATCTCTGATTGAGTCTTTGCCCCAATGGGCGGCTGGTGAAGACGTGAAGTTTGACTTTGTCAAGCAGAAGCCACTCTCGATGCAAGCTATGAGGAATCTGCTTGGGCGAGTCGACTTACCGCTTTTACGGCGCACGGCTGAGAGTCTTGCGGCCGTTGTCGAACGAGAGATCGGCACTCTGAAGCAGTCTGCCGGTTCCACGCGATTCTTGGGCCGGGTCGAGGGCAGGATAGGCAATATCCCGTTTGTTCTTGCGGGGAAAGGCGACAACGTTCACAACGAACGCGGGGCGATGCTGACCGTTGACCTTGGTGGCAATGACCGCTACATCGGACGTCATGGAGCAGGCATTGGGTATGCGTCAGTTTTTATCGACCTGGACGGGGACGACACCTACGATGTGCCCGACGCCAGCGCGGGGGCAGGGTTGCTTGGGATTGGGCTGGCCTACGATTACGGTGGGAATGACACATGCCGTGGCAAGAGCCTCTGTTTTGGGGCGGGGCTTGCCGGAGTGGGGGCTTGGTACAAGGTTGGCGGTGGTGACGAGTATCGCTCCGACTCGCTATCTCAGGGATTTGGTTACTTTGGAATCGGAATCTGCGAGGATAGTGGGGGCGTCGATGTGTATACGGCGCAGACTCATTCGCAGGGGTCGGCGCGGACGAGGGGCGTGGGTTGGCTGATCGACGCGGGCGGCGACGATGTTTACCGGGCGCTCGGTCGGGAAAGCAACAGTCAGGGCGCGTCGAGCGGGTTCTATGGCTGGGCTCCCGAGGCGGCTGGAGGCGTTGGATTGCTGACCGACCTGAAGGGTTCCGACGACTACCGTGCCAGCGACAATGCTCAGGGCAGCGGCACCGAGCGCGGGCTTGGATCGCTTTACGACGCCGAGGGCAACGACACCTATTCGGGTGGCACTTGGTGCCAAGCTTCGGGAAATCGCACCGGCGCGGGCTATCTCTTCGATTCCACTGGCGATGACCTGTATGCAAGCTTGGGCGGATCTTGCGCGTTTGCGGGTGAGGAGAGTGTTGCCGTGCTAGAGGATCGAGCCGGAGCGGATCGCTATTCCAGCCTTGGGCCGAGCATTGTTTCTGCTTTGCCATCGGGGACGGCGCTCTTGATCGACGGGGGCGGTGTCGATGTATTTGCCGCAACCGCTGGGAATACCTCGGGCTCAGGATTTGCGCTGTTAATCGACCTTGGCACGGCCTACCGCTTGGCGAGTGAGTTTGGCGGTCCCCGGGCGTCGAGCTTGGCGGGAGGGCTGCACTATTCGGTGCCCGGTGGAGCCGCTGAAGACGATACGCAGTCTATTCCCCGAATCACAGCCCAGGCCAACTCCCTTCCGATGCCATTGACGGGGGAGATGGAGCTGATTTTCTCAAGGGCGACACAGCGGGCTAAACCGGAAAACCTACTAACCATCGGGGAGGCGCGAAACCGGCTGGTTGGCATCGGCAAGAATGGCGTGGTTTGGATGGTTGAGCGTAAGCTTGCTGGGGCATCGGAGGCGGAGCTGCAGGTGATCGGCCTGGTCGCACGGACGAGCGGGACGGAGGCGATCAACGCCGTTGTTCTTGCGGTGAACAGCTCCGATGATGCCGTCGCGGTTGGTGCGCTGCGAGTTTCGGCAGCCTATAGGTTTAGCGATGCGGGGGCGTTGCTCAAGTCGGCGCTTGAACGTCCGGCACTGCAATCAGAGGCGATTCGGACCGCTCGCCGATTAAGAGCCATTGGCGTTGCGCCCGAGTTGATGATTCTCACAGCCAACCAAAATCGCTGGCTTGCGCGCATTGCTGCCGATGCGTTGGCGGAGATCGCTGACCCAGGCAGCGTCGGCACAGCGCAGGCATTGTTGAGTTCACCGGAGTGGCCAATCCGGGCGGCTGCCCATCAAGTTCTTTCTCAAAACGCGGCAGTCGCTTTTCCGATCGCCCGGGCGATGGCATCGAGCGGGCTTGAGAAAGAGGCGAGACTTGGCCTGGAACTACTTGGACGGATTGGGTCGGCGGAGTCTCTTGCTGAGGCGGCAAAGGGGTTGAAGGATCAGCGTCCCGGTGTGCGGGTGCAGGCTCTGCTTGCGTTGAATGGACGGTTTCCGAAGGATGCGTTGCCGCAGCTTGCGGTGTTGCGCGAGGATGGAGATTTGCGGGTGCGGCTGGTCGCGCAGAGCGTGGAAGTGGGGCGGTAGGGCAAGTCGATTTTGGATTTTAGATTTTGGATTTTGGATTTGGTGAGGTGTGAGGCGTGGGGTGTGGGGCGTAGGGCGTAGGGCGCTTAATGATAGGTCGTATAGGTCTTGTAGGTCCTATAGGCCATATTTTCAATGGGGTGCCAACCTCCTGCCGGCCACTTGCCGACCACCTGTCGACCACCTGCCGACAACGTGCCAACCTCCTCCGACCACTTGCGACGACTTGTCGACCACCTGTCGACCACCTGCCGACCACCTGTCAACCACCTCCCAACCACCTGCCAACGCTCCCCAGACAACCCCCATCCAAAGATGGATACCATTCCGCGTGGAAAAAGCGTAACTTATCGCTAAGAGCTAACAAGCGCCTATTTTGGAAAGGCCGCTGCGATGGCAGCGCGGTTTGAAAATCCCGTCTTTTCCAAGATACGGTGGACGTGATCCTTGACTGTACCGAGGCTGATGCCGAGGCGGACAGCGATCTCCTTGTTGGCAAGGCCTTCGGCCACGAGCTTGGAAATTTCAAGCTCGCGGGGCGATAGGAGGGACTTTAGCGCAGGGTTAGGACCGGCAGAAGAACTATCAAAAACGACAAGGGGATGCCCAAGTTTCTCTTGAGCTCGAAAGTCGATCGTGACATGACCGTCAAGGTTCATTCCACGAACGATATCGACAAGTTCAGATTGGGGAAGCTGGGTAGAACCTGATAAATTCACGATGCTGACCGCATCGCGCAGTTTTGATAGGGTTTCGTCAGAAAGTTTGCGGTCTTTATCCATTCGCTGTCCCAGACGTTTATTATAGGCGGGAAGGAAACAACCAACCATGAGTGTGTCACCGATTCAGAGACAGAAGATTCAAGATGTGTTCGACGCGATGGAGGCAGGAGTTGCCGGAGAGGCAAAGATTCTCGGCGCCTTTACGCAAGATGCCGTGATGATTGAGCCATTCAGCGGGGAGGGCGTTCCGGCAAAGGTAGAGGGCCTGGACGCGATCCGAGGGTGGTTCATGCACTCGGCTGAGGGCGGCGGTCCCCAAGACCTCAAACTCACCATCGACCGGATTGATATTGCCGGAGATGGTTTCCGTGTGGATTGGACCTGCGATTCGGCGTCGTTCCCGACGAAGATGGAGGGCCACGATATCTTTAAGTTTGACGGTGATAGGGTCAACTACTTTGAGATCGTCGTGACCAAGTGGCCGGGGCATTAAGGGGAGATTCAGATCATGATGATGAAGACAAAGATATTCGCGGCTGTTCTCGGGATTGCGCTCATTGGCAGCTCTTTCGTGTTTGCACGCGCCGACGAATCGGTTCAGGCTAAGGCAACGATGGCAAAAGTTGACGATTTGAAGTGGATGACGGGGAACTGGTCCTGTGAAATCTGGGGCGGCATTTTTGAAGAGTATTGGATTTCACCCGCTGGGGGCTCCATGCAGGGCACGGGTCGATTGGTAGCCGACGGCAAGGTCCAGTTTATGGAGTACATGTCGGTGGAGACCGGAGCTGACGGAAAGCTGACGATGTATATGCTTTTGGGCGCGCCCAGCAAGGGTGACAAGAAGCCGTCGCCGTTTGTGCTCACGAATGTGAAGGACGGAGCGTATACGTTTGAGAATGCCCAGAACGACTTTCCGACCCGGATTATCTATGCGAACAAAAAGGACGCTCAAGGGGCGTTGATGTACGTTCGGCTGGAGGGGAAGCAGGACGGGAAGGATTCGGTTGAGGAGTTTAACTTCCGGAAGATGAAGTGATCCCCTTTGGGGATGGCGGGCTTGTGTTGGTAGTCCTCTCCCAAGAAGGGGGAGGAGACTCTCTGGTCTATAGTTGGGGGATCGACGCTCGGAGCGGCAGACCTGTGAGTTTCGTCACCCTCACCCCTGCCCCTCTCCCATCAAGGGAGAGGGACATTCGCGAGTTTGTGCCGGGGTTGAGGTGTAGCCTCCACCCTTTGGGAGAGTGGAGGCATGGAAGACGGTCACTGAGGACAGTGACCCTCCAGTCGTGTTTCCGAATCGCGGGGCGGCTAAGGCTAAGGAAGCGGTTGTCGTCACCCTCACCCCTCTCCCATCAAGGGAGAGGGGATTCCTAGACCAGAGTTGAGGAATGGCGGTTTGGGAACGACAGCTTTGGCGGTATTCGTCACCCTCTCCCCATGCCGCTCTCCCATCAAGGGAGAGCGGATTCCCAGGTCCCGGAACCCCTTGCTGCGTGAAACGTTAGAATGATTTGACATGCGGCGAATGTGGATTTTCGGCATTTTGGCAGGGGTTGTCCTTGTGTCTGGCTGTGGCAGCGGCTCCTCGGCGAAGGCGGAGACGCCGGAGGCGGCAAAATCGAGAGCGGTTGAAGTGACCCTCACGAAGGGCCAGCCTGTACAACTCATGCTTGCCAAGCGGCTGGACGCGGGAAGCTGCAAGCAAGGTGATTACGTGCCTCTGCTGGTTGCGGAAGATCTCCAAGATGCGGCTGGGAATATCGTTTTCCCCCGTGGATCGGTGGTGGACGGGGAAGTAACGTGGTCGCGAAGTGAAGGAACTCTGAGCGGGGTGATGGGCCAGCCAGCAAGGCTTGAGATCAAGCTCAAGGGGCTGAAATTAGACTCTAACCATTTTGTTGCGCTCTGCGCCGACGCTGACGACAGTGAAAAGGCTTACGCCTTTAACCGCTCGAATACAGGAGTGGCGGGCACAGAGAGCACTCGGTTGGAGCAGCTTCTTCAAGAAGAGGTCAGTCGGCAAACCTTGGAGAAGGTGTCGATGATGTTCAACGGAGAAGATGTTGACCTCGATTCTGAGGAGAGCAAGGCCGCCCTTGATAGGATTGCGCAGGAGCTTGGCTTGAACCAAACCAAGCGCACAGTGGAATCGGGACGCTCGGGCATCTCGGGTGTGAACGACTCGATCCGCCAATTGCAGAAAGGCAACTTGCTCACGCTTGCCAATGGTGAAGGCGCGCTTGCGCTCGGAGCGGTGATGGAGCTCGCGAATTTGGCGGGACAGGTCGGCGGGAAGCTCTCGGCGAGTTTGAAGGGTCGCACGATTAGGGCTTATCCGGGTACGAGGCTAACGGCTTATGTGACGGAGGATTCTAAGGTGACGATCTTTGTGCCGCAGTCGTAACTTTGTGGCTAACTAAGCGAAGTCATGTCAAGGAATTGTTAAGCTCGCTTCCACGAATACCCAGACTCGTGCTTTCTCGCGCCGATAGGGCCGGTTGGGACGTCTTATTACCATCCACGGATGGGAAATAAGAGTTCGTCGCTACTGTATGGTTTGTGTTTCGGCGGCGGGGCCGCGCTGTTGGTCCTTGCGTTCTTGCGGCTGTTTGGCGTTGGGGCTGGCTACAGTCTGGGTTCTTCGGCGTTTGCGGCGGGGCTGATTCTCATTGTTGGTGGGGTGATAGCTAAGCGGACTTTGGAGCGCGTCCAGCATCGCCTTGCCCAATCGAACAAGGAGTTGGACGGGACAAAATCTCAGCTTGATCAGCAGCGTCGTGCCATCGACGCGCTTGCCGACGGTCTGGAAACCGGCATTTTGATTTGCGATCAACGAGCTCAGATTCTGTATGCCAATCGCACCGCAAGTGAGCTTTTTCAGTTTGTAAATCCGGTGCGGAAGTCGATTCTGCAGGTTTCGCTGTCGTACGATTTGGAGCAGTTTATTTTGCAGATCGCAGCGGAGAAGCAGGACGGACGGCAAGAGTTTGCTCTGAGTTATCCGAAAGACCGGATCGTGATTGTGAATGCTTGGCCCGACCCGAATGAGGACCGTGTGTTTGTGTCGATCTACGACATCACCGATCTTCGGAGGCTTGAGAGGATTCGGCAAGACTTTGTGGCGAACGTTTCTCACGAGCTTAGGACACCGCTGGCGAGCATTCGCGCTATGGCAGAGACATTGCTTGATGAGCCGGATGCAGAGCTTGAAAAGCGCGACCGCTATTTGGAGAAGATGATCGCCGAGATAGATCGGCTGACGCAGCTTTCCAGCGAGCTTCTTATTCTCAGCGCGGCGGAGTCGAACCCCGTGCGGAAGCAGGCTGCCGACCTCGCCCAGATTGTGAATTCGGTGGTACAGCAGTTGGAGCCTAAGGCGACCGCAAAAGGGATTCAGCTGAGTTGGGAAGGGCCAAGTTCGCTGGTGATTGAGGCGAACACCTCGCAGCTGACGCAGATCGCGATTAATTTGATTGAGAATGCGATCAACTATACGAATGAAGGGACCGTTCACGTGGAGCTTTCTGAAGAGGGCGGGAACGCGGTTCTCAAAGTTACGGATACGGGAATTGGGATTGCGACGGAGCATCTGCCCAGGATTTTTGAGCGTTTCTATCGGGTGGATAAGGGGCGCTCAAGGACTGTTGGAGGAACGGGTTTGGGCCTGAGCATTGTGCGTCACTTGGCAGAATCGCACGGCGGGCGGGTGACTTTGGACAGCACGCTTGGGCAGGGGTCGGTGTTTACAGTTGAGCTGCCCGTTGGGGAGTAGCCGGAAGCGAGAACGATGTTTGATTTTGGGTTTTAGATTTTGGATTTTGGATTCTGATGGCCGATAGCTGATAGCTGATAGCCCAGTTCGCTACGCGGCGCGGACTTGGCCGACAAACTCGACGTCGGCCTTCTCGCTGATTTCGGTATAGGCAAGAACGCTGAGGCCTTGCACGTACTTGTCGACGACTCGCTTGAGGGGAAGGCGAAGCTGGTTGCTGCAGAGCAGAACTGCTTGATAGCCGTTCGTCATGGCTCGGTCCACTTCCGACTTCAGATTGTCAACAATGGTCTTTTGCTCGCCGGGTTCGAGAACGAGCACTGAGCCGTACGTGGTGACATTCACCTTTTCGGCGAGATCGCGTTCAAGTGATGGCTCAAGCGTGATGCAGTAAAGCCGGTTGCTATCGTCGAGGAACTGGCGGGTGATCGTTCTGGCGATTGCAGAGCGTACAAGTTCGCCAAGCTGGTCGGGGTCTTTGACGCGCCCGCCAAAGTCGGCCATCGTTTCCAGAATCGTGACCATATCACGGATCGGCACTTTCTCGCGAAGTAGGTGCTGGAGCACCTTTTGAATGTCGCCAACCTGCAGGACGTTCGGGACGAGTTCGGTAACTACCGTTTCATTCTGCGCCTTCGCATTTTCGAGAAGTTGCTGGACGTCTTGTCGGGTCAAAAGCTCTGCGGAGTGGGATTTGACGACTTCGCTGAGGTGCGTTGATAGGACCGCGCACGGTTGGATGACGGTGTAACCGGCGCGCTCCGCCATCTCGGCCTGACCCTTGTCGATCCACAATGCATCGAGTCCAAAGACGGGGTCTTTGGTTGTGTTTCCGTGGATCGGGAAGAGCACGTCGCCGCTGTTGACGGCAAGGCACATTTCGGGATGGACTTCCGATCGAGCGACCTCTTCGCCACGGACCTTGAGAACATATTCGCTGGGCTTGAGGTGGATGCTGTCGCGGATTCGTACGGTGGGCATGACAATGCCGAGTTCGATGGCAAGCTGCTTTCGGGTGGACGTGACGCGGTCGGGCAAGTCTCCCCCAACCCGGGGGTCGGCGAGCTTGGTGAGGTTGTAGCCGATTTCAAGTTCGAGCGGGTCAACGGTGAGGAGCGGTAGGACTGCCTCGGGTCCCGCGGGCACGGCGGGAACGTTTGCGGCTTTGGTCGCAGCGTCCTGCTTGGCTTTGGTTTCTGGGCTGTCGAAGGCTTGAATGGCATTCGGGTTCTTCTTCATGAACTGGGCCAAGGCGATGAGTCCGCCCCCCATGAGAAAGAAGATCGTGGCCGGGAATCCGGGGACGAGCCCCATTAGCGAGAGTGCGATGCCGGAAAACTGAAGCGCTTTTGGCTGGGCAAGAATCTGACTGGCAAGCTCGCCACCCATGCTGCGCTCTTGTCCGGCACGTGTGACGAGAAGACCGCTTGCAGTGGAGATGAGCAACGCAGGAAGCTGAGCGACAAGGCCTTCGCCAACGCTGAGAAGGGCGTAGGTCTTTAGGATCGTCATCGCGTCGCCGCCACCTCGCATAAAGCCTACGGCGAACCCACCGATGATGTTGATCAAGATGATCAGGATGGCGGCGATGGCGTCGCCCTTGACGAACTTGGAAGCGCCGTCCATCGCGCCGTAAAAGTCGGCTTCCTTTTTAATCTGCTTTCGACGGTCGCGAGCTTCGTGCTCGTCGATCATTCCTGCGGCAAGGTCGGCGTCGATAGCCATCTGACGTCCGGGCATGGCGTCCAAGGTGAATCGGGCGGCAACTTCGGAGACGCGGCCCGCACCGTTTGTGATGACGACAAATTGAACGATGACCAAGATCAAGAACGCGACGAATCCGACCACGAAGTCGCCGCCCATGATGAGGCTGCCAAACGTTTCGATCACGCGTCCGGCTTCGCCAGTGCCTAGGATTGCTTTGGTTGCGGCGATGCTGAGAGCCAGACGCAAGAGCGTGGTCATCAGCAACATGCTGGGAAAAACGCTGAACTGGATCGGGTCGGTGGCGTTGACCGCCGACATGAGGATGAGCACTGAGGCCGCGATGCCGATGACCAGACCGAGGTCGATGGTCCAGTGGGGGAGCGGCAGGATGAGCATCGCCACGATGGTGATGAGGCCTATTCCCAGGAGTAGGTCGGTATGTTTGAGAATCTTGGCGATTGAATTCATATCCAGCCGTTGAGGCAGAAATGGGCCTCATTGGTTGTATCGGCACATTTGCCGGGGTTTGGAGGGAATCGCGACTTTGGATTTTAAATCGTGAATCGTGAATCGTGATGCGTGATGAGCGGGGAGCGGGGAGCTGGGAGCTGGGAGTGGGGAGTGGGGAGTGGGGAGTGGGGAGTGGGGAGCTATCTGAACATCCCAGTCGGCATTGTGTGCTTTGCGAGAAAGGGGCATCCGAGTGGTTTTCTTGTTTCACGCAGAGTGCGCAGAGAGTGACCTAAGTGATGCGTGATCGGTGATCCGTGATCCGTAATCCGTAATCCGCGGGCCACCTTCTGTAGCCACAGCTCGCGTCGCGTTTGCGAATTCTGCGAGAAGAGGGTGATCCGTGATCGGTAGTCTATCATCCACGGTCCGCCTACACCTCAAACTCAGGCATGGGCGCATGCTCCTTCCAGTACAGCGCGATCTGCTCTTCGCACCAGGGAACGAGCTTTCTCTTATAGTGCGGGTGATCCCAGCTGCATCTCTCAAGAAGGTCTTCCAGATACAGCGCTTCCTCGCGAAGCTCGCTCTGTTCTTGCCCATAGCTTGCCGAGGCAAACGAGCGGGTCGCCTGCCAAACATCGATCTCTCCGCAAGCGACCTTCCATGCAAGCTTGTCTCGTGTGCGACTGAGTGCCGTCGGAGAGTCTATCTTGGGCGCGTTGAACTCCTCGCATAGTCGCTGCAGATAAGGTTCGATCTCCGCTCTGTTCATCTCTCGATGGGTAGCCAGATGGTACAGCGTCGGTGTTTCATAGCCCATGCACAGGAGGCGGTTGGCGACCTCATACACGTCAGCGGCCATGCCGCCTCTGATCCTGAGTTCGATCAGCTCCTCTAGTATGGGATTCTTCAGCTTCGGCGGGGTGCTCATGCAGGACTCCTTTGGAAAAGGAGAGAACTCTACCCTATGGCAGACATTCACCAGTGGGTCACCACGGCGAACCATTTCGACGGCTATCGGGTCAAGCAGACCCTCGGCGTGGTGCGCGGGGTTACGG
Source organism: Fimbriimonadaceae bacterium (assembly GCA_019638775.1). Taxonomy (NCBI): domain Bacteria; kingdom Bacillati; phylum Armatimonadota; class Fimbriimonadia; order Fimbriimonadales; family Fimbriimonadaceae; species Fimbriimonadaceae bacterium. Next base: position 29,595 of record JAHBTD010000004.1, on the reverse strand, counting down.
TGCGCTCTCGATCCGTGATCGGGAACTTCGGTGCGTCGATCCAGACGATCTTCGGCGGCAACATCACGCTCTATACCGAGCTTGCCGAGCATACGCGCAAGGAAGCCTACGAGATCATGATCCGGCACGCGCAGGCGGTCGGGGCGAACGCGGTTCTGGCGATGCGTTATGACGCGACGGAGATTGCTCATGGGGTGACCGAGGTGATCGCATACGGTACGGCGGTGGTGCTGGAGCCGGTTGGGGGATAGCGTTGGCAAGTGGTCGGCAGGTGGTTGGCAGGTGGTTGGCAAGTGGTCGGCAAGTTGTCGGCAAGTAGTTCCTAAAGTGAGGAACGATGAATTTTGAGTGATGAATTGGGATCACGCTAATACCTAGTTGAATCTACTGTCAGTGGCTGTTTAGTCATTTCGTGCGTTGCTAACCGGGGAACCGGTTTCCTCCACTGTAAGCGGTGAGGGCAAGGGAAGGAACAACACGTTAAGTCGGTGCCCCTGAAAGCGCGAATAAATTCGCGCACTCCCAAAAAGGGGCAGAATAGAACCATGGAATACCGCTCGCTCGGGCGCACTGGCGTCCAAGTTTCCGTTGCTTGCCTTGGAACGATGACCTTTGGCTGGGAGCCGCAGGATTGGGGCTCGACCGAAGAAGAGTCGATGAAGGTGATGAAGAAGGCCTTCGACATCGGCATCAACTTCTTCGACTGTGCCGACGTTTACGCTCGCGGCACCAGTGAAACGATCCTCGGCAAGGCGTTGAAAGGGAAGCGGGACGGCGTGGTGCTCGCCACCAAATGTCACGGCAAGATGTCGGACACCGACCCCAACGCATGGGGCAACTCGCGCCGGCATGTTGTGGAGGCTTGCGAGGCTTCGCTGAAGCGGCTGAACACCGACTACATCGACCTTTATCAGATCCACCGACCGCAGCCGGACATCCCCATCGACGAAACGCTGAGGGGGATGGAGGACCTGGTCAGGGCTGGGAAGATTCGGTATGCGGGGTGCTCCACTTATGCGGCGTGGCAGGTGTGCGAGGCGCACTATGTGGCGAGGATTCTGGGCACGGCGGGCTTTGTCTCCGAACAGCCGCCCTATAATCTGCTGGACCGCCGGATCGAGCGGGAGCTTTTGCCGTTTTGCCGCACCTATAACTATGCCGTCCTGCCGTGGTCGCCGCTGGCAGGTGGGCAGTTGAGCGGGAAGTACCTTGAAGCAAAGCCCAAAGAGGGTCGATACTCGACCTCCGATCCGATGAATCGCGTGAGCAAGCAGTCCACAGATGTGGTGCGTCGGCTGAAGCGGATCGCTGACCGAAACAACATCTCGCTGACGACGCTGAGCCTTGCCTGGGTGGCGGGGCAGCCGGGGATCACTAGCCCGATCATCGGGGCGAAGAGTCCGAAGCAGCTGGAGGAGTCGGCTGCCGCGCTAGAGGTGAAGCTGTCGGAGAAGACGATGAAGCAGATTGACGAAGTGGTGGCGCCAGGGACAAACGTGCTGGCGTATTACGAGGCGAAGTTCGGGCCGAATGCGAGGCCGGGAGTCTGAGACAGCGATCGGCTGGCGGCTATCGGAGACCAGAAACAGGATAACTCCCTCTCCCTTGATGGGAGAGGGTGACGAAGAACGCGGTTGGTGCTTGGGGCTGCAGTTGTCGTGCAGGATGCTCTGAGCGGTTGGTCGCAAACGAGTGCTTTAGCTGAGGGAGTGGTTCCAAGCTTAGGCTGCGCTGTCCAACCACCCCCTCCTTTGATTCCTCCCCCATCAAGGGGGAGGAGTGTCTTGAAGCCTTGGACTGCGATACTCAGACAAGGTCGCTCTGTCTGATCACCCCCTCCTTTGATTCCTCCCCCATCAAGGGGGAGGAGGGTCCTGAACCCTGGACTGCGGTGCTCAGACAAGGCTGCGCTGTCCAATCACTCCCTCCTTTGGTTCCTCCCCCATCAAGGGGGAGGAGGGTCTTCAACGTTGGATTGCTGTACTCAGACAAGGTCGCGCTGTCCAATCACCCCCTCCTTTGATTCCTCCCCCATCAAGGGGGAGGAGGGTCTCCAACCTTGGATTGTGGTACTCAGACAAGGCCGCGATGTCCAATCACCCCCACCCCGTTCGCTTCGCTCCCGGACCTTTCCACCTTCGCGTTGCTCAGTCGGAGCCACCATCAAGGGGGAGGAGACTTCGTTCCGAAGAACGGGAGTCCCCTCCACGTCAATGGGAAAGGTATATCCAGACTACACATTACAATAAGCGCTTAACCTATTGACAAACCCTATCCCTTAGATTTACGCTAGATATCTCAACGGAAGCTGTTTCAAGAATGCACAAAACCCATGTCAGCGCGACCCGAACCCTGTGCGCTGAGCGGTGAAGGCGCCTTCAAGTGAGGGCAAACTACGTGTTCGTACTTGAGAGAGTTATCTGTGTAGGGGAGGAAACGAATGGCACATCTCAAACCCGAGTGGCTGCAAGACTGTAAGATGTCGCGCGTGATCGCGCACTGGACCGCGGGGGCGCACAAAGCTTCGAGCTTGGACAAGGCTCATTACCACTTCATTGTCGAAGAAGACGGCAAGGTCATCAAGGGTGATCACGACGTCAAGGACAACGTCAACACGGGCGATGGCGATTACGCTGCCCATACGAAAGGCACGAACACTGGCTCGATAGGGGTTTCGGTTGCCTGCATGGCTGGGGCACGGCAGAGCCCATTTTCGGCGGGGAGCTTCCCGATGACGCGCACTCAGTGGCTGGTGATGGCGGAGGTTGTTGCCGAACTGTGCGCGTTCTATAAGATCAAAGTGACGCCCACTACTGTGCTTGGACATGGCGAGGTGGAGCGCAACTTAGGCCGTCCGCAAGCTGGAAAGTGGGACCCTATGGTTTTGCCGTGGGATACGACCATGCGCCCCAATGAGGTTGGAGACACTTTCCGCAGTATCGTGCAGGCCAAGCTCGACGGCGCTGATGCTCAGGCCGACCCACCGATCAACGTGACTTTTCGAATCTCTGGACACAATTTTGACGCGTTGATGATGAATGAGAGCGTGTATGTGCCGTTCCGAAAGGTTGCTACCGCGATGGCTTGGGTGATTCCGTTTGCGGATGGCTCGAAGATTCGCTTTGTGGCTGACGGGGCCGAGCATGAAGTGGAGTCGATCCTTCATCAGGGGTCGGGGTTTGTCTCGGTAAGGGACCTTGCCAATGCTATTGGGAAGGCGATCACTTGGGACGGGCCGACGAAGACGGCGGAGATTGGCTAGGCGAGCGAAGATTCGTCGATCTCTTCGACTGGGGTCTGATCGGCTGTGGGCTGCGCAAGGTTTTCGCGCAAGTTGGATTCTGTGTGCGTATAGGCTGCCTCTTCGAGACGGTTAAAAAGTTTGCGCATCTTGGCTTTATCTCGTCGGTAGGCATTGCCTGCAAAGCCGCGAAGAATCTGTAGCCAAACTCCCACGCTTGCCAGGGCAAGCATAACTTTGCCAGCAATCGGCAAGGCCGCTATCGAAAACACGCCGATTGCGGTTAGCAGCGCGGTAAAGCAAGTAATGATTAAGCCAACTGCAACCCCGTCGTCTATATGAGATTTCAGTCTCAGCAGCGTCTTTCCGCCCTGCTTTTGCGCGAGCACATGCACATAGCCAAGGCCGTGTTTATGCCGCCAGCTATAAGTGTTTCCGCTGATATTGCCGCCGTTCTGTTCAGAGAATTGGGCATTCATCTCCCCCACCATCGCTTGCCATGACTCTTCGGAGAGTTCGACGTCAAGCATCCGCTCGATCTCGTACTCTTCTGGCGCGCCAAGCCACCGTTCTTGGGTAGTGATCATGTCCAGTTCTTGATACTGGCGAATGGCCTCCTCGACGTTCTTGGGCTCAATCCCGACCTCTGACGCGACACGGGCAAGGTCGTCTCGGGTGAGGCCGTCGGGATGCGAAATCTCCCCTTTGGACGATTCGATCTCCATCGCCCGTCGCAGAATCGCGCTGGCCTCCTTGTCGGTGAATCTATCGTTCTCCCTCATCGCTCGTTTTAGTTTACGACACGGAAAAGTTTAGGTTCCAAGAGGGTGCATTGACTGCTGCAGGTCCTGAGAGCTTGCTAAGCACATGAAGCAACTCACGCGATCTGCGGCAAATTCGGGTACAAATCGTAGGCTTGCGGCGGGCTGGACTTTTGGTTGTCGGTGGGCCTTGGTCTTGTCTGTGGTCCTGGGAGAGGCAATCCTTCTGCCGCATTTGATCGTCTGACAATTATTAGCTTCCTTCGGAGCCTGCGTTATGGTGCGGGTTTTGACTCAGTTGGAGAGATTTTTATGAATATGATGAAGCGCTTTTGGCCGGTCGTAATGGCTGGGATACTCTTGACTGCGGCTGCGGCTGCCCAGGTTGACACGAAGAACTGGACACGGTTCTCAACCAAAGACGGCAGTCTTTCTTTGATGTTGCCGCAGGGTTGGGGCATGGCTGACGCGAACGATCCCAAGCTAAAGGAGACGATGGCAAAGCTGACCAAGGAGAACCCGAAGCTCGTTGCGATGATGAAGCAGAACGAGGGGAACTCGGATATTCAGCTTATGTCTTACGACTTCAGCGACGGGAACCTTGAGGACGGCATGGACAACATGAACGTCATTGTCAAGGCGAATCCGGGGATCACCGAGAAGGACTATAACGACGTTGGTAAAGAGGTTCTTGGGCAAATCCCGTTCACGGGCAAGAGCGAAATGAAGATCGTGAATCTTCCGGTGGGTAAAACGCTGACCTACTGGGGAACGATGGAGCTTTCGATGGACGGCTCAAAGCTCTCGATGGACATCCTTGGCGCGTTCTTTGTGAAGGGCGACAAGATGTATATCATCACGCTCACCGTTGGGAAAGACGGGCTGAAGAATCAGCGAGAGAAGCTGGATCAGATTTTGAAGACGATTAAGGTTTCGTGAGTAGCTGGTAGCTGGTAGCTGGAAGCTAGGAGTGAGTAGCGGGTGAGTTAGCAACGGGTGAAGTTGCCGTTGTGCGTTCTACTTGTCAGGTCTGAATCACACGCTCCTAGCCGCTCACTCCCAGCACTCAGCTACTCAGACCCGTAGATCTCGTATGCGTTCCAGTCGGGATTGAGCTTTAGCCGTAGCTGCACGATTTGGCCGACGTGATATGCGTCGTGAAGCGCGATGTAATTGAAACCGTACATCGCCGCGTGTTCGTCGTCCTCATTAAGCGCGGCTTCGACAGCTTGGGCTCGCATAGCGTCTCTTTGTTTCAGCAGGTTGGCAAAGGACTTATCGGCGATTGAGAACGACCCCCAGTCGTGCTTGCCGCCTTCGGTGTCTGTGAGCACTGCCTGATAACATTCGCAAAGATGCTCAAGCGTTTCGCGTGGGCTCATGGCTCCGTCGTGAAGTTTCGCGTCGAGATCTGCTTCGGGGAAGCCCTCAAAAACCTTTTCAATCTGCATTTTTGTTTGGTCAAGAGCGTATTTAAGATGTTCGTGACTCATAGCTGGGATGATTGTACACATTAAATAGAAAGATGTCCACTATTTTCAGTTGAAATGCCGATGTTTCACAATTGTCTTATGATTGTGCTTTTGGGGAAGGAGAGGGCCGTGAGATGAGCGCTCCGCCCTTGGGTACGCCGGGGCATGAGCTCTCGCCTTGGATGATCCGATACGCCTACTCGCGTGGCGTTTTCCCAATGGCAGAGAGCGACGGCACCGTGTTTTGGTACGAGCCAGCGGTTCGAGCGCTGTTCCCGATTGATGGGGTTCACGTTTCGCGCTCCTTGCGCAAGAGGATCAATCGTGGCGACCTCCAGATCACCTTTGACGAGATGTTCGAGCAGGTGATGCGGTGCTGCCTGCGCCCCTCGGACAACTGGATCAGCGAGGACATCATTCGGGTGTACACCCAGATTCATGCGGAGGGTTGGGGGCACTCTTGCGAGGTCTGGTGCGATAGCGAACTGGTGGGTGGAATCTACGGCATTGCTCTGGGAAACTGCTTTAGCGCGGAGTCGATGTTTCATCGTCGCACTGATATGAGCAAGGTAGCGCTTTGGGCGATGGTGGAGAAATGCAGAAGCTTGGGTTTTACGATCTTTGATGCCGAGCTTATGAATCCCCATCTGGCTTCGATGGGCGCGTATGAGATCACGCAGTTTGAGTACTTAGAGCTCTTAGAAGTCGCTAGTCGGCAGGATAATCCTTGGGACCGGGGTTCGTTCCGAGACCGCAAGGACATTTGAGCGGGTATGGTTACGCAGGTCCGACCCCATGCAGATCGACGCCACCTCAGAACCGGGTTCGAACCCCGTCTTTAAAGATCGTCTCTCTTGGTATTTCGGCGTGTCCGCCTACTGGTTTGCCACGAGTTTCAAGTGGTTCATGATTCTGGGCACCCTGGTTTCGGGGCAGCTCTTTTCCATCATCCCGAAGGGTAAGGACAACGCGGCTTGGGGGATGGTCTTTACCATCGGTGCGATTTGGGCGCTGTTTGGCCCAGCGTTTTTTGGCTCGGTGAGCGACCGGTTCTTGTCTAAATATGGGAGAAGGAAGCCTTTTCTCGTTTACGGCACTGTTGCGACGGTCATCGCGCTTGCCATTCTTGCCAACTCCACCCAGTTCTGGATGTTCATCGTAGGCTATCTGATCCTTCAGATTGCCGACGATATTGGCACGGGGCCGTACGCGGCGCTTATTCCCGAGATCATTCCCGAGTCACATCGCGGGCGGGCAAGCAGCGTCCTTGCTTTGCTGCGGCTGGTTTCCAACATCTGCGGCGGTGTGACGGCGATGGCGCTGACCCACGTTGGCTACACGTACACTTTGATCGGCGCTCTACAAGTCGTGTGCGTGGGCTTGGTGCTTTGGCAGCTCAGAGATTTTCGAGACGGCAAGTCCACAGCCAAAGTTACAGACAAAGCGAAGTTTGACCTGCGGGGATTCTTTAGAGGCTGGGTAGAGCCTTGGCGGCGCTACGACTTTCGGATGGTGTGGTTCCTCACCTTCACGGTGACGCTGGGCTTTTACCTGGTCCAGCCGTACTTAAAAAACTACCTTCGCGACAGTGTGGTTGTGTTCAACGCATTCGGATATCTGATTAGCGATGCCGATCCGGAGAGCGCAGCGCAGAAGGCTTACGGCTTGCTTGCGTTGGTCGTGTCTGTGTTCGGGGCGCTTGGCTCGGTTTGGGCTTACCGTTTGTCGGACAAGAAGGGCCGCAAGTGGGTGATGAAGATTGCCGGGCCGATCACCTTTCTTCCCCTGATCCCGTTTGCGCTCGTGCCGAATTATTCGGCGATGTTGGTGTTTGCGCCGTTCTTTGGATTTGGCTATGGAGTGTTTTTGTCGGCTAGCTGGGCGCTTGCCAGCGACATCGTCGCACAGGGTGAAGAACAGGGTCGGGACATGGGTTTGTGGCAGGCCAGTTGGTCCTCCACACAGATCGTGGCTGGACTGTTTGGGTGGGTGATCGACGGGCTGAACAGGTTTCACAAGGGTTGGGGTTATTCGGCGGTGATTTTGGTTGCGGCGGCGCTGTTTGGGGTGGGGAGCGCGTTGGTGCAGCGGGTGAAGGGGGCGAGGTGAGGGGGATGGGCGTTGGGCGTTGGGCGTTGGGCGTTAGGGCATTGGGGCGTTTGGGTGTTAGGGCGGTCAGGCGTTCGGGTGTTGGGGCGTTTGGGTGTTAGGGCGTTGGGCGTTCGGGGGATAGGTAATCGTAATTCGTAAATCGTAAATTGAGTATCCGTGTTTGGTCTGGCCCCAAAAGCTCAGTGGCTGGCGCGCAGAAACGGTATCCTCTCAGAGTCCTATGAAGCTCCACGAGTATCAGTCGAAAGACCTTCTCGCCAAGTACGGCGTACCTGTCCCCAAGGGCGATGTGACCAGTGACCCTGAAGAGGCGCGCCGCATGGCTGCCGAGATCGGCAGTAGGGTCGTTGTGAAGGCACAGGTGCTGATGGGAGGACGCGGCAAAGCGGGTGGCGTCAAGCTGATGGACACGCCCGACGAGGTTGCCGCTTTCACAAAGGAATTGATCGGCAAGAAGCTTGTCAGCATCCAAAATCCGGCTGGCATGGTTGTGGAGAAGGTGCTTGTCGCGGAGGCGATCGATATCGACAAGGAGTTTTACGTTTCGGTGCTCCTCGACCGTGACGAGCAGAAGAACGTCGTCATGATCTCTGCCAAGGGCGGGATGGACATCGAGGAGGTCGCTGCGACGGACCCGGGCGCGATTGTGAGGTTGCACGTTGACCCGGCTTGGGGACTGTGCGACTATGAACTTCGAGACGCATTGGCAGAGGCACAAATTCCAGCCGCAGCGCGAAACCAGCTAGGCTCCCTTATCAAAAAGCTTGTGAAGGCTTTCCGCGAAAATGACGCCGATCTCATCGAGATCAACCCTTGCGCCGTGACCACAGACGGCAAAGTCATTGCGGCGGATGCGAAGGTTTCTATCGACGAGAATGCTCTTTTCCGACTGCCCGAATACAAGGAGACCGCTGAGGATGCGGCTGAGGACCCGATCGAAGGGGAAGCATCGCGTCGTGGCATCGCCTACGTTCGACTCGGCGGCGATATCGGCATTATTGGCAACGGCGCTGGCTTGGTGATGTGCTCGATGGACGAGGTGAAGGCAGCGGGTGGCAATCCGGCTGACTTCCTGGATGTGGGTGGCGGCGCTCAGGCCGAGAGGGTCAAGAGCTGCGTCGAGCTGATCATGATGGACAAGAACGTCAAGGGTCTGCTTATCAACATCTTTGGCGGCATCACCCGATGCGACGAAGTGGCCAAAGGCCTTCTATCGGCGTTTGCCGAACTGAACGTGACGATGCCGGTTGTTGCACGAATTGAAGGCACAGCTGCCGAAGAAGGCAAGAAGATCCTTGAGGGCAGCCAAATCGTCCCGGCTACAACGATGCAGGAAGCGGCTCAGAAGATTGTTGAGCTGGCGTATGCGTAGCTAGGGGCGTTGGCAAGTTGTCGGCAAGTTGTTGGCAGGTGGTCGGCATGTTGTCGGCAGGTTGTTGGCAAGTGGTTGGCAGGTTGTTAGTAAGTGGTTGGCCAACGATTGCGTATCACGCGGTCCTCTTCTCTCCAACACGTTGCCGACTTAGGATAGCCTTCTCATAGAGTTCGACATAGCTCTCGGCGCGCTTGGTCCAACTGTTGTCTTCTTGCATACCGGCTAGCTGAATCCTTCGATACAGGTCACCTTCGCGGTAAGCCTCGGCTGCGCGTTTGAGGGCATCAAAGAGCGCATTGGGTGAACTCTCCTTGAACGCAAAGCCGTTCACTCCCTCATGGACCGTGTCGACGAGTCCACCCGTCGAACGGACGATGGGCACCGTTCCGTATCGCATGGCAAAAAGCTGCCCCAGACCGCAGGGCTCGAACGCGCTTGGCATGAGGAACATGTCGGCTCCGCCATATACCTTTTGGGCAAGCGTCGCGTCGAATGCCTCGAAGAATCGGAAGCTCTCGGGCCTTCGCTTCTGCGCGGCGCGAAACTGCTCGGCAAGCCACGGGTCGCCCAGACCCTGAACGACGATGCGCATGGGGAGGTCTTGCACGTCATCCAAGATCGCCAGCAGCAGGTCCATCCCCTTTTGGTTGCTGAGGCGAGTGACGGCGGCGACAATCGGTGCGTCTAAGTCGTTCGGAAAGCCGCAGAGCTTGGCAAGAGCCTTGCGGCACTTGGCCTTTCCACGGAGATCGTCAGCGGAGTAATGAGCGGGCAGATGGGGGTCCGTTGCAGGATCCCAGCGCTCGGTATCAATTCCGTTGACGATCCCACTCAGCTTGTTCTGGTTCGCCAGATGAACCATGAGGCCTTCGAGCTGACAGCCGAACTCTGGCGTTTGAATCTCTTTGGCGTAGTTCTTACTGACGGTATTGACCTGGTCGGCATAGACCATTCCTGCCTTCAAAAAGTTGAACATTCCGTATGTTTCGAGCTGGTCCATGTTGAAGAGCGACCAGTCTAAGCCAAGTTCGGGAACAGTGCTGGGCTCAAACTCGCCCTGATACGCAAGGTTATGGATGGTAAAGATGGATGCGGTTTCGGACCAGAGCGGGGCGTGCACCCCTTCGCGCATGAGTACGGGAATGAGGGCAGCGTGCCAATCGTTGGCGTGAACGACGTCGGGCTGCCATTCGAGCATTCCACATGCTTTGAGTACAGCTTGGGCAAAAAACATGTACTGTTCCTTGCCGGGCAAGTAGACCGTGGTGCTGTCGGTGGCCTCGGTGAACCATTGGTCGGTGCCGACGAGATAGACGGTTACGCCGTCGTGGAGCGCCTCTTTGACATATGCGATCTTGGTGAGCCCAGGTCCGACCTCAACGGTGAACTCTGCGATTGTGGTTTGAAATCCCCACTTCGGATCCTCTTCGACGAAGCGGTACGCGGGCATAAAGATGCGGCAATCGTGCCCCTGCGCGTTTAGCGCTTTTGGGAGCGATCCGGCAACGTCGGCGAGCCCACCGACCTTTGCGAACGGCTCCACTTCTACGGATGCGAAAAGTATTTGCAACGGCATTCCACTCAATCCCCGGTTACGGACGATCCAAAAATGCGGAAAGCGCCGCGCGAGTCTCAAGAAACCCGTCGCGACGCCCCTCGCTGGTATGTCACTTAATTTTGCAGCGTCTCAATCTCTTCTTAGCTGCCCACAATGTTCAATGTGGTCTTTCCTCACCTGGCAACCCACCGGGCTGTTAGTGTTACCGGGTTTGGGGATAACGTGCCTCAAAGCGGCTTCCCAGCAAGCTTGCGGGTGGTTAGCCACCTTAAGGGACGCTGCGTAAGTAGTCGGCGACCTCCGGTTGATTGCAATAAGCCGCCCAGTCTAGCGGTGTGCCATTGTGATGGATGTCCTTGATGTCGAGCTTTGCTCCGTGCTCGACGAAGACACGCACGACCTCCAGGTGCCCGGCATAAGCCGCCTGATGGAGCGGTGTGCTGTGTGAATGAAGGCCGACAGGATTGTATCGGTTTGGGTCGATGCCCGCTTTGAGGAGCAGCTTGACGATCTCGGTGTGTCCGAACATCGCAGCAAGAGGCAACGCGAGGTTTCTGTCGCTCTCGCTGGCTTGGGGAAGGAGCTTGCGGGCAGAGTCCTCCTGCCCGAGCGCTGCGGCAACATAGAGCGTTACGGTTGCGCCCGACTCAATCAGCGCCTTGGCGGCTTCAAACTCTCCGTGCGCAAGCGCGGGCAGCAACGCGCCGTCGGGGGCGGCTCCGTATTTACAAAGAAGGTTGATGAGTGGGCCTTGCACATTCATCTCTCGCACGACCATTCCCGAACACGCCAACGAGAGCGTGTAGCTAAGGTCTTCAACGTCGTCTCTAGCTCCGGCGTCGAGGATGATCTTGGCGATGTCTACAATGTTCGGCGGGAGCTTCCCGTGCCGGATAGGATTCTCGGCGATGAACTGAAGCAGGCTTGGGTTGTCGAAGTAGTTGCCCCCTTCGAATGTCACGTGCTGACGGACGAGGTCGGGATATTGAAGCAGGTGCTGGGTAAGGCCCTTGGCATCACCTGCGTCCAGAAGGTCTACCGCCTTGCGGAAGATTGGGTCTTCGATCCGCTCGTGGTGGGGGACTTCGTAGCCTGGGGGCTTTCCTTTTTCCACTTGGGCTTTGAGTTTCGCCCAACTTTGAAATCCGTATTCACGGGCTATCGCCAGTTGAGCGTCGGATAGAGTGAACCTTGACGCAGCAATCCTGGCGTCATCCGACTTGGCGTGATGGGGATGAAACTCACGGATGCGTTGGAGAGCGTCAGGAGTTTGGGCCGCGTGGGCGGCGAGGAGGTCTCTGGCCTGGTGCTTGAGATGATCCAGGCTCGGACTGTTTGGGAGTTGTTTTGTTGGCATAGTGAACTTCCTCTCGCGTTGTGCCTGGCGTCCGCAATGGCAGGCTGAAAGTAAGTTCCTGATTGTCGTGTGAAGTGTTGGGTGGACTTCTGTCCTTTCCGCGGACTGGATGCGCCCCGAGCGCTCCCTAGTGTTACCGCGAATCCGCTAGGGAAATCAACCTTTGGGCTTGGAGCAGTCTCTGCAGACTAGAGCCGCAGCGGAACTTTGACGCTCGGAAACTTCTGCGATTCGGCTTCCATACTTCCGGCGAAGGTTCGGAAGACTTCCCAGTAGATGCTGGGTCGTTCGAGCTCGTGCCACAAATACTCTGAGTGGTTTGCCATCCGAACGTAGTATCCAAACATGTAGTGGGCGATCTCGGGCCGGATCAGTTGGGAGTTCATCATCAGCGCGATCTCTTCGAGGAAACCGATAAAGTTTCGGCGTTGCTGGTGAGGGATTTGGGTGAGCCTTGGGTCATCGGTGCGGAGCAGTTCGAGGATTTGTTGGTATTCGACGGTTTCAAGAAAGCGTCGGCGCATGTTTACGAACTGGACAGCTCGGCGTTCACGACCCTGGTGGGCGTATTCACGAACACCACGGATCAGCGTGATGAGCGCGACGGCCCCGGCGACGATGATCGAAAGGTCCTTGATTTCTTGTATCAGCGGATCCATGGCTTTTTTGATTATCACAGACCCACAGAGAGGTGACCAGTCGTTAAGACCCTGTGAAGCTGCAAAGACCCAACACCACTGGGACGATTGGCACAAGGTATATCTTTGAAATGGCCCGTACTCTGCTCTTTCGGATGCTCGCTCCTTGCCTCGCCTTGGGGGTCTGCTCCGTTGCGGTGGCCCAACAGCCGATCACTATCACCATCTTGCACACCAATGACATGCACGCGCGGGTGGAGGGGACTAAGATTGCAGGGAAGAGTTATGGCGGCTATGCCAGGCTTGCGACGCTCATTCAGAGATACAAGAAGTCGGACCCGAATCCGATTTTGCTGAACGCGGGCGATACCTTCCAGGGGACGATGTACTTCAACGTTTATGAAGGACTCGCCGACCTTGCGTTTATGAATTATGTAGGGTTTCAGGCGATGGTGGTTGGGAATCACGAATTCGACAAGGGCCCTGCGCCACTCGCGACGTTTGCAAAGCAAGCAAGCTTTCCGCTCTTGGCGGCGAACATCGACGTATCGAACAGCCGCGCGCTGGATGGTCTCATCCGACCATCGACCGTGATTGATGTTGGGGGAGCGAAGGTTGGGATCGTAGGCGCGGTAACGGCAGATTTGCACGAGATTTCAAGCCCGGGAGAGGATGTTCGCATGCTTGATCTGAATACTTCGGTTCAGCGAGCGGTCGATGGTCTTACCCAAGCTGGGATCAACAAGATCATCCTACTGACGCATGTGGGATATGAAGCTGATCTTCGGCTTGCGGCGCAGATCAAGGGAGTCGATGTGGTGGTCGGTGGACATTCGCATACACCTCTTGGCACTCCAAAGCTCGATGGCTTTCCCGAGCCGGTGGCGGCTTATCCGATGGAGGTCAAGGGAGCCGAAGGTCAGAAGGTGCTTGTCGTGCAGGGTTGGGATTGGGGCAAGGTGCTTGGGCGACTGCGCGTACGCTTTGATCGGTCGGGAAAGATTGAGACCTATATGGCGGATCGTCCGATTGTGGTGGATGAATCTGTTCCCGAAGACCCCACGATGAGGAGCATCGTTGCTGCCTTTCAGAAGCCGCTGGCGGCGAAGATGAACGAGGTGATCGGCGAGGCTTCAAGCGTTATTGGACGAAGCGATAACGAGGCTTCGGGCGATCATCCGATGGGGCGACTGGTGGCTGACGCGATGCTGGCACGGCTTGAGAAGCTTGGCGTTGTCGTGACCTTTGCGAACGCTGGCGGTGTTCGAGCTGGGCTTGAATCGGGGCCGATTACCTATGGCGCGGCGGTGGGTGTGCAGCCCTTCGGCAATTCGATGGTGACCTTAGAGTTGACGGGTACAGAACTCCTCGCTGCGCTCGAGCAGTGTGCGGCGGGGCTTCCCGAAAAGTCGGGGGGAGTGCTCTTTCCCTCTCGGGGGTCAAGCTATACGATTGACTCGACAAAGGCGCCTGGACAACGTATCTCCAATGTCATGATCGCAGGGCAAGCCCTAGATCAAAATCGGAAGTACCGTATTGGATTGAACGCGTTCACGGCGCAAGGGGGCGACGGCTTGACGGTTTTTAAGGACGCCAAAGGCTCACGCGTGGACACTGGGGAGATGGACATTGACGTCTTTATGGCTTATATCAAGGCCAACTCTCCGATCAAACCGATCATGGATCGCCGTGTGCAGATTATCCGTCCGCCGTTTGCAGACTACAACAACGGCAGGGTGGCGGCGACGTTGTCGAAAGTGTTTGCCTTCAGCTTGCGATAGGTGAACTCGGCGAGACGCTCCAGATTGACGACGTCTTCCCGGTTGTAGGCGATCAGCGTCTCTAAAGAGGACTCGTTGCCTCGGATGTATTCTCGCCAGAGCCGGACGGCGTCGAGTCCGGTAAGGCCCTGCGCGTCCTCAACTCGGGCGATGCCTAGCTGCTTCTCAATGTTCTTCAACCCGCCACGATATCCGAGCTTCTTAAGGGTCGGACACAGGTCGAGGTGGATGTGATCGAACGGGACGTTGCGGAACTTCTTCTGAAGCATTGGGATGTCGAAACCAGACCCGAAGAAGGTAACGATCATGGAGTAGTGCGAGATGATATCGGGGAATTCGGCAAGGTCTTCGCCCTTGGTAAGCGCCCGGAACGATTCGCCGTCGTAGAGCCCCACCATCGTGATGGACTCGCCGCTCTGCCCGCCATCAGTTTCGATATCGAGGTAGACGCAACTTTTACGAAACTCGGGCCAAGCCCTCCAAGCTTCACCGATACCCAGGACGGGAGCAAAAAACTGATGGCGCATCTCGTTAAGCGCGAGAGTGGAGGCCTCAAGTGTCGTGCGCGTGTCCTCTACATCTGCGGTGCCGAGAGGAGCCTCTTGAAGGCGTTCGAGGAGGATGTCCCAAGATGAGAACCCTTTCTCCCACAACGCCCGTTCGGTTGTTCGTCCGACTCCGGGGATGTGCAGAAAGGTGTTACGGAGCAAACTATGACACCTTGCTTAGCCGCCGCTTTTGGTGATCGTCGGCTTTTGTGATCCAGCCGCGTGGGGCGGTGGCAAGTTGACGCTGGTGCCATACGGGCTCCAGTATTGGACCGTCGGTTCCGTAGCGAAGTGGTAGCTTCCCGTATTGAGATCGTTGTCGAATTCGCCGTAAAGCCTTGCGAGGCCATGGCCTTGCCATGTCGTAGACATGTCTCGTCCAAACCATTGGATGGCGCGGAAGCCTCCGTCCACAACAATCGTGCCGGTACCAAACCAGAGTTCGCGGCCTGACTTTGCTTCTTCGGCGTTTCTTGGAAACTCTTTCTGAACGTTCCCTGATACGGTGCGCACACCGTTTAGCTGGCTGATGAGAACGGTGCCCGTGAACTTGATTTCGACCCTGCCTGCTCCGTTGATCAGACGGAAGCTTCCAAGTTTCGTTTGCAGATACATCGTATCGATTTCGCTTGGATCAAGGGTCGAGAGCATCCCCTTCTTTGCCCCGACCTCAGGCGAAGGGGCTTGCCCAGATTGGGCCATGAGGCCGATCGTCGTTCCGATAGCCAATGTGCTCGCGATTGTGGATAGGATTGCTCTACGGGTCAATGGGTTCTCCAAGGAAAGCTGTTAGATTGATTTTAGCCGATTTTGGCCTGCCCGTCGCAGGGCTTACCAGTCAGTCTCAACGCTAACTTGGCAAGAATAGTGCCCAAGGAGCCGCCTCAAAGTTGCCGATCATTTCATCAGGAAGATGTACCGGCAGGTATTTATGACGGCATTGCCCCAGCCCTGCCATTGTTACCAGCCCGCATTGTATGGGGTGATGGAATGTCTTGATTGGCGGCCTGACACGCGTTAGGCAATGGTGGTTGAGGGTTCATGCTGAGTGGCGACGTATTTGTAAATGAGGGATTAATCTCCGAAGAGCAGCTTCATCTTGCATCAGAGAAGCAGAAAGAGCTCGGCGGGATGGAACCTATTGCACGCGTCCTCGTCAACATGGGTTTCATTCAGGAGCGCGACCGTGTTCGGCTTCTTGGAAAGGTCTGGGGCATCCCTTACGTCGAGATTGGTGAGCGTCAGCCACCTCACGAGGTCATCCAGCTCATCTCTCCCCAGAGCGCCAAGCGATTTAAATCGGTCCCCATCGAGATCAAGGACACGACCTTGGTCGTCGCCATGGCGAACCCGCTCGATGTCTTCGTGATCGACGAGCTTCGGCTGATCACGAGGATGGAGATCGAGCCGGTTATCGCTGGCGAGGATGATCTCAACAACGCCCTATCCAACCTTTATAAGATCGATGTCAATGTCAATGATGCTCTCGCTGGCGTGATGCGAGATTTTGACGGAGATATTGAGGTCACTGAGTCTGGCGACGAGGACCTCAGCGAAGCCGAATTGCGCGAGATGGGCGAAGACGCCCCCGTCATTCGTCTTGCAAATCTCATTGTCAGCCAGGCTATTCAGGACAAAGCCAGTGACATCCACATCGAGCCGATGAAGGACGGTGTGCGCGTCCGGTACCGAATCGACGGCGTGATGATTGATGGAATGCGCGTTCCGCGCAAAGTCCTTGCACCGTTGACCTCGCGCTTTAAGATCATGGCGAACATGGACATCGCAGAGAAGCGAGTCCCGCAGGATAACCGCATCAGCATCAACATGAACAGCAAGGATTACGACCTGCGTGTGTCGACCCTTCCTGTTGTCTATGGCGAAAAGATCGTTATGCGTGTGCTTGATAAGGGCGGAATTACGGTCGGCCTGAACAAGCTCGGTTTCCTTCCTAACAACCTTCGAATCATCGAGGATATGTGCTCCAAGACCTATGGGATTATCCTCGTCACAGGACCCACGGGTTCGGGTAAATCGACCACGCTTTACTCGATTCTGAACAAGGTCAACGACGGTTCTTCAAACATCATCACCATCGAAGACCCGGTCGAATACGAACTGTCGGGAATCAACCAGTGCAGCGTGAACAACCGAGCGGGAATGACTTTCGCCGCTGGTCTGAAAGCGATGCTTCGTCAAGACCCCGACATCATCATGGTCGGTGAAATGCGCGATACCGAAACGGCGACCATCGCGATGGAAGCGGCGCTTACCGGACACTTGGTTTTGAGCACGCTGCACACGAACGACGCTTCATCGGCCCCGACTCGACTGATTGACATGGAGGTTGAGCCGTTCTTGATCTCCTCATCCATCATCGGCGTTCTGGCCCAGCGGCTTGTTCGGCAGAACTGTGCGCACTGTAAAGAGGCTTACACAGGCACTCGCGAGAGCCTTGTACGATTCGGCTTCCCAGTCCCGGATGACCTTGGAGCCGAGACGGGCGGCGAGATTACGCTCTTCCGAGGAACGGGGTGCGAGCACTGCAAAGGCACTGGCTATAAGGGCCGAACCGGAGTTCACGAGTTGATGGTTATGACCGATGACATCAAGGACAAGATCCTTGAAAAGTCGCCGGCTCACGTTTTGCGGCAGCTTGCCATGAAGAACGGCATGAAGATGCTGCAGGACGATTCTGTGCAAAAGATTCTCATGGGAATCACGAGCGTTGATGAGGTTTTGAGGGTGATTTACGCTTAAAGCGTAGTGTATTTACCACAACCTTCCGATAATTTTTTGAGTACAAACGAGGAATCACAAACGATGTCAGCGGCCCCGATTTCGTATAACGAAGATAACGACAGCACCCAGACGATACTCGACAAGGTGAACGAACTTGCCGTCCTTCCGCAGGTCGTCTACAAGGTCGTCGAGCTATCGGCTTCGACCGATACGGCGGCTTCGGAGATTGAGCGTGCGATTGTCGTTGACCCCGGATTCAGCACCAAGCTGTTGACCGCCGCAAACTCCGCTTACTACGGCCTGCCGAAAAAGGTCACCTCGGTGAAGGAAGCCATCATGTTTCTTGGCTTCAAAACCGTTCGGCAGATTGCGATGACGGTTGGTATTTACGACATGTTCGTCGGCAAGAACGACAAGGAATCTCTCCGACGTCGCGCTTGGTGGAGACACTCTATCGACACGGCGGTTTGTGCTCGATGGCTTGCCAAGGAGACCAAAAGCATCAACCCAGACAACGCTTACACCTGTGGGTTGCTGCATTACATCGGCAAGACTCTGCTGGATCGATTTGGCGAAGAGGATTACGAACTGACAAAGCCGATGATCGAAGCCGGAATGACTGAGATCGAGGCGGAGTTGGAGTTATTTGGTGTTGATCACGTTCACATTGCAAAGGCAGCTGCTCAAAAATGGGGATTCCCTGAGGAGTTGATTGCCGGTATCGATTACCACACGCCGACCGCAGCGGACAGTGATTTTCCGAAGCACGGCGCTTGCATCGCGCTTGCGTCGGCGATAGCATTTCGCGCGCTTGAAGGTTTGCACGACCCGGATCACTGGATGCCATCGTGGGCGGCTGAGCGGCTTGGCATCGGTCCAGAAAGCTATGAGAGCATTAGCGAAGAGGGAAGTCGAGTGATTGCGCACGCGGCGAGCTTACAGATTTAATTGATAGAAAGGAGCCAGAAAAATGAGCGAACAGGCATTTGATTGGAACAAAGTACTTAAGAAGGATGAGGAGTCGGAGACTCCCAATCTTGAAGCGGTAGATGGAGCCCAAGCCGGGACCGCTCCAGAATCGACTAATGCTTCGGAGAGCGCACCGGCTGGCGGACTTAAGTTCTCTATCGCAGATAACGATGCGATGGCTGATGCGGAACAGGACATTGCTGACATCGTTAATAAGATGGAAGGCAAATCCAAGCCGACCGCGAATTTTGAACTGGTTGTGAACAACGGCGCCGATGGGGAGCCCGTTGCGGAAGCTCCTCAGGAGGAGTACAAACACTATAAGCCGGCGGCGTTGCCCGACGATCTCTATACCCGTCCGCTCAAGGAAACGAGCGACATCTATATTGGGATGGAGCACGCCGAGGTTAAGGCCGGAACAGAGGTTGCCAGCGACGCGAAGAGCGTCAAAGATGTCCATATCGACGAGATCTTGCGATCGGCTATCGAGCGCAAAGCCAGTGATATCCACTTCACGACGGGCCTTCCTCCGATGGCAAGAATCGACGGTGAGCTGCAGCCGTTGCCTTATCAGATTATCGACCCAGAAGACAGCCAGCGAATGATTTACGAAGTGCTTAGCGACGAACAAATCCAGAAGGTTGAGCAGTCGCACGAGCTGGACTTTGGTTATGGCGTAAAGGGACTTGGCCGTTTCCGATTTAATGTCTACTTCCAGAAAGGGGCGATGGCGGCAGCTTTGCGCGCTATTCCTACCCGTATTCCGGCGTTTGAGGAGCTTGGCTTACCGCCGGTTCTTCGCGAGATGTCGAAGCGGGTTTCTGGGCTTGTTCTTGTTACGGGTCCGACGGGTTCTGGTAAATCCACGACCATCGCTTCGATGATCGACGATATCAACGAATCCCGGACGTCGCACATTCTCACCATCGAAGACCCCATCGAGTACTTGCATTCTCACAAGAAGTGCATGGTGAACCAAAGAGAGCTTCACGCCGATACCTACACGTTCCATAACGCGTTGCGTGCGGTTTTGCGTGAGGACCCCGACATCATTCTCGTTGGTGAGCTTCGCGACCTTGAGACCATCGAAGCCGCGTTGACGCTTGCGGAGACGGGTCACCTTGTCTTTGGAACGCTGCACACACGAAATGCCCCTTCGACGATTGACCGTATCGTTGACGTCTTTTCGGCGGACCAGCAGGAGCAGATTCGTGTTCTTCTTGGCAACACGCTTGAGGGTGTTATCTCTCAGCAGTTGATCCCAAGGCTGGGCGGTGGACGGTCGGCAGCGCTGGAGATCATGCAGGGAACGCCTGCCATTAAGAATCTCATCCGTGAGGGTAAGACACACCAGATGTATTCGATCATTGAGACGAATGCACAGCACGGTATGCAGACGATGGACCGCTCACTGGCTGATCTCTTTAAGAACGGCTACTGCACTTACGAAGAGTGTTTGATGCGAGCCGTGGACAAAGAAAGCTTTGCTCGACTTGCCAAAGGCACCAGTTAGAAACCGACTTTAAACTTCCGTGTGTTCTCGCTTGGGCCCGGCAACGGGCCCTCGTTTTCTTTTGCATACGTGCTGGGCGGCAACAAAGTCCTTCCGTCTAGCGTAAGGTAACCTAAAGTAAGCCCATGATCGCTGCGATTGCCCTTTTCAGCGTCCTTGCTACCGCCCAGAATCAGACCGGCGGAGCAAAAGATGTTGCCCAGATTCCTAAGGGGATGATCGACGGCGCGAAGCTGAAAGCGGACTTCAACGCTGACCGTGAAAAGGTTCGGTTGATGTTCATCTTCTCCCCCAGCTGAATACCTTGCCTCGATGGCGCCCGTGAGGTGCAAAGTCAAATATTCCCGCAGCTAAAGGATGATGATATCAGCGCATATGTCATCTGGACGCCGTCGTATGGCACCGACAATGCAACCCTCGCGGAAGAGGGTTTTGGCTACTTCAAAGACAAGCGCGTGAAGCAGTATTGGGATACGAAGCAGAACATCGCGCTGGCTTACGGAGCCAAGATTAAACTGCCGAGGGATGCTCCCCTTGCTTACGACGTTTACTTCATTTTCCCCAAGGGGCAGGAGTGGGGAGAGCAAGTACCGATTCCGAAGCACTATATGCACCAGGTGATTGACGGGCCTTTGTGGTTCGACCCCAAGAAGTTCCTCCAGTGGATCAGAGACCTAGAGAAGGCATAAAAAAAGACCGCTCGGGTGAGCGGTCTTTTCCTTGGTTTGGAGTGGATCAGTCAACAAATGCGACGTAAAGTGGCACAAAGAATCCGATACATGGCACAAGCTGCAGCAGCGATATCCAGCCGGGTTTGCCGCGTTCTTCACAGATCAGCCACCAAGCGTAGAGGACGACCAGCCATCCCACGCATGGGATGAGCATTATGAGGATGTACCACCAGTCGAGGCCAGCGATGCTCAGCATGAGCAGGACGTTCAGAATGGGAATCCACGCCATCCACGAGTTTTCTGTGCCTGTCTTGTTCGCGATGGTCATTAGCGCTACTGCTTGCACTACGTAGACCAGAATGAACAAGCCGAACCACATGCCGACGCTCATAATCGCAAAGACGGAACCGCTGTCGTTATCCATGAACTATCTACCTCTATGGATACGAGACGTAGGGGAGCATTGATTGGATGCAGTGTGAGCTTACTGGACTCGTGTCCCAGGCTTTTGAATCGGCACGGCAGCGAGCCAATCGGGCACCTCTTCGGGTGCATAGCTTACGGCTTCCACCTTGTAGGCGGCGAACTGGGGACAACCAAAATCGAGCGGGCTTTGCGCACGGTCAATAAGAACGCCAACTCCAGATGGAACCCCACCCGCGTCTTTCACGACCTGGATTGTTTCGACAACCGATCTGCCGGTTGTGAGCACGTCGTCCACGATCAGAGTCTTCGCGCCTGGTGCTATTGAGGCTCCGCGGCGGAGGGTTTTGACCCCATTCTCTGTTTCCACGTAAATCGACGGCAAGCCCATTTGGCGGGCGACCTCGAAGGCGATGATAATCCCGCCGGTTGTGGGTCCGGCAACCAGTTCGATTCCTGAATCGCGGAAATGTTCGGCGATCTCGGTGCAAAGAGCCGAGAGGACGTCGGGGCGCTCAAGAACTCGAAACTTCTCGAAGTAGACGTCGGAATGACGTCCGCTGGTGAGAAGGAAATGCCCGCGCAGAATCGCGCCGGAAGATTCGAGCAAAGATTGCAGATTCATGGCATTGGGCGTTGAAGAGAACGATGAGTTATGAACGATGAATGATGAATGGGGAGGGTAGTGATAAATCCCCTTACGACCCTTACACCTTACCCCTTACTACCCTACAACGCTAAACGGCGTCATGTCCCGGAGGACTTCGTTGTTTTCACCCAGCCAAAGCATCTTGGGAATGATTTCTTCGTCCGTCCAGGTGAATGCAGCGATGACGAGGCGATCACCCGGTTTGAAGAAGTGAGCCGCGCCACCGTTCAGACCGATCACACCCTTCGGTCCGGCGAATGCGTAAGTCTCGATTCGCGATGTGTGATCGACTGCCCAGATATAGACGTGTTCGCCGTCTTGGATGCCGATCCGCTCCATCAGATCGCGGTCGATCTCGATGCTGCCGACATACTCGGGATTGGCGTAGGTCACGCGAGCGTGGTGCAGCTTTGCCTTAAGCAGGTGATTTAGACGCATCTTCTTTATTGTTGGGGTGAAGTCCCCGTTTCTTCCTTCGTCTGATCCTCGGTTGGCGTTGCGCGCCGGGACTTTCGGTTCCAGGCTGCAAAGAGCCCGGCGAGGGCCATGATACCAGTGCCCAACCAGACAAGCCCGACAAACGGCTTATAGTAAAGCTTGATGGGCCATAGCGGCTCCATGAAGTGCAGTTGAACCCAGGCTGCCTTGGTGCCGGCGTCCAGTCGCTGGATTGTTATGAAGTAGTCGGTGCCGATGAAATCTGGATCGAACGTAGGACCGGAGTCTGTGATCCTCATCTTCGGGGTGACGACGTACTCCTCACCGGTGTCGGAAACGAACTTCAGTTTCGCTCCGAACTCGGTGCCGACCTGTCCAGGGTTGCCCGTGCGTATCATCTCAAGGTAAGTGACCTTGAAGCTATCCATGACAATGGTTTCGTCTGGCTTGATCGAAACTAAGTCGGTGGCATTCAGCTGCATTGCCCCGAGGGTGAAATAGACGTCGTTAAGCAGCCCCCTGTGGATGTAGGGCCAAGCGAATGGCTCAAGCTGGGTTTGACCGGTTTCGGGGTCTCTTTGCTCACGGTAGTACAGTGAGGGGCGTGCCGTGAACGAACCTCCATCGCCGATCATTTGGAATTCGACACGGTTCGTGCGGTCGCGATAATCCTTGGTGGGTCCGATGAAGTTGACGGCGTATCCAAGCCCCGGCGATGGCTTACCCTTTTGTGTGATGAGTTCTTGCTCCGTCTCAAGCCCCCGAGAGATCACCAAGCCAGCCAGAGTGATGCCCAGGCCAACGTGCGACATGAAACCGGCAACACTGGGGCGGTTCTTTCGATAGAGCTCGATGGCTTTCCAAAGGTGAGCAACAACCACGAAGATACAGAGCCCGGCAAGGATCAATGTCCAGACATAGGCCGGGAGATGCCTGCCGAACGGCATCGCTATGTTGTGGCTCAAATCGGCTTCAAACTTAACCGATGACGTCTTAATGACAATGCCTAGGATGCCGACGGTGAAGATGGTCACGCAAAGGATCAGATAGAGCTTGTTCAGCAGCTCCTTCCAACTTGTCCCTCGCCAACTCACAAAGGGAGCCGCTGCCATGAGCAGCATGATGGGGATGAAGGGCCAGACCAGTATGTTGTGATAAAGTCCTTCTTCAACGACCTTCTGGGGTTGGTGGAAGATGCCTTGAATGAATGGAACACTCATTCCAACTGCGGTTGAGATGGCAAAAAATGTGAGAGCGTAGCTGCCAAGCAGATACATCTTTTCTCGGGCAACACCGCTCGTTTCAGGTGTGGCTTGGGGTGCAAACTCCTTGCGGATATGTCTGCCTCGCCAGATTGCAAGTCCGATAAACCCGATGACAAAGATGCTGCACATTCCGACAAGAAGCTTGAGCGCCTTGTTGTCCATCTGCGCAAAGCTATGAACGCTCGTGTTGCCAAGCATCCCCGACCTCGTCAGAAACGTGCCGTAAAGAAACATGAGGAAGGGGAGCCCGGCAAAAACCAAGTTGGAGACGTACCACCTCTTTTTAGCCTGCTGAATGAGGAATCCGTGTATGAGGATGGCTAAGAACACCCAAGGGACGAAGCTTGTGTTCTCGACCGGGTCCCACGCCCAGAACCCGCCCCATCCGAGCGTTTCATACGCCCAAAAGCCACCCATACAGAGTCCGACTCCAAGGAAGGTTAGGGAGACGATCGCCCAAGGGCGAGCCCTTGGAACCCATTCGACAGGGTTCTTCTCGATAAACGCGGCGACTGCGTAGGCAAAGAGCACCGTCAAGGAGCCAAAACCAAGGAAGATCGTGGGGGGGTGGATGACGATCCAGTAGTTCAGCAGGGAGGGTGAGAGCCCCGCGCCTTCGATAGGCACCAAGGTCTTGCCGTGCATAGAATCGACAAGACGAAACGCCGATTCGTACGACATGACGCCGCAGAGCCCACCCAAGAACAGCGCGTAGACTACAGTGAACCACCGTCGATAAGGACCGGTCCCTCGGACGGTTAACAGTCCGAATATCGCAGCAGCGACGGCCCACAGCATGAAGCTGCCTTCCTGTCCGGACCAGATCGCGGCGATCTTGTATTGCAGGGAGTTCAGCGTGTCGGAGTGCGACCAAACGTAGTAGTACTCAAAGCGGTTGTTGATGAAGAGGATGGCGAGCGTTACGAAAGCCCCGAAGATCGTGGCGCTCCCGTGCGTAAATGCCATGCGTCCGATCTTCTCATATCGCGGGTTCCGTGGGGATAGAATCCATGCCACCGCGCTCAGGAGGAACAGGGCAAATCCGGCGAGAATGAGCCAACGTCCGAATCCATTGCCAAGAAGGACAGACCATTGGGGGGCTTCAGAAAACTGGCTTAAATCGAGCGTCTGTTCTTCCAAGGGATTTTGACTTTCCTGTAAGGTCTATCGGGTTACCGATGCGGCCTGAGCAACGCTGGGTGTGCCTGCACTGTAATCCGGCTTTGCTTCTCCCTTGTACTTTGTCGGGCACTTTACGAGGAGCTTCCTTGCGTGGAACACCTCGCCGCTCATCTTGCCAATCGCCACTACTTTGGTGGCACTGCCCATGTTTGCTGGCACCTCTTGCGAAATGACGGTGACTCGATCTCCCTTTTCATCGATGATGTCGAAGGTCGCGGTTTGATCCTTCACGTTCTGTTGGAAGGTCTCCTTCACGATGTCTCCGGGGACGTGGAGGCTGTCACCTTGAGTGCTGCGGGCCTCAGCGATCGTGACGTAGGGGCTTGCTTGGCTGAGGAAGGCGAATACCATTCCACCCATTGCAAGCGTGCCCAGGATGATCGAAACGATGGCTCCTTTGTTCATGGCTCAAAGCTATTGTAGCGAGTTCTGCGCTGAACTCGCTGGGTCGATTTGCCGGTCTGTGCTTCGTCGGTCAGTCTTGAGCGCCGAAGCATAAACCGGACCGTTCTGTCTTTTGAATACTGAGATTCTGTCGAACGCTTATTTCTTGAGACCGTGGCCGAGGGTTTTGTGGCGTTCCTCGCGGTGGGGGTCGAGCAGCGTCGTTTTGTCCTCATAAACCCAAGGCGTCTTCCACAGGAGTTGCAAGGCTCGGAAGATCGTCATCGAGTGGTAGCGATCGGGCCAAAGCTCTTCGATCTTCTCTTCAATTTTGCGCGTGTACTTCGTCGGCGCTTGGGGGAAGAGGTGGTGGGCGACGTGCGCTCCGAAGTGCTGATGCCAAGGATCGAGGAAGCGGCACCACTTGGGAAGAGTGACCGTCAGCGACGTGGCGAGGACGTCGTTCTCATCGGCAAGCGGATTCAAAAAGTGGTTCGTCGCGATATAGCTGATGGCAATCGAGTTGGCGACGAGGAGCGGGATGAAGTAGCCCCACCAGAAAACTTGTGTTCCTAAGAACAGCGTCAGCGCTACCCAGAAGCTCACTTGAGCAAGCGTTTGCGTGAACATGATCCACTTGGTTCGCTTTGCGGTCTTTGGGTCCTTGAGGTAGTGGATCAGCATTCGCAAAGTCTGCTGATTCATCCGGTAGGTAAAGGACGAAAAGATAACGATGTTTCGGGCCAGTGGCGACATCTTGTAGAGCCCACGCAGGATCGGGTTGTTCTTGTAGTCCTCAATCGTGAAGAGGTGGTCGGGGTCGATGCCTTCAACTTGAGTGTTGTTGTGGTGGTCGGAGTTGTGCCATTGCCGCCACAGCAGCGGACTGATGTAAAACGGCGAGAATCCGATTCCGCTGAAGATGTCGCGGACGCGAAGGTTGGTGATGGCAGCGCCATGGCCGATCTCGTGCGACAGGAATCCGAGACAGCCGAAAGAGTGCCCAATGATTAACGAAAGGATTGGGGCGAGCCACCATGAAAAGTGCGCCGTTAGGAGCCAAAGGCTGGTGCCGATAATCGCGGTATGGGGGACAAACCACCATAGCTGGGCAGGCTGGGGTTTGAAATACTCATCGGGCAGGGCCTTGCGGACTTGCTGACGGTAGTTGGGGATCGTGCGATCAGGTCTGACGGGGGGCGTGGCGATGGTGGACATGGGAGCTTTCTCAAGGGTACCCGCGAGGCGACGAGCATCGGCACCGCAACGGGAGAATTTGGGCCAAGTTTTGGAATCAATAATAGGTACGCCAATTCCCCCAATAAGTTGTCGTGGACTAGGCCCTGGTCCGGTTAGATACCGAAGGTATCCTTCATCCCTTCATGAGCTTTTTGCAACGGACTCATTCTTGCGGCACTCTCCGACCCGAGCACGACGGTTCCCAAGTGGTACTGAACGGGTGGGTGCATCGCATCCGCGACCTTGGCGGGCTGTACTTTATCGACCTGCGTGACCGTACGGGTTTGATTCAGCTCTTCCTTGATCCGCAGAAGTTTCCGAAGCTCGCTGAGATTAAGACGGAGTTCTGTCTGAGCGTTCAGGGCGAAGTTCGCATGCGAAGCGAAGAGACCAAGAACCCTCGGATGGCTACCGGCGAGATCGAAGTGCTTGTGTCGGGCTATCAGGTCCTGAGTGTGTCGAAGCTTCTGCCTTTCCCGATCAGCGACGAGGAGCAGATGAAGAACGTTAACGAGGAACTGCGCATTAAGCATCGCTATCTCGACCTTCGACGCCCGGCGATGTACCGAAAGATGGCGCTGCGCGCCGCTGCGATTGGGAAGATACGCCGATTTTTGGATGAGCGAGATTTTGTTGAGGTGGAGACACCGATCCTCACCAAATCCACGCCTGAGGGCGCTCGTGACTATCTTGTGCCTTACCGACTCGACCCTGGCCAGTTTTACGCGCTCCCGCAAAGTCCGCAGCAGTACAAGCAGCTTTTGATGGTGGGCGGCATGGAGCGCTATTACCAGATCGCCAAATGTTTCCGCGACGAAGCTCAGCGCGCAGACCGCCAGCCCGAATTCACCCAGCTCGACCTTGAGATGTCGTTTGTCACACAGGAAGATGTGCTGAACATCTGCGAAGAGATGACGATCAAGGTCTGCAACGAATTGATCAAGGAGTTTGGGCTTGAAAAGGACCTGGTCGAATCGTTTGAGCGGTTGAGCTACGACGAAGCGATCCGGTTCTATGGCACGGACAAGCCGGACCTACGTTTTGACCTCCGACTTTTTGACATCACCGATGCGGTGAAGGACTCCGGCTTTGGCGTGTTTAAGAGCACGGTTGAGA
Source organism: Fimbriimonadaceae bacterium (assembly GCA_019638775.1). Lineage (NCBI taxonomy): Bacteria > Bacillati > Armatimonadota > Fimbriimonadia > Fimbriimonadales > Fimbriimonadaceae > Fimbriimonadaceae bacterium. The sequence continues at coordinate 2,161 of JAHBTD010000004.1, read as the reverse complement.
ATGGCGGAATGGTTCGTGGCGTCCGCTACCCCGGTGGGGCGGGACTCTCGCGAAAAGAGATTGGCGAGCTTGAAACATTCTGTAAGGAGTTTGGTGCGAAGGGCATGGCTTCGCTTATCATCGGGGACGGCGAGGGTGCGCTGCGCACCACGAGTGGCCTGCCGGTTCGAGGATCAATCGCCAAGTTCTTTTCGCAGGACGAGCTCGATAAGATCACGGAGACTGCCAAGGCCGAAGAGGGCGATCTGCTCTGCTTTATCGCCGATGAGTATATGCCCGGCAATAACGTGCTGAGCCGCTTGCGGAATGAGATCGGCGAGCGTTGCAAGCTCGATGATCCTCGAAAACTCAAATTCATCTGGGTGCTGGATTTTCCGTTGGTGGAGTGGAACCCTGACCACAACCGATGGGATTCGGTGCACCACCCGTTCACCAGCCCCAAGCACGAGGACCTCATCTTCTTGGAATCTGACCCCGGGCGGATGCGGGCCGACTGTTATGACGTTGTTTGCAACGGCTATGAATGGTGTTCGGGTTCGATCCGAATTCACAGGTCGGACGTTCAGGCACGGATATTCACCTTGCTCGGCATTGATGAGACCACACAGCAGGAGCGGTTTGGGCATATTCTTGAGGCTTTCCAATACGGTGCGCCCCCGCATGGCGGGCTGGCTCCCGGCATCGACCGCTTGATTATGCTGCTGCTGAACGAGGACAACATTCGCGAAGTGATGGCGTTTCCGAAGATCGGCAACGGTTACGATCCGCTGATGGATGCGCCGAGTGCGATTGATTCTATTCAGTGGGTTGAAACGGGTCTGCAGCTTGCTCCGGGATCGTAGTTCCTGGAAAGCTTTTTGATTTTGCCAGCGCGCATTTTTTGCGCGTTCGTTCGGCCTAAAGTTAGGCCTCGATGCTGGGGCGCTCTGGTATATTCCGTAAGGTCCGTTGCGGTTTTCGACACCCGGGCCAGAAGGATCGAAATTGGCGACTTACCTGGTTCTTAGCGACGGCAGCATCTACGAAGGCAACCCCCTTGGCGCGCAGGCCGACACCGTCGGCGAGGTCGTGTTCAACACTGGGATGACCGGGTACCAAGAGATTCTTACCGACCCCAGTTATGCGGGCCAAATGGTGATGCTCACCTATCCGCTGATCGGGAACTACGGCATCAACGAAGACGACTTTGAGTCTGACCGCGTGCAGCCCACCGGCTTCATCGTGAAGGAAGCCTGCGACTCGCCTTCGAACTGGCGCAGCACCAAAACCCTCGATCAGTTTTTGAAAGAGCGGGAAATCACCGCCATTCAGGGCTTAGACACGCGCGCGATCACCCAGCACATCCGTAGCGGTGGCGTGGAGATGGGGATGATTACGAACGGCTCCCCCGATGAAGCCCTGAAGAAGCTCCAGCAAGCGAAGAACTACGACGAGATGGATTTTGTGTACTCCGTCACGACCAAGGCGCCCTACAAATGGGGGCCGGTTGGGAAGGAGTCGATAGAGATACCGGACGATCCCTCGCGATTGCGGCTTGTGGTGATCGACTGCGGCCTAAAATATAACATCCTGAGGCGGTTTTACAACGCGGGATGCCAGCCGATCGTGCTGCCAGCAACGCGTACGGCTGAGGAGATTTTGGAGTGGCGACCGGATGGGATTTTGCTATCCCCTGGCCCAGGCGACCCAGCGCGGCTTGGTCCTGTGGTTGAGACGGTGCGTAATCTCCTTGGGAAGAGGCCGATGTTTGGGATTTGCCTTGGGAACCAGCTGCTCTGCCAGGCGGTCGGCGGCAAGACGTTCAAGCTGAAATTCGGACATCGGGGGTCGAACCACCCGGTCAAGGATTTGCTCACGGGGAAGGTGACGATCACCTCACAGAATCACGGATACGCGGTTGATCCAGACTCTCTCTCTGGCACCGGGGCTGAGGTCACTCAACTTAACTTGAACGATGAGACGGTGGAAGGGATTCGGGTGAAGTCGGAGATGGCGTCGTCGATCCAGTACCACCCTGAGGCGGCACCGGGGCCGTGGGATAGTCGGCCTTATTTCCCTGAGTTTGTGGAGTTGATGGCGGGGGCGAAGGTTTAGTAGAGCGGCAACGACGAAGCGTTGCCTTCTTTGTGTTGCAGTTTTTGCGTTCTTTGCGGGATATCTG